>DAIRGH010000068.1:0-15580 GCA_036794585.1 Solirubrobacterales bacterium | reverse complement strand
CGGCGCGGCTGCGCGACGCCGGCGCCGGCCCGGTGGCGGTGCTCGACATCGACGCCCACCACGGCAACGGCACCCAGGCGATCTTCTACGAAGACCCGACCGTGCTCACCTGCTCGGTGCACGTCGATCCGGGCGCCGGCTGGTTTCCACACTTCCTCGGCTTCGAGGCGGAAGCCGGCGCCGGGTCTGGCGCCGGCGCGAACCGCAACATCGCCCTGGCACCCGGAAGCGGCGACGAGCAATGGCTCGCGGCGGTCGGCGAGCTCGTCGACTGGGCAAGCGTGGGCGGCGCGAAGGCGCTGGTCGTCGCACTCGGGGTCGACGCCGCCGCGGCGGACTCCGAGAGCCCGCTCACCGTGACCGCCGAGGCCTTCGACGGCGCGGGCCGGGCTCTAGGCGCGCTCGGCTTGCCGACCGTGGTCGTCCAGGAGGGCGGCTACGACCTCTCGACGATCGGCGACCTGGTGCTCGCGGCGTTGTCGGGTGTCGAGGGCGGGCTCGGGAGCTAGCCGGTCGCGTATCACGGGCCCTTCATCAGCCCTACATACGGTGGCCATCCTCGGCACGCGAAACTTTTCATCTCACCTTCACGGTCCTTTCATCCGAGTTCGAGAAGCTCCGACCCACAAGTCCAAATAGCCGGGCGATCCGGCGCGAACCGGAGGGGACGAGATGAACAAGTCGAGGCAGATCACCAGTGTGCTCGGCGTGGCCGCGATCGCGCTTGCGGTAGCAGCCTGCGGCAGTGACGGGCAAGCAGCGAACCAGACGGCGGCACTGCCGCAGGGGAGCGAGCCCGTGACGCTCGACCCGGCGGAGTTCACGACCGAGATCGACAACCCCTACTGGCCGATGAGCCCCGGCAGCAAGTGGGTCTTTCGGGAGACGGACACGGTGGGCGGCCGCGAGAAGGTGGTCGTCGAGGTCACCGACGAGACGAAAATGATCGCCAACGGGATCGAGGCCCGCGTGGTCCGCGACACGGTCACCAAGCACGGCGTGCCGGTGGAGATCACCGACGATTGGTTCGCCCAGGACTCGGCCGGAAACATCTGGTACCTGGGCGAGTGGGTCACGAACTACGAGAACGGCAAGGTCGTCGACCACAGCGGCTCGTTCGAGGCCGGCGTCGACGGAGCCGAGGCCGGAGTCGCGATGCCGGCCGACCCGGTCGCCGGTATGACTTTCCGCCAGGAGTACTACGAGGGCGAGGCCGAGGACAAGGCCGCGATCGTCACAGTCGGCGAGGAGCAGGTTCAGGTCCGCTACGGCTACTTCAACAAGGACGTGTTGATGACGCGCGACCTGGTGCCGCTGGAGCCGAAGGTGCAGGAGCTGAAGTTCTACGCGCCCGGCGTCGGCCCGCTGCTGAGCGTGCACACCGACGGCACTGGCGGACGCGGGGAGCTGGTCAGCTACACGCCCGGCGCCTGAACCCCCGCCTAGCGTGCTCTAGTCGTACTGGACTAAGCCGGGACCGGTTCCCGCTCTGGCTCGGGCGCCTCTGGGTCTGGCTCGATCGGAGGACCGCCCCGCTCAGGCAGCGGCGGCGGAAGCGGCGCCCCGGGTTCTCCGCCTACCCGCGGCAACCACTCGAGCCACCTCGGCAGGTACCAGTTCCAGTCACCCAGCACCGTCATCGATGCCGGCAGCAGCACGCCGCGGATCAGAGTCGCGTCGATCAGCACCGCCGCGGCGAGGCCGAGCCCGAGCTCCTTCAGGTCGATGAAGCTCAGCGTGGCGAAGACCGCGAACACGCCGACCATCACGAGCGCCGCGCTGGTCACCGTGCCGGCGGTCGATGAGATCGCGTGACGGACCGCCTCTCGCGTGCTCATCCCCTTGTCGTGGAGTTCCTTGACCCGGGAGAGGATGAAGACGTGGTAGTCCATCGAGAGTCCGAACAGGATCACGAACAGGAACAGCGGCAACCATGAGGCGACGCCGCCGTTCGAGGTGAAGCCGAGCAGCGACTCGCCGTGACCGTCCTGGAAGACGAGGACCAAGATCCCGTAGGCGGCCCCGACGGAGAGCAGATTGAGGACGATCGCCTTCAGCGGGATCACGATCGAGCGGAACGTGACCAACATGAGCAGGAACGCGAGCCCGAAGACGAAGGCGAAGATCAGCGGCAGCCTGCTGTTCGACTGAGCCCTGGAGTCCTCGGTCGCGGCCGCGTCGCCGGCGACGTTGACGCTCACCCCGTCGATCTGACCGACCGTCGCCGGGATGATCTCGTCGCGGATCTCGTGGAGCGCTCCAACCGACGCGGCGTCGGTGCCGGTGCCGGGTGTCGGGACCTCGATCTTGGCGACGGTCGCGTCCTCGCTGTAGGTGACGGAGGTTCCTGACAAGAACGAGTCCGAGCCCACGACCTCGTCGCGCAGCGCGGCGATCCCGTCGGCGGCGTCGCCCGAACGCACGTCATCAGCTTCGACGACGACACGCGTCGTCACGCCCTCGCTCGGGAAGACCTCCTTGACCTGGTCGTAGGTCTTGATCACGGCAAGGTCCTGCGGCAGGTCCTCGACGCTGCTGATCACGGTCTTCATGTTCAGTGCCGGGATCGCAAGCGCGACCAGCAAGCCGCCCGCGAGGACGATCGAGAGCACCGGCCGGCGCATGACACGACCGGTGAGGGCAGACCAGAAGCGCGAGTCTCCGGCCGGGCGGCGGCGGCCGATGAATGGCAGTCGGCCCTTCTCGACCCGATCGCCGAGCCAGTCGAGCATCGCCGGGAGCACGGTCAGCGAGGCGAACATGGCGATCGCGACGACGATCATCGTCCCGTAGGCAAACGAGATGAACGCCTTGTCGCCGCTGATGAACATGCCGGCCATCGCGACCAGCACGGTGAGACCGGAGATCAGCACCGCCCGCCCCGAGGTCGCCGCGGCGATCTCGAGCGCCGGGCGCGGGTCGTGCCCGGCGGCGCGCTCCTCCCGTTCGCGGCGCAGATAGAACAGCGAATAGTCGACACCCACCGCGAGTCCGATCATCAGGATCACGGCCGAGACGTTCGGGTCGATCGGAAGCAGCTGGCTCGGGATCGCGACCAGGCCGAGCGCGGCGACCACAGAGCTGATCCCGATTAGCAGCGGCACTCCGGCGGCCACAAGGCTGCCGAAGGTGAGCATGAGGATGATCAGCGTGATCGGCAGTGACAGCAGGCCGGCCTTTCCGATGTCCTCGTTGATCGTCTCGTTGATCGCCTTGTTTGCGCTTGCCCCACCGAACTGCTCGACCACGAGCTCCGGGTGCGCCGCCTGGACTGCGGCGGTCGCTGCGAGGGTGGGATCGACCCGATCCTTGGCCTCGACCGAGTCACCGGCGATCTCGAACGTGACCAGCGCGGCGTGGCCGTCGGCGGTGACCTCGGCGTCGCCGGTCAGGGGCGAGCCGATGTTCTCCACGTAGGCAACGCCCGACATCCGGTCGGCCACGTCCTCGACCGTCGCCCGGAACTCGGGATCGTCGATCGTCAGCTCATCGCTTTGGACCAGGACGACCTCTTCGATCGGCCGCATCCCCGCGTCGTCAAGCGCCTGTTCGGCACGGAGCGTCTCGCCGGTGAAGTTGTCGAGGTCCGTGAGCTGGTTGGTGCCCACCGACTGACCCGCCATGAAGGCGACGATCGCGAAGGCGAGGAAGCCGAAGATCGCGGTCTTGCGGTGCTCCGCGCTCCAATGGGCGGCTCGACTCGCAAGCCCCTTGCGTGTGCCGCGTTGACCGGGCGAGTGACCTGAGTTCGTCGTTGCCATCCGAGCCTTCCGTGGTTGTCAGCATCCGCCTAACGCGTGGGACGAACCTAACAGCTTTTTCTAGAAATACAAGTCATGTAATCTATGTCGATGATGGAGGGCTGGAAGTTCCTCTCGAACCACGGTCATGTGCTGCTGCGTATCGCCGCAGAGCCAGACGCCCGGCTTAGAGACATCGCCGTTTCGCTTGGCATCACCGAGCGCACCACGCATCGGATCGTCAGCGAGCTCGTCGAGGACGGCTACCTAGCCCGGGAGCGAATCGGCCGCAGGAATCGCTACACGTTGCTCGAGCATCTCCCGCTTCGCGATCCGATGCTTCGCGAGCAGAAGGTCGCCGATCTCATCAAGCTCCTGAAAGACGTTGAACGCTGACGCCAACGGGCGCGACCGCGTGAAAGCCGCCGTCGACGTGGACGATCTCGCCGCTGATCGCGCGGGCGAGATCGGAGAGCAGGAAGATCGCCGCGTCGGCGACGGCTCCGGCGTCGGCGCGATCCCAGCCCAGCGGGGCGCCTGAGTCCCAGGCCGCCGCCAATCCCTCGAACCCCGGGATCCCCGACGCCGCCGGGGTTGAGATCGGCCCCGCCGAGATCAGGTTGACCCGCACGCCGCGCGGGCCCAGGTCGCGGGCCAGGTAGCGGGCAACCGACTCCAGCGCCGCCTTCGCCACCCCCATCCAGTCGTAGGCCGGCCACGCGACCGAGGCGTCGAAGTCGAGGCCGACGATGCTGGCGCGACCCGGGCCGGCGCCGTTGTCGGAGACGACCAGCGGCTCGAGCGCCGCCGCCAGCGCCTTGAGCGAGTAGGCGCTGGTCTCGAAGGCGATCCTGGCGCTCTCGCGCGGTGCGGCGACGAAGTTGCCGCCCAGGGCGTCGGCGGGGGCATGGGCGATCGCGTGGATCGCCCCGTCGACGCGGCCCCAGCGGCGACCGAGCTCGTCCGTGAGCTCCGCGAGATCGCGATCGCTGTTGACGTCGAGCTCGAGCACGTCGGGCGGATCGGGCAGCCGCTTGGCCGCGCGCTCGGTCATCCGCCGCATGCGGCCGAAGCTGGTGAGCACGATCTCGGCGCCTTCTTCTTGAGCTCGCGCCGCGATCGCGTAGGCGATCGAATGGCGGTTCGCGACCCCGGTGACGACGATCCGCTTGCCGGCCAGGATCACAGCAGTACCCGCTCGCCTTCGAGGGCCGCGGCCTCGCGGACGCCATTCGTCGGTTCGGGCCGGTCCTGGGACACCCGCCAGATCGCGTCGACGGTGGCGCGAGCCACGACCTGCTCGTGCTGGTTGATCACCCGCCAGGCCGAGCTGACCAGCGCGTGCTCGGAGTCGAGCCTGCGCACGTTCTCGACCCGGGTGCGAACCGAGATCGTGTCGCCGATCATCACCGGGCGCTTGAAGGTGACCGAGTCGAGGCCGCGCAGAGCCAGCACCCGCTCGGGGTCGATGGGCACGAGCCCGACCGCGTAGGAGATCACCAGCATCCCGTGCGCCACACGCCCGCCGAACCGCCCGCGCTGGGCCCAGTCGGCGTCGGTGTGCTGAGGATGCCGGTCGCCGGTCAGCGCCGCGAACGAGACGAGATCGGCTTCGGTGATCGTTCTGCCGCCGGTCTCCAGGTGCTCGCCGACCTCAGGCGCCTTCGTGTTCATCCGCTCCTCCTTGGATCGTGATCGCGATTCCGAATTGCTCGCGCAGCAGCGCCGCGAAGCCGCGCGCCGCGCGCGCATGACCGAGCGCCGAGGGGTGAAGCCCGTCGGCGCAGAAGTTCTCGCCCTGGCCGATACCGGGGTGACCGGCAACCTCCAGGCAGGGGACGCCGTAGGCGTCGGCGACGCCCCGGGTCGCGCGGTTGAAACGCGCGACGCCACGTTCTACCCGCGCCCGCGTGCGCGGACCCAGCTCGAGGAAGTCCCAACGTTCCGGCGCGGTCGCGGTGACGATTCGGACGACCGGGTTCGCGTCCTGAAGCCGGCCGAAGATCGCAGCCAGCCGGCGCGCGTAAGCATGAGCGTCCGGGCGGGTCGAGCGCAGCACGTCGTTCGCCCCGCAGACCACCGTGACCAGGTCGGGCTCGAGCTGGACCGCCTCGGGGAGCTGGGTGAGCACCTGGTCGCTCGTCGCGCCCTCGACCGCGAGGTTGCGCAGCTCGAGTTGGGGGTTGCGCGCGCGCAGGCCGCTCGTCAGCCGCTCGGGCCAGGCCTCGCCGTCGCGGCAGCCCGTGCCCGCGGTGAAGCTGTCGCCGAGGGCGACGTACAGGGCGAGCTGGTCGCGTCGCACCTCCGGGCCGAGCTGGCTGCCGATCACCCTGGCAATCGCGGCGAACGGGTCGAGCGTCACCGGCGCTCCAGTGCGGCCAGCGCCCACGCGAGCCGGGCGCGGCTCTCGCACGGGTCGATGACCTCGTCGACGAACCCCGCGGCGGCGGCGGCTCCCGCGTCGAGGTGCTCCTCGGCGTAGGCGCTCTCGAGCTCGGCGAGCGAGGCCGCCGGGTCGGCGGCAGACTCGATCCGCCGGCGGTGGACGATCCCGACCGCCTGGCGGGCGGCCATGATCCCGATCTCCGCCTGCGGCCAGGCGAAGACGAGGTCGGCGCCCAGGTCGCGCGAGTTCATGGTGATCACGGCGCCGCCGTAGGCCTTGCGCAGGATCAGGGTCAGCTTCGGCACGGTGGCCGCCGCGAAGGCGCGCAGCAGCGAGGCGCCGTGACGAATCACCCCGGCACGCTCCTGCGCGCCGCCGGGCATGAACCCGGGGGTGTCGACCAGCACGACGAGCGGGATCCGGAAGCGGTCGCAGGTAGCGACGAAGCGCGCCGCCTTCTCGGCGCCGGCGGCGTCGATCACGCCGCCGAGCCGCCACGGCTGGTTGGCGACGAAGCCCACCGGCCGGCCGTCGATCCGCGCCAGCGCGGTGACCATGTTGCGCGCCCAGCCGCCGCAGAGCTCGAGCAGCCGGCCGCCGTCGACGAGCGCCCTGGCAACGTCGCGGACGTCGTAGACGCGCCGCGGCTCGGCCGGGACCGAGCTCGCCGGGTCGGGGTCCGGCGGCTCGGCGATCCCGGCTTGTGGTGCCCCTTCCCCGATTCGCGCCGGCAACAGGGTGAGCAGCTCGCGGACTTGGACGATGGCTTCGGCGTCGTCGGCGGCGACCAGCTGGCAGACGCCGTTGACCCCGTGGACCGCGGGGCCGCCCAGCTCCTCCATCGAGATCCGCTCGCCGAGCACCGCTTCGACGATCCGCGGTCCGGTCAGGAACATGCGGGCGGACTCGGTCATGACGACGAAGTCGGTGAGCGCCGGCGAATAGGCGCCGCCGCCCGCCGAAACGCCGGTGACGATCGAGATCTGTGGCACCAGCGCGGCGAGCTCGACGCTGGCGCGGAAGATCCGCCCGTAGCCGGCGAGCGCCGCGTGACCCTCCTGAAGCCGCGCGCCGCCCGACTCGACGAAGCCCACCACCGGTGCGCCGGCGCGGCCCGCGAGTCGCATCACGGCGACGATCGAGTCGGCGTGAGCGGCGCCGAGCGAGCCGCCCATGAACGCCGGGTCCTGCGCATAGCAGAACACCGGCCGACCACCGACTCGGCCGGCGCCGGCGATCACCCCGTCGCCCGGCAGGGCGCGATCGCCGAGGCCGGTCGCGCGCACTGCCGAGCGCAGCACCGCGAAGCTTCCCGGATCGCACAGCAGCTCCAGCCGCTCCCGCGGCGTCGCGTCGGCGCGAGTGTCGTAGCGAGCGGGTGCGGTGGCGAGCGAGGTCATGCGGAGAGGCAGAGGACCGCGTTGTGGCCGCCGAAGCCGAACGAGTTGGAGATCGCGACCAGGGGCTCGGGGCCGTCACCGTTCGCGCGCGGCTCGAGCGCGCGCGCCGCGCCCGGGACGTAGTCGAGGTCGAGCTCGGGGTCGCGCTCCTCCCAGCCGACAGTGGGCGGTGCGAGCCCGCGCCGCAGCGCCGCGATCGTCGCCACCGCCTCGACCGCGCCGGCTGCACCGAGCAAGTGGCCGATCGTCGACTTCGTCGACGAGACGGGCGTCTCGCGGGCGCGCTCGCCCAGCGCTTGCTTCAGCGCCTCGGTCTCGGTGCGGTCGTTGAGCGGCGTCGAGGTCCCGTGCGCGTTCACGTAGTCGACCCGGTCCGGATCGACTCCGGCGTCGGCGAGTGCGAGCTCGATCGCCCGCGCCGCCTCGGCTCCCGAGGGCTCGGGGGCGGTCAGGTGGTGCGCGTCGGAGGTGGCGGCGTAGCCGCGCAGCTCGGCGAGCGCCTCGGCGCCCCGCTCGGCGGCGGCGTCGGCGCGCTCGAGCACGATCACGCCGGCGCCCTCGCCCATCACGAACCCGTCGCGGCGCGCGTCGAAGGGCCTCGAGATTCCGGTCTCCGAGGTCGCTCCCATCGCCGCGAACGCCGCCGTCGCGACGTCGGTGAGCGCCGCCTCAGCCCCTCCGGTGACGACCGCGTCGGCCTCGCCCGCCTGGATCATCCGCAACGCCTGGCCGATCGCGTGCGCGCCGGCCGCGCAGGCCGACATCACCCCGAACGACTGGCCGTGGAGCCCGTGGCGCATCGCCACCGCCGCCGACGCGGCGTTGCCCATCAACAGCGGCACCGCCAGCGGCGAGACCGCCTTCGCGCCGCGCCCACGCAGCACGTCGTGCTGCTGCTCCAGCGACCCCAGGCCGCCGACGCCGGTGCCGATCACCGAGCCGACCCGCCCGGGCGCGTACGGCAACCTAAACGGGGTCTGACCCCCTTTGGGTTCCCATCCCGCTTGGGCGATCGCCTCGGCGGCGGCGACCACCGCGAACTGGGTGAAGCGGTCCTGGCGGCGCGCTTCCTTGCGAGTGAAGTGCTCCTCGGGCTCGAAGTCGTCGCAGCGGCCCACGCCGTCGCGGATCCCGCACTCGCCGGCCGACCAGCGCTCGATCAGCGGCTCCGCCCCGACGCCGAGGGCGCTGACCGCCCCCATCCCGGTGACGATCACGCGCGGCCGCCTGCCGTTGTCGACCAAGGCGCTCATCCGCCGCGCGCCACCACCAGGTCGATCACGTCGCCGACGGTGCGCACGTCCTTGACCGCGTCGCCGTCGAGCTCGACCCCGAACTCGTCCTCGATGATCTGCGCGAGCTCGACCACGTCGAGCGAGTCGACGTCGAGCTGCTCGAAGGTCGCCTCGCGCGTGATCTCGCCCTCGGCCCCGATCTCGTCGAGGCCGTCGAAGATCACCTTCTCGACCGCTTCGCTGGTGACTTGGGTTGGCATCTGTTCGCTCCGTTCGTAGTTGGGTTTTGCTCAGGCGCTGAGCCCGCCGTCGACGGTCAGCACCGATCCGGTCACGTAGGCGGCCTCGTCGGAGGCCAGAAAGCGCACGCAGGCGGCGACCTCATCCGGGCGCCCGGCGCGGCGCGCCGGGATCGCCTCGGCGAGGCCGTTGCCGATGCCCTCGGTGAGCTTGGTCTCGACCAGGCCGGGGGCGACCGCGTTGACGGTGATCCCCCGCCGCGCGACCTCGACCGCGACCGTCTTGGTCAGCCCCACCAGGCCCGCCTTGGAGGCCGCGTAGTTGGCCTGGCCGGCGTTCGCGCGCAGCCCGACGATCGAGGCCACGTTGACGATGCGTCCGAAGCGGGCCCGCAGCATCGGCCCGAGTGCGCGCCGGGTCGTGTGAAAGGCGGCCGACAGGTTCGTGTCGATGACGGAGTGCCAAGCGCCGGCGTCGAGCTGCGGCGCGAGGCCGTCCGCGCGGACACCGGCGTTGTTGACCAGCACCATCACCGGCCCGAGCTCGGCCTCCACCCGGCTGAAGAGCTCCGCGACCTGGTCGGTGTCGCTGACGTCGGCGCAGAGAGCGAGCCCGCGCCCGCCGGCGCGCTCGATTGCGGCGACGACCTCGCCGGCGCTCTCGGCGTCGCTGCGGTAGTTGACCGCCACCGGCCACCCGGCACCGGCGAGCGCGGTCGCCGTCGCGGCGCCGATCCCGCGCGCGGCGCCGGTGACCAGAGCGCAACCGTCAGCGGTCATCGCCGCCTCCCCACTCGATCACC
This sequence comes from Solirubrobacterales bacterium, assembly GCA_036794585.1. Classification (GTDB taxonomy): domain Bacteria; phylum Actinomycetota; class Thermoleophilia; order Solirubrobacterales; family 70-9; genus WHSW01. The sequence goes on along the minus strand of DAIRGH010000068.1, from coordinate 5,777 downwards.
GTCGCCGCCCAGGTGAGGCCGCCGCCGAACGCGGCCATCAGGACCGGTGTCCCCGGCGCGAGCAGCCCGTCGCGCTGCGCCTCAGCGAGCGCGATCGGGATCGTCGCCGCCGAGGTGTTGCCGTAGCGCCCGATGCAGTCGACGACGCGAGCGGGGTCGAGTCCGAGCCGCTCACCGACCGCGGCGAGGATCCGCGTGTTTGCCTGATGGAAGGCGAAGACCGCGATCTCGTCCAGGTCCCGGCCCGCTGCAGCCGCCGCGGCCACCGTGGCCTCGGAGAGGCGGTCGACCGCGTGGCGAAACGTATCGTGGCCCTTCATCCGCACGACTCCCTCTGCCCGGGTGGCGGTGACCAGGTCGTGGCGGGCGCCGTCGGCCCCGAGGATCCCGGGGCCGACTCGCCCACCCCCTTCGCACGCGCTCAGCACCACCGCGCCGGCGCCGTCGCCGAAGAGCGCCGCGGTAGCGCGGTCGTCGGGATCGGTGATCCGAGAGAGGAGATCAGCCCCGACGACCAGCGCGACCGTGGCGCGCCCGGCCTCTACCTGGCCCGCGGCCAGGATCAGCGCCGAGACGAACCCCGAGCAGGCCGCGCCCACGTCGATGGCCGCCGCCCGCACGGCGCCGATCCGCGCGGCGACGAGCGGTGCGGCGCTCGGGGTCAGGAACTCGTGGCTCATGGTCGCGACGAGGACCAGGTCGACCTCGCTCGCGTCGATCGCGGCGGCCGCCAATGCCCGGCGAGCGGCCTCGGCGGCGTAATCGGTGAGCTGCTCGCCCTCGGCGGCGATCCGGCGCTCGCGGACGCCGGTGCGGGCGACGATCCACTCCTCGCTGACCCCCAGTCGTGCCGCAATCGGGGCGTTCGAGACGCTCGCGGGCGGCACGGCGACGCCGACGCTGGTGACGGCGGCGCCGAAACGCACCGGCGCCGCGAGCGCCTCGGCCAGCGCCGGCGAGACAGCCGTAGCCTCAGGCATGGGCGGCCTCCCGCTCGCTGAGCAGTGCGGTCTCGACCCCGTCGAAGGCGCGCCGGACCATCCCGGTCAGCGCCTTGCCCGGGCCGGTCTCGACGAAGCGGCGGATCCCATCGCGGTGAAGCTCCTCGAGAATCTCGCGCCAGCGCACCGGGCGCACCAGCGCCGCGGCGAGCTGGTCGCGGATGCCCTCCGCGGCGGTACCGAACGGCTCCGCGGTGACGCCCGAGAACACCGGCACTGCCGGCGCCCGGATCGCGACCTCGGCGAGCGCGGAACGGTACGGCGCGACCGCCGGTGCCATCGCAGGTGAGTGAAAGGCCCCCCGAACCGGGAGGCTGATCGTGCGCAGGCCCTCGGCCTTGGCCTCGGCGACGACCGCATCGAGCACCCCGACCGGGCCCGCGGCGACGAGCTGGGTGGGCCCGTTGTCGTTGGCGATCACGGCGCCGTGGCGCTCGGCGACCGCGCGGGCCACGGCGGCGTCGCCGAGCAACGCCAGCATCGCGCCCTGATCGCGCTCGGCCGCGCGCTGCATCAGCCGGCCGCGGACGACCGCCAGGCGCACACCGTCGGCGGGGTCGATCGCGCCCGCCGCGACCAGCGCCCCCAGCTCGCCGAGCGAGTGGCCGGCATGAAACGCGAACTGCGGGCGCCCGGCGCCGGTCCAGGCGGCGACGCTGGCGCAGTAGATCGCGGGCTGGGCGTAAACGGTGCCCGCGTCGGCCAGGGCGAACGGGTCGGCGCCGGTCTCGGCGAGCGCGAGCTCGGCGAGCTCGGGCTCGTGGCGCTCGACCAGCTCGCGCATGCCCGGGCTCTGGCTGCCCTGGCCGGGAAAGAGAAGCGCGCTCGGCATCGACCGATAGTTCCCCGCCCCGGGGCCGAAGTTAAGAGCGAACCGGCGCCTACCCCCCGGCCGGGGGGTCGCGCGGGGACCTTCGGGGGGTTATCCGATCAGGCCGAGGCGCTGGGCGTGCTTGACGGCCTCGGCGCGATTGCGGACCTCGAGCTTGCGATAGATCGAGCTCGTGTGCTCCTTGACCGTGTGCGGCGAGAGATAGAGGTGCTCGCCGATCTCACGGTTGGTGGCCCCGGTCGCGATCTCGTCGAGCACCTCGCGCTCGCGGGGGGAAAGGCGCGGCGCCGACCGCTCCTCCTGGGGACCGAAGACCTCCATCCCGAGCGCCACCACCCGCACCGCCTTGACCACGTCGGGCGCGCCCCAGTCCTTGGAGACGAATCCCGACGCCCCGGCCGCGGTCGCGACCGCGCGCGAGACGGTCCCAGCGCCGGAGATCAGCAGCACCCGGGTGCGCGGCGAGCGCTGCTTGATCTCGGCCGTCAGCTCGGCCCCCGACTCGCCGCCCAGGAACAGGTCGACGAGCGCGACGTCGGGCTGCAGGCGCTCGGCCAGCTCCAGCGCCTGCTCGGAGGTAGTCGCCGCCGCGCAGCGCTCGACCCACGGCTGGCGATCAAGCAGCAGCCGAAAGCCCCAGTGGACGACGTCGTGGTCGTCGACGACGAGGACCTTCAGCGAGAGCTCGCGCCCGTTCTTCGCCGTCGCGCTCATCCCCGCGCCCCGACCATGCGCACGTGCCAGCGCCCCTCCGGCAGCCGGCCGAACTCGACCAGCGCGTCGTGCTGCAGCGCCTCGATCGTCAACAGCCGCAGCCCGAGCCCAGCGCCCGCCCCGCCCGGGCCGATCCCGTCGTTGACGACCTCGAGCTCGAAGGCGTCGCCCGGCGCCGCCACCCGGACCTCGATTCGCTTCGCCTGCGCGTGCTTCTCGCAGTTCCGAAGTGCCTCGAGGAACGCGGACTGCGCCAGCTCCTCGAGATGCGAGGGGACCTCGACCCCGTCGCCCCAGTCGACGCGCAGCGCCGGCGTCCGCTCGGCGCGGCGCGACACGAGCTCGGCGAGCGACGTGTGCGGGGGGCGCCCGTGGGAGTCGAGCGGCCGGCCGAGTGCCGAGCGGAGGTCCGACAGCACGACCTGCACCTGGTCGTGGCAGGTCTTGAGCTCGTCGGCCGAAAGCGGCTTGCCCGAGCCCAGCGCGAGCACGAGCCCGAACAGCCGCTGCATCACCCGCTCGTGGATCTCCCGGGTGAGCTGGATCCGCTCGTTGAGCTGGTGAGCGCGCTCGTCCTGGCGGGTCGCATGCTCGACGCTCGCCGCCAGCGCCGCCAGCCGCCCGAGCGTCTGCATCGTCGCCCGCTCCTCGTCGCCGAGCTCGAAGCGCCCGCCGCCGCGGTCGGCGAAGATCACCCCGAGCCATCGGCCGCCGGCGGCGACCGGAGCACAACACAGCGTGGTGATCCCGGCAAAGCGCGCGTACCTGGCCGGGACTTCCCGCTCGAGGTGCTCGGAAGCCTGCACCACGCGGTCCTCGGCCAGCGCGCGCTGCGCGATCGGCGTCTCGTCGAGCGTGCCCTCGATCTCCCCGACCGCTTCTCGATCGACTCCGTGCGAGCCCACGAAGCGCACCGCCCGCGTCGCGGGGTCATACAACAGCACCCCGGCGCGCTCCATGGTCGTCAGCCGGCAGAGCGCCTCGCAGACGTGGTCGTAGAACTCGCCCGCCTCGGTCGCCGCATCGAGCTCGGCGATCAGGCCGGCGAGGACCTCGACCGTGTCCTGGTGGGCTGGGGTCGTCTGGACCTCGATGACTGATTGCTACCCGATCTCGATTACCGGGTTACCTGCGACACCCCCCGAATGGGGGGTCAGGCTCGCCCAAGGCTCAGCCCGCGGCTGCGGCGATCGCCGCAGCCGAGCGGTCGACGTCGGCGTCGGTGGTCGACCAATTCGAGAACGAGATCCGGATCACGTCGCGGCCCTGCCACTGCGTCCCTCCGAGCCAGCACGTCCCGTCCCGCTGGATCGCGGCGACCGCGGCGCGGTTGGCCTCGTCCCCTCCCGGCAGGCGAACGAGCACCTGGTTCAGCACCACCTCGTTCAGGACCTCGGCGCCCGGGATCTGCGCCAGATGCGCAGCCATCCGTCGGGCGTGCGCGCAGCAGCGCTCGACCAGAGCCGCCACCCCCGAGCGCCCGAGCGTGCGCAGCGCGGCGTACGCCGGGATCGCGCGGGCGCGGCGCGACGACTCGGGGACGTAGTTGGTCGAGTCGCGCTGGCCGGGATCGGCGACGAGATAGGAGGCGGCCAGGCTCATCGCGCCGTGATGCGCCTCGGGGTCGGCGACGATCGCCATCGCGCTGTCGTAGGGGACGTTGAGCCACTTGTGAGCGTCGACCGCCCACGAGTCGGCCCGCTCGACCCCCCGCACGAGCTCGCGCGTCGACGGCGCCGCCGCCGCCCAGAGCCCGAAGGCGCCGTCGACGTGCAGCCAGGCGCCGTGTTCGGCGCAGGCGTCCGCGATCGCCTCGGCCTCGTCGAACGCGCCGGTGGCGACGTTGCCGGCCTGGGCGCAGACGATCGTCGGCCCTTCGATCCCGGCGAGCGCCGAGGCGAGCTCGGCCGGCGACATGCGCCCCTGATCGTCAACCGCTATCCGCAGCGCGCGCCCGGCGCCGAGGCCGATCAGCCTCAACGCGGTGAAGATCGTCGCGTGCGCCTGCTCGCCACAGACGACGTTGATCCGCGGCGCGTCGACCAAGCCATCGGCCTCCACATCCCATCCCACCCTCCCGAGCACGGCGTGGCGAGCCGCGGCAAGACAGGTGGTGTTGGCGCCCTGGGCGCCGGTGACGAAGCCGACGCTCGCCGAGGCGGGCAGCTCCAGCAGCTCGAGCGTCCACCCGGCTGCGATCTCCTCGATCGCGGCGGCGGCCGGCGAGAGCGAGTGAAAGCCCGCGCACTGATCCCAGGCCGAGACCAGCCAGTCGGCGGCGAGCGCCGCGGGCACGGAACCGCCGATCACGAACCCGTGATAGCGCGGGCCGGCCGAGGCGACGATCCCGGGGTCCGCGCCTTCAGCCAGGGCGGCGATCACGGCCTCGGGCTCCTCGCCGTGCTCGGGAAGCTCACCGCCGAGGAGCTCGTGGATCGCCGCTGCGTCGGCCCGCGCCCCCACGGGTCGCTCGTCGAGCGTCTCGAGGAAGCGCTGAGATGCCTCGGCGGCGACCTTCAGTGCCCGGGTCCTCTCGCTCACCCCGCGATCGTACGCCCGGCCGCGCTATGAGCGGCTGCAGCCGACCAGCCCGACCTCGCCGTCGGGCGGCAACTCGTCGATCACGCCGACGCCCTTGGCGTAGAGCTTGTGCTCGACCTCCCGGTCGGGCAGCGTCCACTCGCGCACCTTGATCACCTTGTCGTAGGTGCGCCCGCCGACCTCGGCGTCGGGCAGCTCGGCGACAACGCGATCGAACTCGACCGCGTCCGGCGGCGAGTCCTCCGACATCCAGTGCACGCCGACGTGGACCTTGCCGGGCATCAGCACGCCGATCTTCTGCGTGTCGCGCCCGTAGAGCCAGCTGCCGTGATGGTCGGCGACGCGGCCGTTCTCGTAGTTGTCGACGCGCTCGCCGAGATAGCGCACGGCGCCGCTGTCGTCCTGGGCGAAGAAGTCGACCGTGTGCTCGACCAGCTCGCCGTCGGCGTGGACGCGGTCCTTTACCACGGCCGCCTCGAAGGTGACGCCGTCGACGGTGAAAGTCTTGGTGCGGTCGAGCAGCGTGCGCTTGACCACCAGGCGCTCGCCGTCCTCCTCGCCCGCAAGGGTGCAGCGATGGAACTTGCTGAGCGGCAGGTAGGGGTTGTCGATCCGGGTCGGGTCGCTGAAGCCCGGCTCCTCGGCATCGTCGCGGGCGCCGGCGGCGGGCTCGGCTTCGGCCTTGCGGC
>DAIRGH010000014.1:0-43697 GCA_036794585.1 Solirubrobacterales bacterium | reverse complement strand
GATCTGCTCGGCGGCGTCGCCGGGGCCGGAGCGATGCTGGGTCGCGGTGCCGGCCAGCCCGCTGGCGAGCCGTTCGAGCTCGCTGAGCACGGCGTCGCGCCGCTCCTCCAGGTCGGAGATCACCGACTCGACGTCGCGCCTGCGGCGGTTGGCCTCCTCGGTGATCTGCTTGGCCTCGCGCTCGCCGGCGGCACGCGACTTCTCGAGCGCGCCGTCGATCTCCCTGCGGGCGTTCGCCACGTAGGTGTCCGTGTCACCGCGCGTCTTGCGCGCGTAGCCGTCGGCGTCAGCGCGAGTCTTGCGCGCATAGGCGTCGGCCTCCTCCCGCGTCTCCTCGGCGTACTCGTCGGCGGTGCTCCGCAGGGCCTCGGACTTGAGGTTGGCGTCGATCAGCGTCTGGCGGACCTCGCGCTCGGCGTCGCCGCGAATTGCCTGCGCCGCGTCGTGGGCGTCGGTGAGGATGCCGGCCGTCTGCTCGCCGATTCGCTCGAGCTCGGCGCGCACCGAGGCGGCGACCGCGTCGTCGTCTGAGTCGTCGAGCCAATCCGCGAGCTCGGCGAGGAACTGATCCACCTCGTGGCGGTCATAGCCGCGCACCGCGTGCGAGAAGCGCGCGTTCCTGATCCGGTCGACCGAGCCTGGATCCATCGTCGGCGAGGGTAGCGCGAGAGCGTGCCCGAGGCGTCAGCTCTCGGGGTCGGCTGGGACCGGTTTCTCACCCGAGTAGTCGTAGAAGCCGCGGCCGGACTTGCGGCCGAAATGGCCCGCGGCGACCAGCTTCTTGAGCGTCTCGGGCTGCCCGAAGCGCGCCTCGCCGTAGGCGGCCTCCATCACATCGGCAATCGAGGCCAGCGTGTCGAGGCCGACGAAGTCGGCGAGCGTCAGCGGCCCCATGGGGTGGCTGGCGCCCGCCATCATCCCGGTGTCGATGTCCTCGATCGAGCCGACGCCCTGCTCGTGGGCGCGGATCGCGTCGAGCATGTAGGGCACGAGCAGGCGGTTGACGATGAAGCCGCGGTTGTCGCCCGCGGCGACGGTGGTCTTGCCGAGCCGCTCGCCCAGCTCGAAGCCGAGCTCGTATGCCTCGTCGCCGGTCTCGCCGGCGCGGACGACCTCGAGCAGCGGCATCACCTGGGCCGGGTTGAAGAAGTGAAGCCCGAGAAAGCGCTCGGGCCGGCTGGTCGCCGCCGCCTGGTCGGCGACCGCGAGCGAAGAGGTGTTGGTAGCGAAGAACCCCTCTGGCTTGACGATGCCGTCGACCTCCCGCCACATCTCGATCTTCGCCGCGAGATCCTCGGTGATCGCCTCGATCACGAGATCAGCGTCGGCCAGGTCGCCGTAGTCGAGGGTGCCCTGGATCCGTCCCCGCACCGCAGCGGCGTCGGCCTGCTCGAGCTTGCCCTTCTCGACCGCGCGCCCGAGCTGCTTTTCGATCTTGCCGAGGCCCTTGTCGAGCGCGCCTTGATCGGCCTCGCGGACGACAACGTCCCAGCCCACCTGGGCGCAGATCTGGCTGATCCCGTGGCCCATGAGCCCACAGCCGACGACTCCTACCTTGGCGATCTCCATCAGGCGGCGGAGCCTACCGTCGGACCGGCGCAACGTGGCGCGAGAGGGCCTAACGTTCGAGTCAGGGTGTAAACGGGAGGAGGTACGGGGTGCGCATGAGGTCGTTCGTGATTGCAGTGGCCATGGTGGCCGTGGGCTCGATGCTCGCCGCGGTGGCGCCCGCATTCGGCGCCCACGCCGACGCCGATCAGCAGCTCAACGCGACCCACCTCAGCAATTCCCCGCCGACCACCACTGCGACGAACTCCGACCTCGCCTTCTGGGGCGATCACGTCTACGCGGGTAACTACGACGGCTTCCGGATCATCGACGCCACCGACCGCTCCAACCTGCAGCGGCTCGTCGACTTCGAGTGCGACGGCGCTCAGAACGACGTCGGTGTCTGGGACACGGGCACGCGCCGGCTGCTGTTTCTATCCGTCGACAGCCCCGAGGCGACCGAGGACTGCGTGGACGTAATCGGCACCGCCAGCGTCCCGCCCCTGAACCCGAACCCCGACAACGCCGACGGGTTCGAGGGGATCCGCGTCTTCGACGTCACCAACCCGAGCTCGCCTGTCTACCTGCGGGCGGTGTTCACCGACTGCGGCTCGCATACGCAGACCGTGCTGCCGATCCGCAAGCAGGCCGACGGGAGCTACAAGATCGACATGGTCAGTCCGGACCGCGTCTTCATCTACGTCTCCTCCTACGCGCTGGCGGCGATCGCGAGCCCGCCGGATCGCTGTCCCGACCTCGCCGATCCGGCCCCGCTCAACGACCCGAGCCATAACAAGATCTCGATCGTCGAGGTCCCGTTCGACGCGCCCGAGACCGCGGACGTGCTCAAGGAGGTCCCGCTTGACATCACCACGCTCGGCTTCCCCTCCCAGGACTCGCGCGGATGTCACGACATCGGCGTCTTCCTCGAGCTCGAGCTCGCCGCCGCCGCATGTCAGGGCGAGGGGCAGATCTGGGACATCTCAGACCCGGCCAACCCGGATACGCAGAACGCGCAGCGGATCTTCAACGAGAACATCAACTACTTCCATTCGGCGACCTTCACGTGGGACGGCAAGAACGTGATCTTCGGCGACGAGGAGGGCGGCGCCGCGATCACCCACGCCTGCCTCAACGCGCCCGCGCAGCCGGCGGGCACCGGGGCGACCTGGTTCTACGCCCGCGACGACCTCGACTCCAACCCCTACCTGGGTCCGGAGAGCGGCCGCTTCGTCCAGGACCGCCAGCAGCTGACCAGCGCGGGGCTGATCTGCACCGCGCACAACTACACCGTGATCCCGGTCTCCGACCGCTACCTGATGGCGTCCGCCTACTACGAGGCGGGGACCTCGGTGCTCGACTTCACCGACCTCGGACAGATCGAGGAGATCGCCTACTTCGACGCCGAGGGCGTCGACACCAACCCCGGCGCGAGCGACCCGAATCCTGACGCCGACACCTGGTCCAGCTACTGGTACAACGGCACCATCTTCGCCAACGACATCGCCCGTGGCGTCGACACGTTCGGCCTCACCGGCGAGCCGGCGCAGTTGACCGCCGGGGCACGGCGCCTCGATCACCTGAACCCGCAGACGCAGGAGTGCCTGATCCTGGGTCCGCAGGACACGGGCAACGACTGCCGCACGAGCGGCGGACCCACCACGCCCCCCGCCGGCGACCGGCCGTGCACCAACGTGATCGCCGGCAACAAGCGCGACAACGACCTCGCGGGGACCTCAGGCTCGGATCGGATCCGCGGTAAGTCCGGTGCGGACCGGATCAAGGGCCGTGACGGCGACGACTGCCTGCAGGGCGGCGGCGGCACTGACCGGATCTCCGGCGGGGCGGGCAAGGACGAGATCAAGCTGGGCCGCGGCGCCGACAGCGCCAGCGGCGGTACCGGTAACGACATCCTCAACGCCGCCCGCGGCGGGTCCGATCTGCTGCGCTGCGGCAAGGGCCACGACGTCGCGGTTATCAACAAGCGCAAGGACGAGGCGGCAAAGAGCTGCGAGACCGTGATCACCCGGGGTCGCGCCGTCTTCGCCACGGCCGCGCACCTGCAGAGTCACTGACTCAGCGCAATCCGGAACCTGAACTCGAGTGGGCTGCCGAACGACGGCCGGCGCTGGCTGGCGCCGTCACGGTGAAAGCCGAGCGCGGCGTAGAAGTCGAGATTGCGCGGGCTCTCGGCGAGCGTCCAGACGACCGCCGCCGTGTACCCCCAGCCCGCGAGCCGTTCGAGCGCCGCGGAGACCAGGGCGCGGCCGACGCCCTGGCGCCAGCGGCTCGGATGGACGTAGAGCGCGATGATCTCCCCCTCGTTCGCGGGCGCGTCGGCGCCGCGATGGGGACCGATCAGCACCAGCCCGCAGATCCGGCCGTCGAGCTCGGCGGCGAGGATCTCGCTGCCGTCCTGGTTGACGCCGCGCAGCCGCTCGGCGATCCGCTCCGGCCGCCACGCCTTCTCCGGGTCGACCTCCTCGGGCACGATTCCGCGAAAGCCCTCCCGCCACGCGGCGATCGCGGTCTCGGCGAGCTCCTCGACTTCGTCAAGCCGCGCCGGGCGGACCTCGACCAGGTCGGCCGCGCTCACGCTCGAACCGGTCAGGCGGCGCCCGCCGCCTCGAGCAGCGCCTTCATCCGCTCTCCGACCGCCATCAGGCCGCTCATCGGCCGCAGCATCACCTTCATCTCCTCGATTCGGCCGTCGTCGCCGAAGCGCAGGATGTCGACGCCCTCGAGCTCGCGGTCGCCGACCCGTGCGGCGAAGACGAGCACCGCGGTGTCGCCGGTCTCGACGTGGGCGGTGTAGCGGAAGTCCTCGAACACCTGGACGATCGCGCCGAGCAGGACCTTGATCGCATCGCGGCCCTCGTACGGCTTGAACACCACGGGGCTTCGGAACACGGCGTCCTCGGCGAACAGCTCGTCGACCTGCGAGAAGTCCTTCGCCTCGGCGGCGCTGCGAAATGCGTCGCTTCTCATCGGCGCCACCCTACCGGTGCCAGTCCACGGGTCCCGCGCGCAGCACGTGCGCGCCGAGGGGACGGCCGATGGCCTCCTGGGCGGCGCGTGAGGCCTCGACCAACCGCTCCAGGTCGATCCCCGTCTCGATCCCCATCTCGTGCAGCATCGAGACCAGGTCCTCGGTCGCGATGTTGCCGGTGGAACCGGGCGGCACCGGACAGCCGCCAAGCTCGCCGAAAGCCGACTCGAACGAGTCGACGCCCTGCTCGAGCGCGGCGAGCACGTTCGCCAGGCCCTGGCCGCGGGTGTTGTGGAAGTGGGCGGTCAGCTCGACGTCCGGAAGGCGGTCGCGGGCGGCGCCGAAGAACTCGCCGATCTGGCGCGGGTTGGCCATCCCGGTCGTGTCTCCGAAGGCGACCTCCTCACACCCCGCAGCGGCGAGCGCGGCGGCGATCTCGAACACGCGCTCGGTGGGCACTTCGCCCTCGTAGGGGCAGCCGAAGCTGGTCGAGATCACGCCCTCGCAGCGCAGGCCCTCGGCGCGGGCGCGTTCGATCACCCGCTCCAGGCCGGCGAGCGACTCGGCGATCGAGCGGTTGACATTGCGCTGGTTGTGGGTCTCCGAGGCGGAGAGGAAGAGATTGACCTCGTCGAAGCGGTCGCGGTGAGCGAGCGCGCGGTCGAGCCCGCGCTCGTTGGGGATCAGCACCGAGTAGGCAACGCCGTCGACCCTGGGGATCGCGCCGAGCACCTCCTCGGCGTCGGCGAGCTGCGGGATCACGTCCGGGCGCACGAACGAGGTGATCTCGAGCCGGCGCAGGCCGGTCGCGGCGAGCATCTCGATCAGCCGCAGCTTGTCGGCGGTCGGGATCACGTCCGGCTCGTTCTGAAAGCCGTCGCGCGGACCGACCTCCCGGATGCGCACGCTCTGCGGCAGCTCGGTCACCCCGAAGAGGTTAGGCGGCGAAGCACGGTCACCACGTGTTCTGGCTGGTAGCGGATCTGGGAGTGGGTGAACCGAACCTGCGTCAGGCCCGATGCGGCGTGCGCTTGGTCGCGCAGGCGGTCCCGGGATTGCTGAGTGGGGGTGCGGTGATAGCGCAGGCCGTCCGTCTCGACCACCAGCCCAAGATCGGGCCAGAAGAAGTCAACCTTGAAGCCGTTCACGCGGGCTCCCGCCGCCGGCCTTGGCAGCCCCGCCCTCGCTGCAAGGCGCGCGAAGCGCTGTTCCAGATCCGAGTCAGTGAGGGTGAACGTGTCGCGGTCGAGCAGCTCGCGGAGTGGGCGGACGCCGGGTTGGCCGGGGCGGTGTATCAGCGCCACGCGCAACGAGTCAGGATCGGTCAGGTCCCGCTTGTCCGCTTCGTTGACGGCGCGCTCGAGGGCGTTGCGCGGCAGGTAGGTCGCCAGGTCCAGGAGAGTGCGGACGGGGCTGGTTACGGGGACAGCGCGAATCGTCCATCTGTCCGGAGACAGGTCTTCCCGGCGATGAACACGCAAGTCGCTCGACCGCGCACTCGATGTCGCGGGCACTGAGACCTCGGTGACGCCGCGCTCGCTGGCTATCTCCATCGCCGCAGCGGCGCTGCCGTGGCTCAGCATCGCCTCCGAACCGCACGCGAGAACCGCCGCCATCCACCGGCCATCCCTGCTGAGCTCGGGCCGGCCCACTACATAGACGCCCGTCCTTGCTGGGTGGAGGCGACGGGTATTGAGGCGGTGTCGGATCGCTTTGGGCGTGAAGCCCAGCTCCAGCAACTGTCGCCGCGCGATCACACCATGCTGCCTTCGAGCCAGCTCCCAGGCTGCCGCGCTCATCGATTGTGCATTTGACGCCCCTATAGGGGCCACAAGTGCACAAACGCTTCGGGGCGCCCCCCTACTTGCCCGTGTTCACTCCCCCGACGTCGATCATGCGGCGCTCGTGGGTGCCGACGCCGATCGTGCGGTCGCCCTCGCTGACCTCGACCTCGAAGCGCAGCTTGCGCTCGTCGGCGATCTCGCGCAGGGTCGAGCGGACGGTGCAGGCCGCGCCCTCGGCGGCGCCGGCGACGTGCTTGACGCAGACCTCGAAGCCGACGGTCGCCTTGCCGTCGGGGAGGTTCTCGTACGCGAGCAGCGACGAGCAGCGCTCCATCATCGCGATCATCCCCGGCGTCGACAGCACCCGGATCCCGATCGTGCCGCCGACGTCGGTTACCAAGCGGTCCTCGACGGTGAACTCGTCGGTCCGCTCGATCCCAGGCTCGAGCGCCATCAGACCATCCCGAGGCCGCCGGAGACTCCGAGCGTCTCGCCGGTGACGTAGGAGGAATCGTCTGAGGCGAGGAACGCGACTGCGGCGGCGACCTCCTCGGGCTTGCCGAGGCGGCGCAGTTGGGTCCCAGCCTTCATCGTCTCGACGATCTTGTCGCCGATCTCGCCGAACTCCAGCGCCCTCATCAGCAGCGGCGTCTCGATCGGGCCCGGGGCGATCGCGTTGGCGGTGATCCCGAACCGCGCGCCCTCGCGCGCGATCACCTTGGTGAACGCGATCACGCCCCCCTTGGCCGCCGAGTAGACCGCCGAGCCCTTCGAGCCGACCCGACCCGCCTCGGAGGCGATGTTGACGATTCGCCCGTAGCCGGCCTCCTGCATCGCCGGCAGGACCGCGTGGGTGCAGGCGAGCACCCCGGTGAGGTTGATCGCGATCAGCCGCTGCCACAGCTCGGGCCCGGTGTCGGCGAAGAAGCCGAACTCGTCGGTGCCGGCGTTGTTGACCAGGATCGCGAACGGTCCGTGCTCGGCGACCAGCTCGCGCGAGGAGTCCGGATCGGTGACGTCCAGCCGCGCCGCGGTGGCGTCGATCTCGGCGGCGACCTCGCCGGCGCCGTCCAGGTTGATGTCGCCAATCACCACGGCGGCTCCCTCGGCGGCGAGCCGGCGCGCCGTCGCGGCGCCGATCCCGCTGGCGCCGCCGGTGACCAGTGCCCTGCGCCCCTCGAGCCTCATCCCCGCGGAGCATATGTGGCGGTCTATTAGGCTGGCCGCTCCGTGAAGGGCGAAGCGATCCCGATCATCGGTGGCACCGGCGCCCTCGGCTATGGCCTAGCGCTGCGCTGGGCCCGCGCCGGACATCCGGTGGTAATCGGCTCGCGCAGCGAGGAGCGTGCCGCGGAAGCCGCGCGCAAGCTGTCGGAGCTCGTGCCGGACGCCGAGATCGAGGGACTGCCCAACGAGCTGGCCACCAAGCAGGGGTCCGTCGTCTTCCTCACGGTCCCGTTTCGCGCGCAGTCGGAGAACCTCAACAACCTCCGCGGGGTGCTCGAGGCCGGCCAGCTGCTGGTCGACTGCACGGTGCCGTTGGCCGCGGCGGTGGGCGGCAAGGCGACCAGATCGCTGGGGGTCTGGCAGGGCTCGGCGGCCGAGCAGGCACAGGAGATGGTTCCGGAGGGCGTCACGGTGGTCGCAGCGCTTCACACGGTGAGCGCCCCCATGCTCGCCGACACGGGGGGCGACCTCGACGAGGACGTGCTGATCTGCGGCGACCGCAAGACGGACAAGGTCAAGGTCGCACGCCTGATCCAGGCGATCCCGGGACTCCGGGCGGTCAACGCCGGGCCCCTGGAGGCGGCGCGGATCGTCGAGCAGCTGACCCCGGTGCTGATCTCGATCAACGCCCGCTACAAGACGCACGCCGGGATTCGCATCACCGGCCTGCCCGAAGCGGATCACTGGGAGCAATGACCGTCGTCCTCCTTGCCGGTGGCACGGGAGGAGGAAAGCTTGCCGCCGGCCTGCAGGACGTGGTCGGCCCCGACCTGGCCGTCGTCGCCAACACGGCCGACGACATCGACGTCCACGGCCTGCGGGTCTCGCCCGACCCGGACCTCTGTACCTACTGGCTCAGCGGCGAGATCGACGAGGACCGCGGCTGGGGGATCAAGGACGACACGTTCACGGTCTCCGAGCGACTCGAGCTGCTCGGAGCTCCCGGATGGTTCGCCCTCTCCGACCGCGACCTCGCCACCTGCCTCTACCGCACCCATTTCCTCGCCGAGGGAGGCACCCTGACCGCAGCGATGGCGCAGATCGCACGCAGCCTCGGCGTCCGCGCGCGCGTGCTGCCGATGTGCGAGGAGCGCGTCGGGGCCCGCGTGCGCACCCCCGCGGGCTGGCGCGAGCTGCAGGAGTTCCTGATCATCGACCACGGTCGCGCCCCGATCCAGGAGGTCGAGCTCGTCGGCATCGACGCCGCACGGGCGACGCCCGAGGTCCTGGACGCGATCGCCGCCGCCGAGGCGATCGTGCTCGGCCCCTCCAACCCTGTGATCTCGATCGGGCCGATCCTGGCCACCGCGGGTATTCGCGAGGCGATCGCCGCCTCGGCGGCGCCGGTGGTCGCGGTCAGCCCGCTGGTCGCGGGCAGGTCGATGAAGGGGCCGACCGAGGAGTTCCTGCGGGCGGTCGGCCGCTCGGTCGACGCGCGGGGCGTCGCCTCTCTGTACGCCGGGCTGCTGGACGGGATGGTCCTCGACAGCGAGGACCCCGGCGGCCCACCCGAGGGCCTCGAGGTGCTCACCCGGCCGACGCTGATGAGCGATGCCGCAGGCCGTCGCGATCTGGCCCAGGCGACCCTGGACTTCGCACGCGAGCTGGCAGGGACTTGAAGGCGACCGCGATCATCCCGGTGAAGCGCTTCGGCCACGCGAAGCAGCGTCTGCTCGAGGCGCTCGACCGGCCTCAGCGCGCGGCGCTGGTGAAGGCGATGCTCGCCGACGTGCTCGTCGCCGTGTCGGCGGCGGAGGCGATCGAACGCCTGATCGTCGTCACCGGCGAGGGACGCGCGGAGCGGATCGCCCTCAAGCACGCCCAACGCACCGCGACGCCGGTGGAGGTGCTCCGCGACCCCGACGACCGGGGTCATTCCGAGGCCGCAACCCTGGGCATCATCCGCGCCCTCGCACACGGCGCCGGCTGCGCCGCCCTGCTACCCGGCGACTGCCCGCTGCTCGACCCGGGCGAGCTCGACTCGGCGCTGGCGCGGATGACCGAGGGCCGCGTCGCGGTGGTCCCCGACCGTCACGGGACCGGCACGAACGCGCTGCTGATGTGCCCGGCCGACGCGATCGGGCCGGCGTTCGGCGAGGGCAGCATGCAGCGCCACCGCGATCGCGCCGAGCACGCCGGGCACGAGGCCGCAGTGGAGGAGCTCGAGTCGCTGGGCCTGGACCTGGACACGCCCGACGACCTGGTCGCGCTCGCCCAGGCGCTCGAGCGACGGCCCGAGCACGCCCCCACGACCGCCGCCGAGCTGCAACGGCTGCGGATCCCGGCGCCGTGACCGCCGCGGTGCAGATCCACGCGCTCGCCGAGATCCCGGAGGTACGCGAAGGCGATCGCTTGGGGGAGTTGATCGCGAAGGCTGCCGAGCAGATCGCCCTTGGCGACGAGGACGTGGTGGTCGTCTCGCAGAAGGTCGTCTCCAAGGCGCAGGGCCGGACCCGCCGCCTGGGCGAGGTCGAACCCGGCGATCGCGCCCGCGCCCTGGCGGCCGAGCTCGGCAAGGACCCCCGCCTGGTCGAGCTGGTGCTGGCGGAGTCTCAGCGGATCGTGCGCGCCGAGCGCGGGGTCCTGATCGCCGAGACCGCCGGCGGGCTGGTCTGCGCGAACGCGGGCATCGATGCCTCCAACGTCCCCGGGGACGACACCGTCACCCTGCTGCCGCTGGACGCCGACGAAGCGGCGCGCGGGATCCGGGCCGAGATCGCGGCCGCCTGCGGCAGGCGCCCGGCGGTCGTGATCGGCGACAGTCTCGGGCGGCCGTGGCGGCTGGGCCAGGCCGAGGTGGCGATCGGGTGTGCGGGCCTAGTGGTGCTCGACGACTGGCGCGGCCGCACCGACGTCCAAGGCCGCGAGCTCGCCGCGACCGCGATCGCCGTCGCCGACGAGCTCGCCGCCGCCGCCGACCTGGTTCGCGACAAGCTCTCGATGACGCCCGTCGTGCTGGTTAGAGGCGCGGGACGATGGCGAACCGACGACGACGGGCCGGGCGCCGCTGCCCTGCGCAGGCCCGCCGCCGAGGATCTCTTCCGCTAGACCGGGTCAGTGCGAATGCTTGCCGCCGACCGGGTCGGGGGCGCCCTCTTCGGTGAACTCCGGCGGGTTGTACGGGCCGCCCTGGGTCCCTCCGATCGCCAGCACCCGCGCCGGCTCGTCGCCGGTGACGATCTTGCGCTTCTCGCCCGGACCGACCCGCACCCAGATCCCCGGGGTGAGCTCGTGCTCCTCGCCGCCGGCGACCAGCGTCGCCGTGCCAGAGAGCGCCGTGTAGACCTCCTCCTGGCGATCGTGCTCCTGGTCGTGCTCGGGGTAGTCGCGAAAGTTCGGCGGGAACTCCATCACCGCGAGCCCGAACGAGCTCACCCCAAGCCCGGCGCGGACGCGGTAGAAGCCCCCGTGAAAGATCGCCTCGAAGTCCTCGAGCCGCTTGACCGTGACGTCAGCCATCGAGCGGGTCCCGTTCGCCCTCGTCGGTGAACTTCGGCGACTCGAACGCCTGCCCTGGGATGCCGCCAAGCGCCAGGACCAGGGCTCCCTCCTCCCCGGTGACGAGCTGGCGGGTCTCGGTCGGGCCGACGCGGGCGAACACGCCGGGCTCCAGCCGGTGCTCCTCGCCGCCCGCCCGAAGCGTGGCCACGCCCTCGAGCACGATGTAGACCTCCTCCTGCCCGGCCTCGCCGTGATCGTGCGCGGGGTGGCGGTCCTCGTTCGGCGGCAGGCGCAGGATCTGCATTCCGAATGCGGTCACCCCGAGCCCCGATCTCGCCTTCAACATCCCGCCGCGGAAGGTCGCCTCGAACTCATCCGTGTGCTTGACCGTGACGTCGGCCATCGGCGACACCCTAACGCGCACCCGACGGGCGAGCGTGAGCAGGGTCACCCTGCACGTGTAGAACCGCCGCGCCCTCGAGCCTTCCGTCGCGCATCGCGGCCAGCGCCTCGTTGGCATGCTCCAGCGGGTACTCGGTGACCCGCGTCCGCACCCCCACCCGGGGCGCGAGGTCCATGAACTCCTCGCCGTCGCGGCGGGTGAGGTTGGCAACCGAGCGCAGCTGGCGCTCTCCCCAGAGGATCTCGTAGGGAAAGGCGGGGATCTCGCTCATGTGGATGCCGGCGCAGACGACCGCCCCGCCCGGGGCGAGTGCCCCGAGTGCCGCCGGCACCAACTCGCCGACAGGGGCGAAGACGATCGCCGCGTCGAGCGGCTCGGGCAGCTCGCCGGCGCCGCCGGCCCATTCCGCGCCCAGGCCGCGGGCGAACGCCTGCTTCTCGGAGTCGCCTTGGCGGGTGACGGCGAACACGCGCCTCCCTTCGGCAACCGCAACCTGGCAGACGAGGTGCGCCGAGCTGCCGAAGCCGTAGAGCCCGAGCCGTTCGGGGTCACCGCACGTGCGCAGCGCCCGATAGCCGATCAGCCCGGCGCAGAGCAGCGGGGCGACGTCGAGGTCCGAGTAACCCTCGGGAAGCGCCAGGCAGTAGCGCTCGTCGGCGACCGCGAGCTCGGCGTAGCCGCCGTCGAGGTGATAGCCGGTGAAACGTCCGTGCTCGCACAGGTTCTCGCGGCCCGACGTGCAGTACCGGCAGTCACCGTCGGTCCAGCCGAGCCACGGGATCCCGATCCGATCGCCGAGCGCGAAGCGCCCGGCGCCGTCGCCAAGCTCGACCACCTCGGCGACGACCTGGTGGCCCGGGACAAGCGGGAGCCTTGGGTCAGGCAAGTCGCCGTCGACCACGTGCAGGTCGGTGCGGCAGACGCCGCAGGAGCGGACTTGGGCGAGCAGCTGTCCCGGGCCCGGTCGCGGATCGGCCAGCTCGGTCGCGACGAGGGGGTCGCCGGTGGCTTCGAGCAGCATCGCGCGCATGCCGTGATCGTTGCACCGCGCAGCCCCCGCTGAAATACTCGCGCGCGATGGCGAAAGACCGCCGCGTTCGCTGGACGCGCGACATGAAGCTGAAGCGCCTGGCACGGGTGCCGCTGTTCTCGGCCTGCACCAAGACCCACCTGCGGCAGATCGCGTCGCTCGCCGACGAGGTCGACGAGCCGGCGGGGCGCGTGCTGATGCGCCAGGGCGAGTTCGGCCACGAATGCTTCGTGATCCTCGCCGGCAAGGCGAGGGTCTCGTTCCGCGGGCGCAAGGTTGGGGTGATGCTGGGGCCAGGCGACTGCTTCGGCGAGATGGCCCTGCTTCAGCCGCGCGGCAAGCGCAACGCGACCGTGACTGCGGAGACCGACATGGACCTGCTGGTGCTCGGCTCGCGCGAGTTCACGTCCCTAGTCGAACAGGTCCCGTCGGTCGGGACTCAGGTGCTGGCGGCGGTCGCCGAGCGGGTCAGGGATGCCGAGCGCGGCAAGACCGCGCACTGAATCATCCGCTAATACGTCGCGACGATCTCGTAGAGAGTGGTTCGCTGGGCCGGCGTCCTGCCCGCCGCGCGGGCGGCTGCGATCAGCTCGTCGGGCTCGAGCCGGACCCCGTGCTGCGAGCCGGCCATCCGCGAGATGTTCTCCTCCATCAGCGTGCCGCCGAGGTCGTTGACCCCCCAGCGCAGCGCCTCGGTTGCGGCGTCGAGTCCCATCTTCACCCAGCTCGCCTGCAGATTGAGGATCGTCTTGCCGAGCGCGAGCCGGAACGCGGCGGTGTGCCTGAGGTTGTCCGGGCGGGAGATCTCCTCGATCCCGTGCGTGCGGCCGAGCAGGGTCTGAAACGGGATGAACGAGAGCGGCACGAACTCGGTGATCCCGCCGGTGCGCTCCTGCAGCTCGCGCACCACCTGCATGTGGCGAGCGAGCTCCCACGGCTCCTCGATGTGGCCGAACATCACGGTCGAGGTCGAGCGCAGGCCGACGCGGTGGCAGGCCTCGATGATCTCGACCCAGCGGGCCGCCGGCAGCTTGTTGGGCGAGATCCGGGCGCGCACGCCGTCGTCGAGCACCTCGGCGGCGGTGCCGGGCGTCGAGCCGAGCCCGCACTCGAGCAGGTAATCGAAGACCTGCTCGGGCGAGCGCCCCGAGCGCTCGCACATGTAGTGGATCTCCATCGGCGAGTAGGCGTGCAGGTGAAGCTGCGGTGCGGTCTCCTTCGCCAGCCGCAGCCAGCGGCCGTAGTGCTCGAGCGTGTAGTCAGGGTGGATCCCGCCCTGCATGCAGATCTCGGTGGCGCCGAACTCGACCGCTTCGGCGATCCGGGCCTGAAAGTCGTCGACCGTGACGTGGTAGGCGTCGGGCGAGCGCTTGCCCTGCCCGAACCCGCAGAAGGCGCAGCCGACGATGCAGACATTGGTGAAGTTGACGTTGCGGTTGACGACGAAGGTGGCGACGTCCCCCGCGAGCTCGGCGCGCAGCTCGTCGGCCGCGACCCGCATCTCCTCGATCACCTCCGGTCGCGTCTCGGCGAACAGCGCGGTCAGCTCGTCCTCGGTCAGCGGCTCGCCGCGGCGTCCTCGCTCGATCGCCCGCGGCGCCAGCTCCGGGTCGATCTGCCGCTCGCTGCGCCGACCAGACCCGCGCCGGGGGATGAAGCTCCAGTACTTGAGCTTGACCACGTCGAGCACGCTCTGCTCGATCCAATCCGGGGCCAGGTACTGCGGGTAGGCGCACAGTCGCTCGGTGAGGGCGTAGCTGCGCTCCTTGAGGCGCTTGCGGACCTGGTGCGGGCTGGGGAACGCCTGCTCGGGCGAGATGTGGTCGCCGTTTGCCGACAGCCCGCCGAGGTCGGTCGCGCCCGCGTCGACCAGGTCGACCCACCAATCGGAGAGGTTGGGCGGGATCTGGATGCCGACGTCGGGCATGAGGCGCCGGCATTCGGCGACGAGGGTCTTCATATCGTCGAGCGTGATCGGCGTGGCCCAATCAGGCATTGGCTGCTCACTGCCCAGCGGCGAGCCATCTCCGCCCCACCTCTCCCTCGCTGCCTCGTCCGCTATGTCCGCCACTTCCCGCCCGTAGTAGCGCGGGTGCGGAACGAAGTTCTGGAGGATCACCTCCTGCAGGTGCCCGTGCTCGGCGTGGACCTCGGCGAGCGCCTCGAGCGCCTCGACGCGATCGGCCGGCGACTCGCCGATCCCGACCAGGATCCCGCTGGTGAACGGGATCCTCAGCTCGCCGGCGGTGCGAATCGTCTCCAGGCGCCGAGCCGGATGCTTGGTCGGCGAACCCTGGTGCACGACGAGGTCGGGGTTTATCGACTCCAGCATCAGCCCCTGCGAGGCGGTCACCTCGCGCAGGCGGGCGAGGTCGTCGCGTGAGAGCACTCCGAGGTTCGTGTGCGGCAGCAGGCCCCGCTCGAGTGCCCGCTCGCACGCCCACGCCACGTAGGAGACGAAGTCCTCATGCCCGTAGGAGGCAAGCCGGGCGGCGACCTCCGGGTTGACCTCGGGCGCCTCGCCGGTGAGCACGAGCAGCTCCTTGGCGTTGCGGCGCACCGCCTGCTCGAGCCGCTCCTCGACCTCGTCAGGCGAGTAGAGGTGCGCGCGGTGGGTGGCGAACGCGCAGTACTTGCAGAAACAGCGGCAGGTGCGCGACAGCGACAGCGTGTAGTTGCGCGAGAAGGTGACGCGCCTCACACGCACAAGCTACCGAGCCATCGAGCCGGCACCGGCCGGCGCGGGACCTACTGGTTCCGAGCCCGGACCTCGGCGTCCTTGATCGCCTGGCCGACGCCGCGCGCCTCCGAGGTCGGCGGCTCCGCCCCCTCGGCGTACTGCGGGCCGGCGATCACGAATCGATAGACCGCGACCGCGACGATCGCGCCCACCAGTGGGCCGACGATGTAGGGCCAGAAGTCGCTGAAGCTGCCGAAGGCGTCGCCGATCAACGCGGGTCCGAACCACCGAGCCGGGTTGAACGAGCCGCCAGTCAGCGGACCGAAGATCATCACCGCGAAGCCCAGCGTCGTGCCGATCACGAACGGCGCCCACTCCTGGCGCGCGCGCGGGTTGAAGGCCACGGCGCAGATGGCAAGCACCAGCAGGAACGCGCCGAGCGCTTCGACGATCGCGCCCTGGGTGGAGTTTCCGAGGATCGGGCTGATGGAGACGGCCCCGTAGTCGGTGGCGCGGCCCTCGTCGAGCAGCAGGCCCTTGACGAGCAGGGCGCCGAGCACGCCGCCGGACAGCTGCGCGAGCACGTAGACGACCGCGTCGACCGGGTCGATCCGCCGCATCGCGGTGGCCGCGAGGGTGACGGCGGGGTTGAAGTGACCGCCGCTCACCTGCCCGAACGAGATGACCAGGAGGAAGAGAACGAAGGCGTGGACGAGGCCGATGACGGCGAAGTCCGAACCCGTCTGCGAGGCCGGGTTGGTCGACAGGTAAAGGGAGACGACCATTCCGACCACGAAGACCAGGAACAGGGTCCCGATCAGCTCCGCGATGTAGGCCGCAAGGCCACGATCCTGCACTTCTTCAATCCTCCTCGCTGGGTTGCGCGCGGCAGTGTAGCTATGAAGTCAGCTTCTGCGCGGAGCGTCGTATTCCATCTGCAAGCGGCGCCCGTCGGCGATCACCTCGAGCGCCTCCTCGCGCGAGCGCCAGCCGTCGACGTCGACGTCCTTGCCCTCGAGCTGCTTGTAGACCGAGAAGAAGTGGGTGATCTCCTGCTGCATGGCCTCGGGGATGTCGTCGAGCGTCTCAGCCTTGTTCCACCCCGGGTCATGGGTGGGAACGCAGACGACCTTGTCGTCCTCGCCCTTCTCGTCGTGCATCTTGAACAGGGCGATCGGCTTCACCGGGATCACGCAGCCGGGGAAGGTCGGCTCGGAGACGCAGACCATCGCGTCGAGCGGGTCGCCGTCGCGGCCGCGATGGCCCATCAGGAACCCATAGTCGGTCGGGTAGACCATCGACGAGGAAAGGAAGCGGTCGAGCACGACCTGGCCGATGCCCTCGTCGTACTCGTACTTGTTGCGGCTTCCCTTGGGGATCTCGACGAAGGCGAGCAGCTCACCCGTCACCGGGTGCTCGTCGGTGTGCTGATGGTCGAGCATCGGGCAAGGCTATCGCCGCGGGCGTAGGCTCACGCCCACAATGCAGAGGGTCGTCGCGCTGCTGGCGGCCGCCGCACTTGCGCCCGGTTTCACGGGATGCGGAGACGGCGGTGCTGAACCGGGCGCCTCCACCGAGGCGACCCTGGTCCTCGATTTCACCCCCAACGCTGTCCACAGCGGCATCTACCTGGCACTCGCGGACGGCGAGTACGAGCGCGAGGGAGTCGAGCTCGAGGTCCGCGAGCCGTCGACGTCGAGCGACGCGCCGAAGCTGCTCGCGGCGGGCCGCGCCGATTTCGCGATCCTCGACATCCACGATCTGGCGATCGCCCGCGAGCGGGGCTTCGACGTCGTCGGGGTGGCGGCGATCGTCAGGCGCCCGCTGGCGGCGGTGATCGCGCGCGACCGCGAGCTGATCGGCGAGCCCGCCGACCTCGAGGGGCGGGCCGTCGGCGTCACCGGCCTGCCCTCCGACGACGCGGTGCTCGACTCGGTGCTCCGGGCGGGCGGCGCCGATCCGGAGGCCGTGCAACGGACCACCATCGGCTTCGAGTCCATCGCCGCGCTCTCGGCCGGCCGCCTCGACGCCGCGACCGCGTTCTGGAACGCCGAGGGCGTGATCCTGCGGCGCGAGGGGGTGCCCACGCGCGAGTTTCGCGTCGACGAGTTCGGCGCCCCCCGCTACCCCGAGCTGGTGATCGCGACCTCCGCCGAGACGCTCTCGGAGCGGCCCGAGCTGGTCGCGGCGATGGCCGCCGCCACGGGGCGCGGCTACGGCGCCGCCGTCGACGATCCCGAGCAGGCGCTCGACGCGCTGATCGACCGGGTGCCGGCCCTCGAACGCACCGACCAGCGTGCCCAGCTCGAGGCGCTGCTCGCCGCCGACGCGCTCGGGCCGGGGACCGGACTTCACCGGGACATGCTCGAGGCGTGGGCGCGCTGGGACGCCAGGCATGGGATCGTCGCCCGCCCGCCCCGCGTCGATGCCGCTTTTGCGCCGGAATTCGTGCTCGATTAGGCACGCTCAAGCCTCAAGCGAGTTGCACGCACGGTCGATGCTCTGAGCAAAGGCTTGCTGGCTTCAGACCCGTGCGCATTTTTCGATTCAAGAACAACGCCGAGGCGATCCCGGTCCGCTCGCGGATGCTGGTGCCCGCGGCGCTGCTCTGCGGACTGCTGTGGCTGGGCTCGATCTATTCCGCCGGTCGCGAGCTGCAAACGCCCCTTCTCGTCCCGCTCGGCATCGTCGGGATGCTGGCGACTCTGGTCCTGCTGCTCCTGATCCAACACCAGCACTCGCGCCTGCGCCGCCTCGCCGCCACCGACGCACTGACCGGCCTGATCAACCACCGCGGCTTTCACGAGCGGCTCGCGGGCGAGCTCGACCGCGCACAGGAGAACGGCCGGCCCCTCGCCCTGGTCGCGATCGACCTCGACAACTTCAAGCCGATCAACGACACCCACGGCCACCCGTACGGCGACCGGATCCTCAAGGCGGTCGGTGACGCACTCGCCGAGACGGTCCGCTCAACTGACACCGCAGCCCGTGTCGGGGGCGAGGAGTTCGCCTTGATCCTTCCGGGCGCCGACGCCGGGACCTCGTTCGCGGTCGCCGAGCGCGCCCGCGAGAAGATCGCCGGAATCCCGGTCGAGGGCTTCGAGCTCTCGTGCTCGGCCGGAATCGCCGCCTTTCCCAAGGATGCCGAGGACCCCTCAACGCTCTGCCAGCTCGCCGACAGCGCCCTCTACTGGGCCAAGCGCGGCGGCAAGCGGCGGACCCGGCGCTTCGACCCGGAGCATTCGCCCGCGACCTGGACCGACACCCAGCGCGAGGAGATCGTGATCCTGCTCGAGCGCGATGTTCCCGTGGTCGCGGTCTTTCAGCCGGTCGTCAACCTCGCCTCGGGCAGGATCGTGGGCTACGAGGCGCTCGCGCGCTTTGCGGGCTCGGGACACCGCTCGCCCGACGTCTGGTTCGCGCAGGCGCACGGCTGCGGCCTCGGCCCAGAGCTCGAGGGGGCCGCGATCCGAGCCGCGCTCGAGCCCGGCGGTCGTCCGGCCGACACCCACTTGGCGATCAACGTCAGCCCCTCGGCTCTGTCCTCCGACCCGGTCCGGCAGGCGCTCGCCGGAGACCTCACGGGGCTCGTGATCGAGATCACCGAGCACGAGTTCGTCCCCGACGACGACTCGCTCGCGGCCAGCGTCGCCAGCCTGCGGGAGCGAGGGGCGCGAATCGCGATCGACGACGCCGGCGCCGGGCATGCCGGCCTCAAGCAGCTCATGCGGGTGCGCCCGGACATCGTCAAGCTCGATCGGGCGCTGATCTCAGACATCCATGACGACCCGGCCCGCGTGGCGCTGGTCGAGTCGTTCGTGCGCTTCGCCCGCGACGTCGGCTCGACGGTTTGCGCGGAGGGGATCGAGAGCCTCGACGAACTAGCGATGATCGCCGACCTCGACGTCACCTGGGGACAGGGGTTCAGGCTCGCCCGCCCCGCGCCTCCCTGGCCCGAGATCTCCCCCGAGGCCGCCGAGCTCTGCCGCGCCGCGCTCGCCGAGTCGTTCCGCACGATGCCGGCAGACCGCGGGTCGGTGGGCTCGAGCGACCGCCGCCTCGTTCACCTGAGCGCGAAGCTCGCCGGCGCCCGCACCCGCAGCGACCTCGAGAGCGCGCTGGCGCTGATCGCGGCCGAGCTCGGCGCGGAGAAGATCTGCCTCTCGGCCTGGCATGCCCGCCAGAAGACGGTGGAGATGCTGGCCGAGAACGGCGAGCGCTCCGACCAAACGGTGTTCAGCGTCGAGGAGTACCCACTCACCGCGCAGGTCCTGCTCGACCAGGAAGCGGTACAGGTGCTCGCCGGCGACCCCGACGCCGACCCCGAGGAGGTGCGGCTGCTGGTCGCGCTCAACCAGGCGTCGCTGCTGATGATCCCGGTCGTCTGCCGCGGCGAGACGCTGGGCCTGATCGAGGCCTACCGCCCCGAGGAGCGGCCATGGAGCCGGGTCGAGATCAACCGCGCGCGGGTGATCGCAAACCAGTTCGCCTCGGTGATCACGACGCTCAGCGACCACCCGGCGGGCGGGCAGGTCGTCTCGCTGCCGCGCGCTAGAGCGAGCGCCGGGCGCGAAACTCGCGCCTGACCGACTCCGGCCGGCCCCACATCTGGACCACCTCGGCGCGGCCCTCGCGTACCTCGCGGACGATCAGCTCGCCGGCGATCGACTGCTCGTCGAGCAGCGCCAGCGTGCCCTTGACCGTCTCGGCGGCCGCGGCGTGGCCGAAGCTGTGCGCGACGTTGATCCGGAAGTGCCACTCGGCCTGCGAGTAGGGCTGGGCGTTGACCTGGGTCAGCAGCACCGCCGCGTCGACGTAATGGGCCTCGTCGGCGAGCCGCAGGTCGCAGACGATGTCGGTCCAGTCGCTCGGCAGCGAGTCGAGCACCTGCTGAAAGTCCTCGGCGAGCGCCATCGAGGCGATCCTACCCCTGCGGCGTCACTCGCATCGCCGAGGCCAGGCGATGTCCGAGCACGTGCTCGGTCGAGTCGACCGCAACGTAGACCGGGCCGTCGAACGGGTCGCGCGCCCTGACGCTGAGCTCGCAGCCGGGCCTGATCCCGCGCTCGTCGAGGTATCTCAGCATCTCCGAATCGCGGTCGGAGATCCGCTCGAAGGTTGCGGCCTGGCCGGGCTCGAGGTCGGCCAGCGTGATCGTCTCGTCGGCGGCCATGTCGAGCTGCGCGCTCGGGATCGGATCGCCGTGCGGGTCGCGGCTCGGGTCGCCGAGCTTTTCGGCGATCCTCTGCTCGAGGTCCTCGGAGATGTAGTGCTCGAGCACCTCGGCCTCGTCGTGGACCCGGTCCCACGGGACCCCGAGCGCCACGGCGAGATACGACTCGATCAGGCGGTGGTGGCGAATCACCTCCAGCGCGACCCGCTCCCCCGCCTTCGTCAGCGAGACCCCGCGATAGGGCTCGTATTCCACCAGCCCGGTCTCGGCCATCCGCTTGAGCATCGCGGTGACGGTCCCGGGCGAAACGCCCAATCGGTTTGCCAGCGCCGACGTCCCCACCGGCCCCGGCTGGCGGCGGGTGAGCGCGTAGATCGTCTTCGCGTAGTCCTCTACCGCCTCGGTGGTAGCCGACGGATGCTCGCGGCGGGTGTGCGCCTCGGTCGCCATCAGATGCTCACCAGCAGGCCGGTGAGATAGAGGACCCCAACGCCGGCGAGCAGGCCGGCGACGGCGCCGCCGTGAAGCGCACGCCCGTCGCGGTCGCGCATCGCCGGGACGAGCTGCCAGATGACCTGCGCGATCGCGCCGGCCGCGACACCGAACAGGAACGAGGCGATGCTCGAGTTGAACGCCGCGGCGCCGATCCAGGCGCCGAGGATCGCCGGTGCCCCGGCGATCAGACCCAGCGCCAGCAGCCGGCGGACCGACGGCCGGCTGTCGGCCAGCGGCGCGACGATCGCCAGGCCCTCGGTGGTGTTGTGGATCGCGAAGCCGACGACGAGAAACGCGCCCAGTGCGAGCGCGCCGGCGCTGTAGGCCGAGCCGATCGCCAGCCCCTCGCCGAGGTTGTGCAGGCCGATCCCGATCGCGACCATCAGCGCCAGGTAGGCGCCCGCCGCGCCCACCGCCTGCGCGCTCGCACGGCGCCGGGTGAGATGCGCGTCGACGCCCGCCAGCGCGAGGAAGGCGACGATTGCCCCGAGGAAGACGAGCGCGGTGCCGCCGAAGGCGCTGGGTGCGTCGCCGGCGATCTCGAGTCCCTCCAACGCCGTGTCGACGAGCAGGAAGGCGAGCAGCCCGACCGTGAACGCGATCAGGATCCGCAGCCATTCGGGGCCGATCCGGCGCACGAATGGCAGCCAGAGCATCCCCAGCGAGACGGGGATCACGCCGACGTAGACCCCCAGCAGCGCCATCAGACCGAAGAAGTCGGCGTCGGCCTCGGGCGTCTCGCTGGCGACGGGGATCTCGTGCTCGACTGTGCCGCCGGTCGAGGTCAGCAGGAAGATCGAGTAGGCCTCGCCCTCGATCCACGGATAGGCGATCTCGAGGGTGGTCGAGCCGAGCCGCCCGATCGTGCGGCCATCGGTCGCGTCGAAGGAGACGTAGCCGTCGTTGACGGCGACCTGCGCGATCTCGACCGGATCGGGGCCGTCATTGCGAACGGTGAGCTCGATCTGACCCGGGTGCAGCACGGTCCGCTCGACGGCGAGCTCCTCAACCGGCGGACCTGTGCGATCGCCCAGCCCCGGTCCGCCGAGCAGGGCGAAGGCCGCGATGGCGGCGGCGATCAGCAGCAGCGGAACCAGCCCGAGCACCCACGGCGAGGTCCGGCTCAGGGCGCCGTCGGCGGTTGCCCCGCGCGCCTCCACCTCAGGTCACCTCGAAGAAGCCGGTCCAGCCGAGCTCGGCGAACTCCGAGACATGGGCGTGGAACATGTAGCGGCCCGGATGCGGGAAGCGCAGCTCGAGGATCCCGCGCTGGCCCTGGCCCTGGATGATCGTGTCGGTGAACTCGGTGGGCTGAAGCGAGGTCCCGGTCGGGTAGTAGTGAAAGAAGTTCGCGTGGACGTGAAACGAGTTCACGAAGTCGAACTCGAGGATGTTCACGAGGTAGATCCGGACCAGCTCGCCGCGCTTGACCTGGACCGGCCGGTCGACGAAGTGAAAGCCGACCGTGTTGACGGCGTAGACCTCGTTGGAGGCGTCGAAGTTGGTGTCGAACCCGTTCATCACCATCATCAGCTCGTCGGCCGGCTCCCGCCCCTGCTTGGGGTCGATCACGAAGGCGCCGTAGAGGCCGCGGGTTATGTGCGACGCCAGCGGCGAGAGATGGCAGTGGTAGTGGTGAAGCCCGAACGGCTCGGCGTCGAACTCGTAGGTGAAGCTCTGACCGGACTCGATCGCGCCGCCGCCGTGCTTCTCTCCGATCCCGGGCATGCCGTCCATGAACGCGGGATGGACGCCGTGAAAGTGAATCGTGTGCGGGTGCTCGGACCCGTTGACGAAGCGGATCCGCAGCGCCTCGCCTTCCTGACAACGCAGGGTCGGCCCCGGAACGCGCCCGTTGTAGGTCCACGCCGGATAGAGGACGCCCGGGGCGACCTCGATCTCCTTGTCGATCGCGACCAGCTCCCACTCGCGCAGGATCCGGCCACTCGCCATCCGAGTCGTGCGGCCGTAGTCGAAGTCGCGCAGCATCTCGGTCGGGTCGAACCCGTTCCTCTCGTGGTCGACCGAGGCGCCCGAGACGAATCCGGCATGCGCGGTCGAGGCGTTGTGTCCGGTATGAGCACCGTGGCCAGCCTCGTCGCCGGTCGCAGCCCGCGCCTGCCCACCGTGAAGGCCCTGGTGGGGCACGGTCTCGTGCAGCAGCGCCAGCGCCGGCGCCGCCGCGGCGCTTCCGGCGAGCAGCTTGCGCCGGGTGATCCCGCGCCGCCGTCCCGGCTTTGTTGGCTCGCTCATAACGAGCATTTTGACATGTCAAAAACCGAGTGGCAAGCGCGTGTCAGAATCGGTGCATGGAAAGCGCCACCCAAGTCGAGGTCGACGGCCAGTACCGGGTGCTGCGCGAATCGGCGGGGGTCGTTGAGCGCGGGGCGCGCCGGATCCTCGTGGCCAGCGGAGGCGAGGCGGCCGAGTATCTGCAGGGCCAGCTCACCAACGAGATCGAGGCGCTAGGCCCGGGCGAGGGCTGCTACGCGGCGCTGCTGGACCGCAAGGGCCACATGCAGGCCGACATGCGGGTGCTCAACGCCGGAGGCGAGCTGCTGCTCGACGGCGAGGCGGCGGGCGGCGACGCGCTGCTGCGCCATCTCGGGATGTACAAGATCGGCCGCGATGTGGCAATCGACGACGTGACGGCGCAATGGAGCGTCGTCTCCGTGATCGGCCCGGCCGCGAGCGAGATCGCGATCGGCGGGCCGCTCTCGCCGGAGCACAGCCACCGTGAGGCACTCGTGGGGACGGTCACCTGCCGCGCGGTCGCCACCGACGTCGGGATCGACCTACTCACCCCCGCGCGCGAGGCGCCCGCGGCGATCGAGGCGCTGAGCGGAGCCGGCGCCGAGATCGTGAGCGAGGCAGCCGCCGAGATCGTCCGGGTGGAGAGCGGCCGGCCACGCTTCGGATACGAGATGACGACCGCGACGATTCCGCAGGAGGCCGGGATCAACGAGCGCGCCGTCAGCTTCACGAAGGGCTGCTACATCGGTCAGGAGACCGTCGCGCGCTTGCACTACAGGGGCAAGCCGAACCGCCAACTCCGCGGCCTGCGCCTGTCGGCGCCGGCCGCCGCCGGTGAACCCATCAGTCTCGGCGAGCGTGAGCTGGGCTCGGTCGGCAGCGCGGTGATCTCACCGCGCCACGGGCCGATCGCGCTCGCGATCGTGCGCCGCGAGGCCGAGCCCGGCGCCACCGTGACGGTCGGCGACGCGCTCGAGGCCGAGGTCGTCGAGCTGCCATTTTGAGTGTCAACCGGCACTAGGACGGACGCGCTTCGGCTAGGGTTGCGCCCAGCATGGGCGTGAGGAGCAGGCTGATTGCGCCGGTCTTGGCGCTCGTCGCGGCGTTCGCGCTCGGCGCCTGCGGCGAGGACGACTTCGAGAACGAGGCCCGTCCCCCGGCACCGATCGAGCTCACCGCGCGGATCGGCGACGACGACGTCAGCGTCAGCCCGCGGACCGCGAGAGAGGTGGGCGCCGGCCTGGCGACGATCACGATCTCCAACCAGTCCCAGGACGTGGCGGTGCTCGTGCTCGACGGTCCGACCGACGAGCAGAGCGACGAGATCGTCGCCGGGGGCACGGGCAACATGAAGATCGCGCTCCAGGAGGGCGACTACACGGTCAGCGCCCAGGATTCCGACGCCCGCGACGCACAGCTCGAGGTCGGCCCCGACCGGCCCACCTCACAGAACGACCTGCTCCTGCCCTAGGGATCGCTGCCGCGCTAGTCGGCCGGCTCGGCGTCGGCTTCGACCGCCGCTGCTGCGACGAGCGACTCGATGCGCGTGAGGCACCGCTCGACGTCAGTGAGCATGTCGTCGAGCTCGTTCTTTGCTGCCTCGGCACTGTTGGTGACGTTGGTGAGCGACTTGCGCACCCGGTTTGCCCGCTTCAGTTGTGCTGCGGCTTCTTCCGCTGCGTCGCGAACCCCGGCGGCATCGACGTCGAGGGAGTCGTGCGTAGCCGCCATCACCCGCGCGCGGACGTACCGGTAGATCAGCCGCAGGGCGCGGGGGTCCGGATCGTCGCGATCGACGACGGCGATGATCTTGTTGCCCTGGTACTCGGTGACGTCCTCGAGCCCCTTCGGGATCTTGTCGTCGCCGGCGACGACGAGGACGGCGTACACGGCGTCGCGCTCGCCCATGCAGCCGTTCATCTCGGCCCAGGCGTCGTTCTTGGACAGCCGCTTGTTCTTAGCCTCGAACACGATGGTCGCGACTGGCGAGCCGAGCGCGCCTCCGAGCTCGACCACAGTGTCGCCCTTCTTGCCGCCGGCCTCGGATGACGTGTCGCCGACGTGGTGAGCCGCGTCGCCGTGCGCCGAGGCGATCTCCTCGATCAGCACGTGCACCGACTCCTCGAACGTCCGGCCCTTGGCGGTCCCCCGCTCGGCCTCATCCGCGACTCGCTGGTCGGCCTCGTCCTCCTTGCGCAGCTCGATGAGCTGCCGCGTCAGTTCCTCGATCCGCTTGCGGTTCGCCTCGCCCTCGGCCTGCTGGCGGCTGCCGAGCTCGCGGTAGACGCGCACCATCGCGTCCTTGAAGTCGAACAGCGGGTTGGCGCCCTCCTCGGCGGAGAACAGCTTGACCAGCGCGGTTCGCTGTTGTTCGAGCGCCGCCGACAGGTGGGTCTCGATCTGCTTCTGCACCGACCCGTCGCGGCTGCCGTCGAAGCTCGCCGCGATCCGCTCGGCGAGCGCCTGGTCGCCGTCCTCGATCGCCTTCAGCATCCGCTCGCGCAACTCGCCCGCCTGGCGCTCGAACTCGGCCCGCACGTAGTCGACCTCGGCGGCGGTGCCCTCGCGCTCGAGGACACGGGCGCCGATCTCGATCGCGTCGCGGACCGAGTGCGCCGGCGCGTAGCCCGCCTCGGCCCGCTCACGCACCAGCTTGGCCGCACGCGCATCGTCGACGGTGAGCGACTCGATCACGAGCCGGTCGTCAAGCGCGCGGACGGTGCCGTCGCGGCCGTCGTCGAGCGGTAGTTGTGGTCTCTCGGACGCTTCCATGAGAACTTCCCACCGTAGTCGGGCCCCCGGACGCGAACCTGACGCTACGATCCCGGCGCTCTTACCGCTCCCGAACGCAAGGAGAACCGTGGCCGTAGACGTGTCGGAGGTTTCGAAGCTCGAGGTCGAGCCGGGCGCCCTGCCCGAGACGATGGCGGCCTGGGTGATCCGCCAGGAGCGCGAGGGCGAGCCCAAGGACGCCTTTCAGCTCGAGGAGATCGAGGTACCGGAGCCGGGCGCCTTCGAGGTGATCGTCCGGGTGATGGCCGCGGGCGTCAACTTCAACAATGTCTGGGCGTCGCTCGGCAAGCCGGTCTCGGTGTTCGGCTACGGCGACCACCCCGAGTACGGCCACCACATCGGCGGCTCCGACGCCTCGGGGATCGTCTGGAAGGTCGGCGAGGGCGTCACCCGCTGGCAGCCGGGCGACGAGGTCGTGATCCACTGCAACCAGGCCTCCTACGAGGACGTCGAGGTCCACGGACTGGACCCGATGGCGGCGCCGAGCCAGGAGATCTGGGGTTACGAGACGACCTGGGGCTCCTTCGCCCAGTTCACCAAGGTCCAGGCCCAGCAACTCCTGCCCAAGCCGCGCAACCTCTCCTGGGTCGAGTCGTCGGCATACGGGCTCACCTACTTCACCGCCTACCGGATGCTGATCGACCGCTGCAAGCTGCAGGCGGGGCACAACGTGCTGATCTGGGGAGCCGCCGGCGGGCTCGGTGTGTTCGCGACCCAGCTCTGCGCCGCCGGCGGCGCCAACGCTGTTGGCGTCGTCTCTTCGGCCGAGAAGGGCGAGCTCGTCAAGCAGCTCGGCGCCGTCGACTATGTCGACCGCAACGAGTTCGGCGAGATGATGCGCTCGGACGCCAACCACCCCGCCGCGGATCCTGCGGCGGAGAAGGAGCGCTTCAAGGCGTCGCGCGGTTTCGCCAAGCGGGTCAAGGAGATCCTCGGCGACGCTCCCGACATCGTCTTCGAGCACGTCGGCCAGGCGACCTTCCCGACCTCGGTGTTCACGGTGAAGCCGTTCGGCAAGGTCGTGATCTGCGGCGCCACCTCCGGCTACACGCTCGACTTCGACGTCCGCTACCTGTGGATGAAGCAGAAGGAGATCCTCGGCTCGCACTTCGCCAACGCCTATGAGTGCACGCGCGCGAACCAGCTGATGGCGGAGGGCAAGATCCGCCCGGTGCTCTCCCAGGTCATGGACTTCGACGGCGTACCGGAGGCCCACCAGATGCTGCACGAGAATCGCCACACCGGCAAGATCTCGATCCGCGTCGGCGCCACCGACAACGACGAGGGCAAGCACGAGGACGGCGAGGGCGCGATCTGGGCCGAGGTCGGCGCGTAATACGCTTCGGCCCGATGGAGGTTCACTACATCGAGTGGCACATCACGCCGTTTCGGCGTGACCGCTTTCTCGCGATCTGGACCCCGGCGCTCGACCGGGCCCTCGCCTTCGGCGCCAAGGCGGCGTTTCTCACCCGCTCTGAGGACGACAATCTGCACCTCCGCCAAACGACGATCTGGGAGGACCGCGCCGACCAGGAGCGCTGGTGGTTCTCCGATGAGCTCACGGCGCTGCGCCAGGAGGCGCTCGCCTACTACCACAAGCCGGTCGATCAGCACTGGCACGCGCAGGTCGCCGACGCCGCGGTCCAGGCGTCGAACGGCGCGCCGTAGGCGGCTGACCTAGGCGCCGGGCAACTCGCCGAGCCGGTAGGCGGCGATGTAGCCCTCGACGTCGGCGTACGCCTGGTTCGAATCCGGCGTCTCCTCGTTAGCCCCCGCGCCGTGGCGCTGGGCGATCGGCTCGACCGGATAGAGAACCTCCTCGGGGTCCTTGCGGGTGCCGACCATCAGCACGAGCGCCGCCTCTTCCCCTGCGCCCACGACAACGTGCCGTGTTCCCGGCGGAAAGTGCACGAAGTCCCACTGGCGCAGCGGCCGCTCCTCGCCCTCGATCAGCAGGAGGCATTCGCCTGAGAGCACGAGGAACGCCTCCTGCGCGTTCTCGGAGTGGTACATGCAGTTCGGCTCGCCCGGCTCGATCCGGTGGATGTTGACCCCGAACTCCGGGAAGCGGTGCTCACCCGATTCGAACGCCACTGCTCGGCCGAAGCCGACGCCGCCCACCCACGGCGCCTCGGTCGCGTTGACCACGAACCACCCCTCGCCGTCGGGCACGAGTCCGTGCTCGGTTTGCTTCAGCGGCGCCTCGGGCATCCCTAGGCGACGAGCTCGAGCCGGCGAGCGTTTCGCTCCGCCAGCGACCCGCCGACCTCGACCAGGATCCGCAGCATCTCGTCGGTCGCGGGAGAGCGGGCCCCCTCGGCGCGGGCCGCCGCCCACACCCGGCGTTCGGGGGCGGGCGGATCGGTGGCGCGGACCACCAGGTCGGAGTGCAGCGTCGGCAGCGCCAGATCTGGCAGCAGGGTGACGCCGAGGCCCGCGGCGATGAACCCCTGCATCACGTGGTAGTCGTCTGACTCGAACCCGATGTTGGGCTCGAAGCCGGCGTTGCGACAGGCGCTGACCACGGCCGTCCCGCACGAGCTCGGCCGCGACCCGCACAGCCATTCGTTGTCGGCCAGCTCGGCCAGCGGCACCACCTGGCGATCGGCCAGCGGATGGTTCTTGGGCAGCGCGATGTGCATCGACTCGGTCAGCACCAGCGTGCGCTCGAGGTCGCGGTCGTCGTCCATCGGCACCGACGGGTAGTCGAAGACGAGGGCGAGGTCGATCTCGCCGCCGCGGAGCCGCGGCAGCGACTCCTCCGGCTCTGCGTCGATCACGCTCAGCCGCACCCCGGGGTGGTTGCGGTGAAAGCTCGAGACGGCCTCGGTGAGCACGGTAGCGCTGGCGCTGGGAAAGCTCGCCAGTCGCAGCTCGCCTCCCTCCAGGCCGGCGATCGCCGCCAGCTCGCGCTCGGCCTCCTCGAGGCGCGCGATCGCAGCCTCGGCGTGGGTGACCAGCACCCGGCCGGCGTCGGTGAGCTTGGGCCCCTCGCGGGTGCGGTCCAGGAGCTTCATCCCGACCTCGCGCTCGAGCGTCGCGATCTGCTGGCTGACGGCGGACTGCGACAGATAGAGACCGTCGGCGGCGGCCGAGAAGGAGCCGCGCTGGGCGACCTCACGCAGGATCCGAAGTCGCTTCACATCCAACATAAGGTCACCTTATCAGGTTTGAAAGCAATCAATGTTGCGCTAATGCCAGGCGTGCGCGACCATGCTTACAAGCACGAAACGGGAGGTGACCGATGACAGAGAACACGATCAACACCGCGATGACCATCCGGCGCCTGGACCTCACCGAGGTCGACCGGGAGGCGGTCGAGGAGCTCGCGGCGCGCGACTCCAGCGACCCCCTCGAGGGGCCGGTGATCGGCGTCGAGCTCGAGGGTCGCCTGCTCGCCGCCCTCTCGCTGTCCAGCGGCGAGGCGATCGCCGACCCGTTCAGCCGCACCGACGAGCTGCGGGCGATGCTCGAGCTGCGCGCCGCGCAACTGCACCGGCGCGAGAACGGCGGCCGGCGGGTGCTGCGGATCGGTGGCCGGCGCAACCGGCTCGCCGTCGCCGGCGGCCCCCCGGGCACGATCGCGACCCTTCCGCGCTGACTCTCCCCCGCCCCCCGCGCTCCAGCCCGTCCCCCGCGGGCTGGGGCGCCCCCTGTCCCGACCCTAGTGGCTCTCGAGCGGGGCCATCGTGAGGCCCGCGTCCTTGAGCTGCTGCCAGTAGAGCTCGGCGACCTCCTTTGGTCCCGTCCAGACGATCGCCTTGCCAGCGTTGTGGATGCTGTCGGCGATCCGGTAGCCCTGGTCGAGGTTGATCCCGGGGATCACGGCGGCCAGGGTCCGGGCGACGTGGTCGAACGTGTTGTGATCGTCGTTGAGCACGATCACCAGCCAGTTGCCGCCAAGCCCGGAGCCCGGCTCGCCCGTCCGCGGTCGGTCGAGCGTCTCGGTTGAGATCTGAAGACCCCCTACGGAACGGACACCGCGACCCGCTTGAAGGTCGCGACCACCGCCTTGTCCTTCTGCTTCGCGTTGCCGACCGCGAAGCGGATCTTCGAGCCCAGCACCTGGCCGGGATTCGGGTCGTCGATGATCGCGAGCTCCTCGCCGTTGACGATCGCGGTGATCTTCGCTCCTCTGGCGGTCAGGCGCAGCTGGTTGCGCTCGTTGACGCGCTCGATCGCGTTGTTCTTGCCCTCCTCCGGGAACTCGGGACTCCCGGGGCTTCGCTGCAGCTCGAAGCGGTGCTTGTTGGGGATGATCCGCAGCGTGTAGCCGGTCCCGGCGCCACCGGCGCGGATCGTGACCTCGATGAAGGCTCCGCCGCGCACCGACTTCGGCGTCGTCTTCAGGATCTGACCGTCGACCGTTGCCGTGTGGTTGGGAAGCTCGGCGTCGCCCTGCACCGGCGGGCGAAAGGAACAGGTCGTCTTGCCACGTTGCACCGAGGCGACCATCGTCGTGCTCTGCTCGCGGTAACGCCGATCGCACGCCTTGGCGCCGCTTGTCTTGAAGATCTCCTTGAACTCAGCCTTGCTGCCGAAGTCGTTCTGATACACGGTGACGGCGGCGAACGCCGTGGCGAGGCCGGCGATCGCCAAGATCGCGGCGGAGAGCGCGGGCACGGTGCGTGTCGGCCGGAGCCTGGTCATCGAAGACGGCTTGCGGGAGCCTAGCCTGAAGCACCCTGAACACCGGTGCGGACCGAACGCTGCGGTCGCCGGATTTCAGGCCGCCTCGTCGTCTTCTGCGCGCTTGCGCCAGTAGCGCTCCAGCCCGAGCCAGCAGTGCTCGAGCGGCACCGCCTGAAGCACGCTCTCCCGCGTGCCGGGCTCGGCATTGGCCTCGAGCTCGGCCTCCAGCCCAGCCAGGAAACCGAGCCGATCGCCGGCACGGGCGCGCTGGCCGTTGCTGCGCAGGCTCTCGCGCAGGCGCTCGAGCTGCGCCGCCGGGTCCTCGGCGAGCCCGAAGTGCGTGAGCCTCAGGCGCTCGGGACCGAGCGCCTCGATCCGATCGACGGATCGCAGCCACGCCTCGACGTCGATCTCCGGCGGCGGCGTGGGCGCGATCGTGTAGTCGCCGGGGGGAATCCGAACGCCCGCCATGTCGCCGACGTAGGCGTCACCGTGCTCGAGGTCCAAGTAGCAGAGGTGGTGGCTGGCGTGACCGGGCACGTACTCGACGCGGAATCCCTCCACCTCCTCCCCGCCCCCGAGCGCAACCAGGCTTGCCTCCGGGACCGGCGCGACCTCGCCCCAGAGGCGCTCCATGTTCTCCTCGCCGTACAGACGGGCGACGCTCGTCAGCAGCTTCGCGGGGTCGACCAGGTGCGGCGCGCCGATCTCGCTCACGTACACGCGTAGCTCGGGAAAGCGGCGCACGAGGACCCCGGTGGCGCCAGCATGGTCGAGGTGGATGTGGGTGAGCAGGATGGCGCTGGGCGGCTCGGCGAGCTCGTCGATCCAGTTCGAGAGCGCGGTGGTCGGGCCCGGATCGACGATCAGCCCCCGGATCAGGTGCGCAGCGATCACCCGGTCGCGGCCGAGATGCAGCGTGTCGATCTCCCGCACCATGGGAGAATGTTCACATGAGCGAGCACCGCCTCGAGCAGCCGGATCGCCCCTGGATGATCCGGACCTACGCCGGGCACTCGGACGCCAGGCGCTCGAACGAGCTCTACCGCCGCAACCTCGCCAAGGGCCAGACCGGGCTCTCGGTCGCCTTCGACCTGCCAACGCAGACGGGATATGACCCCGACCATGTCCTCGCCCGCGGCGAGGTCGGCAAGGTCGGGGTCTCGATCGCCCACAAGGGCGACATGCACACGCTCTTCGACGGCATTCCGCTGGGCGAGATGAACACCTCGATGACGATCAACGCCACCGCCGCCTGGCTGCTCGCGCTCTACGCGACGGTCGCCGACGAGAACGGTGTCGACCTCACGGCGCTCAAGGGGACGACGCAGAACGACATCATCAAGGAGTACCTGTCGCGCGGCACCTACGCCTTTCCGCCCGGCCCATCGATGCGGCTGATCGCCGACACGGTCGCATTCACCGTCAACGAGATGCCGAGCTGGAACCCGACCAACGTCTGCAGCTATCACCTGCAGGAGGCGGGCGCGACGCCGATCCAGGAGATCGCCTACTCGATGTCGACCGCGATCGCCGTGCTCGACGAGGTCAAAGCCCGCGGCCAGGTCTCCGAGGAGGACTTCCCGACGGTCTTTGGCCGGATCTCGTTCTTCGTCAACGCCGGCGTCCGCTTCATCGAGGAGCACGCGAAGCTGCGCGCGATGGCGGAGATCTGGGAGCGGATCGGCCGCGAGCGTTACGGGGTCACCGAGCCGAAGTTCCTGCGCATGCGCTACGGCGTCCAGGTCAACTCGCTCGGTCTCACTGAGGCTCAGCCGGAGAACAACGTGCAGAGGATCGTGCTCGAGGCGCTGGCGGTGACGCTCGGCCGCAACGCACGCGCGCGAGCGATCCAGCTGCCGGCCTGGAACGAGGCGCTCGGCCTGCCGCGGCCCTGGGATCAGCAGTGGAGCCTGCGGATCCAGCAGGTGCTGGCTTTCGAGACCGACCTGCTCGAGTACCCCGACGTCTTCGAGGGCTCGAAGGTGATGGACGGCCTGGTAGCCGAGCTGGTCGAGGGGGCCGGCGAGGAGATGCGCGCGGTAACCGACCAGGGCGGCGCCGTCGAGGCGGTCGCCTACATGAAGGCGCGCCTCGTCGAGTCGCACCGGGCGCGAATCGAGAAGATCGAGCGCGGCGAGATCAAGGTCGTCGGCCAGAACTGCTTCACCGAGACCGAGGACTCGCCGCTCACCGCCGGCGCCGACGGCGGCATCCTCACCCCAGATCCGGAGGTCGAGCGCGAGTGCCGCGAGGCGCTCGAGCGCTGGAAGGCCGAGCGCGACGAGGCGGCGGTCAAGGCGGCCCTCGAGGGGCTCGCCGCGGCGGCCCGGGACGAATCGCAGAACATCATGCCGGCGACGATCGCGGCGGCCAAGGCCGGAGCGACGACCGGCGAATGGGCGAGCACGCTGCGCGAGGAGTTCGGCGACTACCGAGCACCGACGGGCGTGTCGGCTGCCGCGGCGGCGAGCGATGGCGAGTTGCTGGGGTCGATCCGCGAGCGCGTCGACGCGCTGGCCGAGCGAATCGGCCATCGTCCGCGGATCCTGGTCGGAAAGCCGGGCCTCGACGGCCACTCCAACGGTGCCGAGCAGATCGCCGTGCGCGCCCGCGACGTCGGCATGGAGGTGATCTATCAGGGGATCCGCCTGACGCCCGAGCAGATCGCCGCCTCCGCGCGCGACGAGGACGTCGACGTGGTCGGGCTCTCGATCCTCTCGGGATCGCACCTCGAGCTGATCCCCGAGACCGTCAGGCTGCTCGCCGAGATGGGCGTCGAGGCACCCGTCGTGGTCGGCGGGATCATCCCGGTCGCCGACGCGGCGCGGCTGCGCGAGGCCGGCGTCGCCGGCGTCTACACGCCCAAGGACTTCGACGTCACCCGGATCATGGGCGAGATCGTCGACCTCGTCGCCTCCCGTAGCAAGACGGCAGCGCCCGAGCCCGTTTGAGCCCGGCGCCGATCGAGTTCCCGGTCGAGGGGCTCAGCGACGGCGTCGTCCGCCTGCGGCTGATGAGCGACGCGGACGTCGAGGCCGTGGTCGAGGCGGTCCAGGATCCCGAGATCCCGCGATGGACGAGGGTTCCGTCGCCCTACGGCGCAGACGACGCGCTCCAGTGGCTGCGCGCCTCGAGCACCGGCGTTGCGAATGGAACCGATCTGTCGACGCTGGTCGTCGATGCCGAGGACGATCGGCTCCTTGGCGCGGTGGCCCTGCACGCAGTCAGCCCCGAGCACGGCCGCTGCTCGGCCGGATACTGGCTGTCGACCGAGGCGCGCGGGCGCGGCGTCGCGACCCGGGCGCTCTCGCTGTTATGCCGCTACGCATTCGACGAGCTCGACGTGCAGCGGATCGAGCTCTGGATCGACCCGGCCAACGCCGCCTCGCTCGCGCTTGCCGAGCGCGTCGGCTTCTCCCGCGAGGGCCTGCTGCGCTCCTACATGGCGATCAAGGACCGCCGCCGCGACGTGCTCATGTACTCGCTCTTGCCTGGAGACCTGGCCTAATCGACGTGTGGCCGAGCCGGCGCTACCCTCAGGGGCGATGAGCGAGCTCAACGGCGACCGCTCAGCCTGGCTTCGTTGCTATCGCTGCTGGTCCACCCGCCTGGAGGCGCAGGTCCACTACGACGCGATCATCCGCGTCGACCCCGATTCCGGCGAGACCGCCGAGCGAGTGGAGGAGATCCAGGAGGCCGTCGTGCAATGCCTCGACTGCATGCACGACCAGCCGCACCTGTCGATCGAGGACGGCCACGTGATCCCGATCAACGAGCGCTGGGAGCGGATGGTCGCCGGCACACCGTGGGTCGCCTCGTGCACCGTCGAGGTCGATCAGGACCTGGTCGAGACCTGCTCCGGGCCCGAGGCCGCCGACAG
This sequence comes from Solirubrobacterales bacterium, assembly GCA_036794585.1. GTDB lineage: Bacteria > Actinomycetota > Thermoleophilia > Solirubrobacterales > 70-9 > WHSW01. The sequence goes on along the minus strand of DAIRGH010000014.1, from coordinate 9,366 downwards.
CCTCACCTATGCCGCGTTCGGCGAGGCCGGCACGCGCGAGTTCTTCACCCACGTGCGCTTCCACAAGCACGACGAGGAGCGGATCATCGTCCATCTGCTCGTCGAGCTCTATGCGCGCTCCGGCGAGGAGGCGACCGAGGTGCTCGAGGAGGCGTCGCGCGGCGTGCTCGAGCTCACCTCGCTGGCGGAGGAGTCGCGGCCGCCGGCCCACGCGGCCGACGAGTCTCACTAGCTGCGCTCTCGCCGCGATGTCCGAGAGGAACGTGGAGGCTGCGCGCGGCTGGCTCGAAGCCCTGAGTCGGGAGAATTTCGACGACGCCCTCGCGTTGGTCCATCCCGACGTCGAGCTCGTCCCGCCTGGCGGTCAGGCGCCGCACAGAGGCAGCGAAGGCCTGCGCCGCTGGATGGAGCCTGACGCGTTTCCAGGCCAGGTGATCAGGCCACTGGAGCTGGTCGCTACCGGCGACAACACGGTCCTCGGCAAACAGCACGTGACGGCTCGAGGGGCGCGCAGTGGAATCGAACTGGACGTCACCTCCTGGTCCGTCTGGACCTTTGACCAAGACGGCCTGATCAGACGGATCGAGCTCTACCTGGAGCACGAGGAAGACCGGGCACGCGCAGCCGCCGGGCTGCCTGGTCAGTAGCCGGCCCGCGTCAGCCCGGACCGGCCCATCGCGCCAGGCGCCGGTGGCGGTGGCGAAAGAGGAAGCCGACGACCGCCGCCGCGATTCGGGCGAAGCCGGGGATCCAGGCGATGCCGCGCTTGAGCACGAAGCCGAGCCGGTCGGTGACCCTGCAGGACCGCTCGTCGATCGGCTCCACGATGCGCTCGTGCTGCCAGACCGAGAACGAGAGGGTGCGCGAGCGCTCGAGGAAGCGGCGGCCGGGCTCGAGCTCGGCGAGGAAGAGGTCGTCGTAGTCGACCGGCAGCACTCGCCCGAGCAGGATCCAGCTGCGCCCCAGCGGCACGCCCACCTCAACCGTGTCGACGGTCCTGCCGCGCAGGCCGGCCGGCATCGTCATCCGCAGGATCGGCGCCAGCTCCTCGTTGATGCCCTCCTCGGTGATCGCGCGCTCCCAGACCTCAGCCGCCGGCCGCGGCACCACCGACGACTGCTCCCGCGTGTGCACGGACGATTCCTATATCAATCCGGCGTGGCCGGTATCGGCGCCTTCATCTCCCCAGGCAGGGACCTGCAGCGCACGCTCGGCCGGGTCGCGCTCGCCGACCGGCTCGGCTTCGACTCGGTTTACACCACCCACATCGCCGGTCGCGACTCGCTCACCCTGCTGATGGCCTACGCGGCGTCGAGCGAGCGTGTGCGCTTGGGCACCGGCGTGGTGCCGATCTTCTCGCGCACGCCGGCGACAATGGCGCAGACCGCGGCGACGATCGACGAGTACTCCGGCGGGCGGATGGTGCTGGGTCTCGGGGTCTCGCACCGGGTGACGGTCGAGAACTGGCACGGCGCGAAGATCGAGAAGCCGGTGACCCAGATGCGCGAGTACCTGGCGGGGGTGCGGGCGATCCTGCGTGGGGAAGAGCCGGCAGACTCCGAGCGGTTTCCGACCAAGTTCCGGTTCATGGGCTACGAGGCCAGGCCGGAGCTGCCGGTCTACGTCGCGGCACTGTCGCCGAACATGATCCGGCTCGCGGCCAAGCTCGCTGACGGCTTGATGCTTTGGCTCTGCTCGCCGGCCTACATCCGCGACACCGTCATCCCCACCGTGCGCGAGACGCTCTCCGCCGAAGGCCGCGCGGAGGACGACTTCGACGTCGTCGCCGCGGTCCCGGTCGGTCTCACCGACAACGTGGAGGCCGCGCGCGCGACCTTCCGCCAGGACCTGATCCCGTACGCGTCGCTGCCGTTTTACCGCGCGATGCTCGAGGCCTCGGGCTTCGGCGACGACCTCGCCGCCTTCGACGCCGGCATGGGCGAGGGGGACGTCGGCAAGGCCACGGCGGGCCTCTCGGACCGGATGCTCGACGAGCTCAGCGGGATCGGAGACGCCGACGCCGTCCGGGCCGCGGTCGAGCGCTACCGCGACGCCGGCGTGCGCTCGCCGTGCATCGGCGGCATCCCGCGCACCGACTTCGAGGGTGCCCTCGATGCGGTCGCCGAGCTGATCTAGCGCTACTCCGAAAGCCCAGCGGCTTCGAGGGCTCGGTTCCGGTCGGCGTGTACAGAGAGCCGAACGATCCTCCCATCCCGAAAGGTCCAGACGTGGCAGAAGCGGTTCCACACCTCGGCGTCGGTCCCTCTCATCCGCCCCCCATCGCGGACGACGTTGACCACCCGCCCCTCGTCGGCGTAGATCACCTCTTCGATCTCGACGTGGTAAGCGTCGAACGTTTCCCAGTACTCGCGCATAGCTTCCTGTGACGCTTCAAGGCGCAGGACTTCGACGACATCCGGCCAGAGCTCCGTGTTGTCGAACTCATAGTCCGGGTCGAACAGCTCCCGGGGTACCTCCAAGCGGGCGTTCACTCCTTCGTAGACCCGGCGAACTGTCTCGACGTTCTCCTCCGACATCGCCCGTGCAGTATCTCGCGGGCGGACCGGATATTCCGCTAGCGCGAGAGCTCCTCGACCAGTTGCTCGTAGACCGCAAACGCCGGCTTCGGCGTGTAGTCGTCGCGCAGCAGGCCGTACTGGTGCTGGAAGTTGGTCGAGCTGGTGCGGTGGTCGCGCAGGTCGAACCAGCGGTAGTCGGTGACGTTGAAGGTGCCGCGGAACTCGTGCACCGCGCCGACCATCTGCTGCATCGCGTTGACCTGCTCGGCGTAGCTGCGGGCTGGCTCCAGGGTCGGGTAGCCGTTCTCCTCGACCTTGATCGGCACGGTCTCCGGGATCGCGGCGAGCGGCAGGTAGCAGTCGCGCAGCACGCTCATCGCGTTGACGATCCCGTCGCGATAGCCGTCTCCGGTCTCGACCGGCGGAAACACCGTCCCGGGGTAGGCATCCAGCCCGACCCAGTCGAGCGCGCGCACGAAGCGCTCGCCTCCGAGCGCGCCGATCTCGGTCCAGAAGCCGCGCTCGCGGTCGGGATCGGTGCGGTAGGCCCAGTTGAAGCCGACCTTGAGCTGGTCGAAGTCGCGCTTGCGGACGACGCGCTTGGCGGCGATCACCCCGCGCACGAGCGCTTCGCGGGCTCGGTCGTAGGCGCTGTCGGAGGCGTCGGGGGCGATCGGGTAGAAGTTGACCTCGTTCGTCACCTGGATCGCCCGCACCCGGGGGTTCGGGCCGAAGCGACGAACCACGCGACGGACGTAATGAAGCCAGCGGTCGATCCGGCCCTCCTGGTCCGGGCGCGGGTGATAGCGCAGCTGCAATTCGACGTTGTAGCCGCGGCGGGAGTACCTGTCGGCGAGCTTGAGGAAGCGCTGGATGCCCGCCGGCCCGAGCGACCAGAAGAAGCGGTTGAGGCGAACGTAGAAGGGTGAGCCTCCGCCTGGCGCCAGCTCCCTCAGCGCCTCCCGCGTCCGGCCCGGCGAGTCGGGGACCGCCTCGACGGGCGGCCCGACGGCTCCGGCCTCGCCCGCCGGGTTGATCCCGAACCGCAGCCGGGGACCCGGCGCGGCCGTGACCTGCTCGGCCTCGGTCGCGCCCAGGCATGGGGCGCCTTGGGCGGCGGCGTCGACGGGGCTCAACGCGATCACGCCGGCGACCAGGGCCACCGCGCCGACCGACCTCATAGCCTCTCCAGCAGCTCGCCCGCTGCGAGCACGAGCGCGTCGCCGCCCGGGGCGGCGACGACCTGGACCGAGCCGGCGGGACCGGCACCCGCGTGGGGGAGCGCCAGCGCCGGCGCGCCGACCGCGTTGAACGGAAACGTGAAGCTGATCGCCTGATCGCGAACCGAGAGCTCGTCGACGTCGGCGGGCGGCGGCTCGAGCGGCACGGTCGGCGTCAGCAGGACGTCGAAGCGCTCGAGGAGACCGCCGAGCGACTCGCGAAGCTCGGCCCGGGCGCGCAGTCCCGCCTCGTGCTCGGCGTCGGAGAGCTGCAGGCACTGCTCGACCTTGGCCGCGACGTTGTCGCCGTAGAGCTCGCCGTGCTCGGCGAACAGCTCGGCATGGACCTCGGCAACCTCGCGCCGAAAAACGCCGCCGGCGCCGCCCTCGTCGGGCGGCAACTCGACCGGTTCGGCGCCGGCCAGCTCGATTCCCCCGGCGACTGCGATCCGCAGCTCGGCGAGCGCGTCGATGCGGGCCGGCTCGAACCCGGGCGCCAGCGCCCGCATCATCTCGACGCAGGTGGCGACGTCGCGCGCCATCGGACCCGCGTGGTCGAAGCTCGGGGCGAGCGGAAAGCAGCCCGCGGTCGAGACCAGCCCGAAGCTCGGCTTGAAGCCAACCACGCCGCACCACGCCGCCGGGATCCGGATCGAGCCGCCGGTGTCGCTCCCCAGCGCCCCCTCGACCAGCCCGGCGGCAAGCGCGGCGGCGCAGCCGCCGCTCGAGCCTCCAGCCACGCGACCCGGGGCGATCGGGTTCGGGACAGTGCCGTAGTGCGGGTTCTGCGAGGTGATCCCGTAGGCGAACTCGTGCAGGTTGGCCTTGCCGGCATTGCTCCAGCCCTCGGCCTCGAGCAGCCGCACCGCCTCGGCGGTGGCGCGCGGCACGTGGTCGCGAAAGACGGCCGAGCCGTAGGTCGTGCGCCCGCCGGCGGTGTCGAACAGATCCTTGACCGCAAGCGGTCGTCCCGGGCCCGGGGACTCGGGCCGCGAGATGAAGATCCCGTCGCTAGTCGACGTCGCCCTCCGCCTTCGGCGACTCGCCGTTGGGCTTGCGCGGCACGAGCACGGCGCGCTTGAACTCGGCGACGAGCGTGCCGTCCTGCTTGTAGACCCGGGTGTGGACGCGGACGATGCCCCGGTCGGGCTTGGAGGAGGACGGGCGCACGTCCAAGACCTCGGACTCGCAGTACAGCGTGTCGCCGTGGAACACGGGCGCCGGGTGGCTGAGCTCCTCGGTGGCGAGATTGGCGATCGCCTTGCCCGAGACGTCGGAGACCGACATTCCGAGCGCCAGCGAGTAGACGAGCGGGCCGACGACGACGTTGCGGCCCTGCTGTGACTGGGAGGCGTAGACGTCGTTGAGGTGCAGCGGGTGGTGGTTCATCGTGATCAGGCAGAAGAGATGGTCGTCGGCCTCGGTCACGGTCTTTGCCGGCCAGTGCTTGTAGACGGCGCCGACGTCGAACTCCTCGAGGTAGCGGCCGTACGGATGCGCCCCGGAGGCCTCGCGCTCCGCCTGCTCGGTCGAGAGTTTGTGCTCGTCGTTCATCGGCGCGGGATCGTAGCGGTCAGCCCGCCAGCGCCTGCCCGAGCAGGCGCTTTACGCGCGGGTCCCCGTCGACCCGCAAGTGGCCGTAGTGAAACGCCTCACGCCAGTCGACGAGCTGGCCCTCGTCGGCGAGCAGGCCGAACATCGGCCGTGGAATCGAGAGCCTGATCCGCACGTCGTCGGCCGGACCCTCGCTGACCTTGGGGCCGGGCAGCTCGATACGGAAATGATCGGACTTGCCCGGGCCGGTCAGCCCGCCGCTGGTGAGCTCGAGGCCGAAGACGAGCTTCAGCTTCGCCAGCTTCGGCGCCTGCTGCTGAACCCGCGAGACCGCGGTCGCGATCTGATCGCTGTCGGAGGCCACGCGTGCTAGCGGGCCTTTTTCAGACGTCCGCGCGCCTCTGCGTGCGCGATCAGCTGGCCGACGAGCTTGCCGATGTTGGGATCGCCCTCGACCTTGATGTCGCCGTGCTCCCAGGCCTCTCGCCAATGCTTGAGCTTGCCGTCGACGGCGAGCTCGTTGAAGTGCGAGCGCGGGATCGAGACGTGCACCCGCTCGTCGTCGCCGAAACCCTTGGAGATCTGCGGGCCCGGCAGCGCCACCCGGTAGACCTGCACATCGCCGCGGCCGCGGAGCTCGAGGCCGAAGACGAGCTTCAGCTTCGCCAGCGAGGGCACCTGCTGCTGCAGGCGCTCGACCGCCGTGCGGATCAGGTCTGCCGTGCTCGCCGCCATCGCCCTTCGTTTCTACCAGGGAATCGGGCTGCGGTCGCGGAAGAAGCCCCCGTTGGGCCCGTCATCCGGGAGCGTCGCCAGCCAGACCGCGGTGTCGGCTCCCTCCTCGACCGAGCGCGGCGCGCCGGCGCCGCCCATGTCGGTGCGCACCCATCCCGGACAGACGGAGTTGACCAGGATGCCGCTGCCGGCCTCGTCGGCCGCGACGTTGCGGGTGAGCGCATTGAGCGCCGCCTTCGAGAGCCGGTACGCGGTCCTGCCCCCGTTCATCTCGGCAAGCTGGCCGGCGCCGCTGGAGACGTTGACGATCCGCGGTGAGCCGCTCTGGCGCAGCAGCGGCAGCGCCGCCTGGATCAATCGCCATGCGCCGAAGACGTTGGTCTCGATCACCTCGTGGGCCTCGTCGAGGTCGTAGTCGGCCACGCCCGTCGGCTCGCCGTGGAGGCCGGCGTTGTTGACCAGGACGTCGAGGCGGCCCTGTCCCTCCTCGATCCCGGCGAGCGCGGCGCCGACGCTGTCGGCGTCGTTGACGTCGAGCCGCACCGCGACGACGTTCTCCGCCGGCTCCATCGCCGACGGATCGCGGGCCCCGGCGATCACCGTGAAGCCGTGGTCGCGCCCGAGCTGCTTGGCGATCTCGCGGCCGATCCCCCTGTTGGCACCGGTGACGAGTGCAACCGGACGCTCGCTCAGATCTTGTTCCTTTCCAAGACTTTCTTGCCGATGACCATCTTCTGGATCTCGGAGGTCCCCTCGCCGATCAGAAGCAGCGGCGCGTCGCGGTAGAGCCGCTCGATCTCGTACTCCTTCGAATAGCCGTAGCCGCCGTGGATGCGAAACGCCTCCTCGACCACCTCCTTGCCGGTCTCCGAGGCGAACAGCTTCGCCATCCCGGCCTCGAGGTCCGAGCGCTCGCCCGCGTCCTTCATCCGCGCCGCCTTCATCGTCAGCAGGCGCGCTGCCTCGACCTTGGTCGCCATCTCGGCGAGCTTGAACTGGATCGCCTGGTGCTGCGCGATCGGCTTGCCGAACGTCTTGCGCTCCTGCGAGTAGCGCAGCGCGAGCTCGAGCGCCCGCTGGGCGATGCCGACGCCGCGCGCGGCGACGTTGACCCGGCCGACCTCGAGCGCGTCCATCATCTGCTTGAAGCCCTGGCCGATGCCCTCCTCGCCGCCGAGGATGCGCCCGGGCGGGCAGCGATAGCCGCTGTAGACGAGCTCGGTCGACTCGACGCCCTTGTAGCCCATCTTCTTGATCTTCGGCGGGATCTCCAGGCCGGCGAACTCGCCCTCGTTCTGCTCCGCCCACGGCTCCTTCTCGGTGATGAAGCAGGTCATGCCCTTGTAGGGCGGGTCGGCCTTGGGGTCGGTCTTCATCAGCACGAACACGACGCCCGAGCCGAGCCCGTTGGTGACCCACATCTTCTGGCCGTTGAGCTCCCAGTTGCCGTCGTCGTCCTGCTTCGCGGTCGACTTGATCCCCTGCACGTCCGAGCCGACCTCGGGCTCCGAAAGCGAGAACGCGGCGCGGATCTCGCCGGTCGCCATCTTCGGCAGGAAGTACTCCTTCTGCTCGTCGGTGCCGAACTTGATCAGCAGGTAGGAGCCGATGAAGTGCGTGTTGACCACGCCCGAGATCGAGATCCAGCCGCGCGAGAGCTCCTCGACGATCATCGCGTAGGTGGTCAGGTCGAGGCCCATGCCACCGTGCTCCTCGGGGATCGTGACCCCGAACAGCCCCAGCTCCTTCATGTGCTCGACGATCGCCTCGGGAAACTTGTCCTCGTGGTCGAACTCCTCGGCGACGGGGAGGATCTCCTTGTCGACGAACTGGCGCACCATCTCGGTGATCGCCTTCTGCTCGTCGGTCTTCTCCTGGTAGGTGGCGCTCGCTACGGCCATCGCGGCGGAGGATACTGCGCGCATGTCGAACCTAGAGCGGCTGACCGAGGCGCTGGCGCAGGCTTTCGCCGACGGCGACGTCGAGATGAGCGGGCCCGTGGTCGAAGCCATGATCGAGGCGCTTGCGCCGATCGCCGCCGACGACTTCGTCACCGTCATGACCGGCCCCGACGACACCTTCACGGGCAGGTGGACGGGCGCCGACGGCTTGCGCGAGGCATGGGCCGACTGGCTGGACACGTTCGGCAGCATCCGCTTCGAGCTCGAGAGCATCGAGGAGGTCGGCGACAACGTGTTGACCCTTGGGCGACAGGTGAACGTCAGCCGCCACGGTGGGGTCGAGCTCGAGCAGCCGAGCGCGGCGGTGTGGAAGTTCCGCGACGGCAAGATCGTGCAGGTCGAGTTTCACCTCGACCGCGAGCGCGCGAACGAGTCAGCCCGCGACCCCGCCTAGACCGGCGCGAGCCCGGCCTCGGCGCAGCCCGCGGCGAGCTCGTCGAGCCCGAAGCCGTCTACGGGCCCGAGCGCGCCGGTGCCGCGCAGGCCTCCGGCGCGCGCCGTCGCCGCGCCCCAGGCGAGGATCCTGCCGGTGAAGTCATAGCCATTGACGCCGCGCAGCTCGACGGTGGCGAGCTCGCCCCCGGTCCCGTCATAGGCGATCGCGACGATCGCCGACCCGGTGCCGGCGCGGGCCTGTTCGTCGGGGCCGCCGGTCGATCCCTGGACCCGGCCGGCCAGTGCTCCGAGCGCGGACTTGGCTCCCGGGATCCGAATGAGCGCCGAATTGAACGCCGACGTCGCCTGCATCGCCCGCGAGGCGCCGCCGAACCAGCCGAGGTAAGCGTTGACCTCGCGCAGCGTCGGGTGGATCCGGGGCAGCGTGAAGTGCTCGGTCGAGGCCACCGAGATCGCCTGGCGCCGCTTGCCGGCGACCTCGAACGAGCGCACGCGGGCGGCGCCGCGCTCGGTCTTGATCTGCGAGCGCCAGACGAATCCCGGTTCGATCATCGCGCCCGCCATCGACGCCCGGGTGCCGCCGCTGGCGCCGCCGAGGCCGCCGAGGGAGAAGTAGCCGACGTCGACGCGGGTGGCGGCCTCGCCGGCTTCGCGCAGCGCCAGCGCCCCGGCAAGGTTGCCGGGCACCCAGTCGTATCCGAAGGCGGTGAGCATCCCGATCCCGGCCTCCTGGGCCCCGGGGCCGTAGTGCTCGAACACCCGCCGGATGAAGGCGGGCTCGCCGGTGGAGTCGAGATAGTGGGCGCCGACCTCGATCGCGGCCTCGGCGGCCGCATCTCCCCAACGCGCGAACGGTCCCACCGTGGCCAGCATCACGTCGCCGGGCTCGAGCAGGGCCCGCACCGACGGCGGATCGGCGACGTCGGCAACCGCCGTCTCCAGCCCGCCGCCCAGCTCGGCCGCCATCCGCTCGAGCCGCTC
>DAIRGH010000067.1:0-15676 GCA_036794585.1 Solirubrobacterales bacterium | reverse complement strand
GACTAACTCCGCGGCGCCGGCGCGGCCAGCGCGCCCGCGACCTCCTGCATCCACGCGCGGTCCTGAGCGTCGATGCCGGGCCTGTTGATCCGCCCCCCTACCCAGCCCGCGAGCCGGCGGCGACCGCCCAGCGCGAGCAGCTCGGGAGAGCAGATCGCGTAGCGCCCGTCGGCGAGCAGCAGCAGCGCGCCTGGGCGGTCGCGGCGAACCCGCAGGCGCGCAACGACCCCGATCCCCTCGACCGTCTCGGGATGCTCCGGGTCGCCGTCGTCGTCGCGCCAGCGGCGCACGGTGAACACCTGAGGCGCGCCGCGGGCGGGCAGCGTCGGCACCGGCGGCTCTCCGAGCGGCCCGGTGCGCCAGCGGTCGGTCAGCTTCTCCACCTCGTCGAGCTGCTCGAGCCGGACGAGGATGTGGAGCTCGTCGCCGGCCTCGATCTCGGTCGAACCGCGAGGCGGGATCGCGGTGTCTCCCCGGACGATCAGGTTGACGAGCGCCTCCCGCGGCAGACCGAGGTCCTTGACCGTCGCGCCGACGGCGGCGTCTTCGGGGCGCACCTTCCAGACCAGCGACTCGCTGCCGAGCGGCCGGATGATCCCGGTCTCGATCAGGGGCGCCGTCAACGCGGGCTCAGTCGAGGTCACCCCGAGCCGGCGCGCGAGCGGCTCGAACGTCGCGCCCTGGATCAGGGTCGAGGTGACGACGACGAAGAAGATCACGTTGAAGATCAGACCGCCTTCGTCGAGTCCGGCGATCACCGGAAACGTCGCGAGCCAGATCGGAATCGCGCCGCGCAGCCCGGCCCAGCCGAGCATCACTCGCTCGCGCATGTCGAAGGGCGCGAGGGCGCTGGCGGCGATCGCCGCGAGCGGCCGGGCGACAAAGATCAGCGCCGCCGACAGCAGCAGACCCTCGGCGGCGACGTCGCCGAGCCCGCTCGGGAAGACCAGCAGGCCGAGCAGCGCGAACAGAGAGATCTGCGAGACCCACGAGAGGCCCTGGTGGAAGGCGATCGTGGTCCGCTTCGCTGGGATCACGCCGGTGCCCAGGATCAGGGCGGCGATGTACACGGACAAGAAGCCCGAGCCGTGGGCGACCTCGGCGAGCCCGTAGGCGAGCGCCGCGGTCGCGATCGAGGCGACGGGATACAGGCCGGGGCTCGGCAGATCGAGGTTGTTGAAGGCCCAGCGGGCGGCGTGCCCGACAGCGAATCCGATCGCAAGCCCGAGCGCGAGCTTGCCGGTGAGCGTTCCGGCCATGTCGAGGACGCCGTAGTCGGGCTGCTCGATCCACTCGATGAACCCGGTCACGAGGAGCAGCGCGACGGGATCGTTCATGCCCGACTCGCCCTCGAGGGCGCGAGCGAGGCGTCGACGCAGCCGCGATCCCCTCAGGACCGCGAAGATCGCGGCGCTGTCGGTGGCCGCGACCGCGGAGCCCAGGATCAGCCCCTCGAGGGTGTCGAGATCGAACAGGAGGATCGCGGCGGCGCCGGTGATCAGCGCGGTCAGCACCGTGCCCAACGTCGCCAGCGAGATCGCGGTGCCCAGCACGGGCCGAATCTCGTCCCAGCCCGCGGTCAGCCCGCCCTCGAAGAGGATCAGGACGAGGCCGATCGTGCCCAGGGTGCGGGTCAGCTCGGCATCGCCGATCTCGTCGCCGAACTCGATCCCGCCGATTCCCTCCGAGCCGGCGAGCATCCCGAGGCCGAGGAAGAACAGCAGGCCGGGGACCCGAACGCGGTCGGCGACCTTCGCCGCGGCCAGGCCGGCGGCCAGCAGCAGCCCGGCGATCAGGATCAGCTCGTAGTCGGACATCCTCAGCTCGCCTCGTCCGCGAGCGCCAGGCGGGCCTCGAGCTCCTCCACCGAGCCGGCCCCGATCGCCACCGTCTCCTGGCGGGTGTCGCGGTAGATCCGCAGCAGCAGCGCGAACAGCACCAGCGCGCCCACCGCGAATCCGACCTCGATCCGGCGCGCGGCGTCGTCGAGGATCGGCAGCGCGCTCCAGGCGAGAAAGCCGACCGCGCAGGCGGCCCAGGCGCCGGCGGCGCGGCGAGCTCTGCCCTGGGCGAGAACGGCCTGGTTGACGGTCGTCGAGGCGAGGTAGAGGCCCATCGCGGCGGTGACCAGCAGCAGCGCGGTGCGGTCGTAGTCGAACTGGTCGCCGAAGGCGAGCTGCATGAGCTGCGGGCCTGCGACGGCGACGACGGCGGCGACCAGCGCGGTGAATGCCGCCACGGCGCGCAGCGTGCTCGCGACCGAGGAGTCGAACTGCCGCGCCGCCTCGCTGCCGCCCGAGGAGCGCAGCCGGGTCAGGTGCGGCAGCAGGCTGATCGCGATTCCCTGGAACACCACGAGAGGGGCGCGGGCGAGCATCAGCACGTTGAAGATGAACCCCGCCTCGGCGGCACCCTCGACCGCCCGCAGAAGCAGCGGCCCGGTGTTGAGGAAGACCTGCTCGCTGAGCATGATCACGAACACCGCTGCGGCGAACGCGCTGCCGCTGGCGAGCCCGGCGCGCGCGGCTCGCGGCTCGTCGTCGGCGAGCTCCAGCCCGCTGCGCTCGTGCCGGCTGAAGGCGAGCGGGACGACCACCAGCGAGAACGCCGGCGCCGCGAGGATCCCCAGGGCGATCGCGTTCTGCCCTTCGGCGATCCCGATCGCGACAGCCAGGGCAAATCCCGTGCGCGAGGCGGACTCGGCGACCAGCAGTCCGGTGAGCAGCCCGAACCGCTCGCTGCCCGCCAGAAAGCCGCGGGCAAAGAAGCTGGCGCCGAAGATGAGCACCGAGCCGACGTAGATCCAGTACAGGGTCGCATCGCCGGAGAGCAGCTCGTCCTGGAGCGGTGAGCGCAGCAGCAGCGCGACGACCGCGAAGCCGAGCGCGATTCCGAGCTCCAGGATCCCCGCCGTGCGCAGGGCCGTGCCGATCGCCCGACCCTGCGCGCGGCGCTCGGCGACGCTGCGCGAGATGAACTGCTCGACCGGCCGGTGGATCACCGAGATCGTCACGAACACGGCCGACCAGAGCACCACCACCTCGCCGTAGGCGACGGGGTCGAGGTTGTGCGAGGCGAGCGCGAAGAAGACGTAGGTCAGCCCGCCGGCGACCGCGACGCCGCCCGAGAGGATGCCCGCCGAGCGCCCGAAGCTGCTTTGCTCGCGCATCGCGGCAAAGTACACTCAGCCATTGACTGACCAGTCAATCGGTGATGGCCACAGCCACGACAGCCGAGGATCGCGCTCACCTCCGGCGCACGCTGGAGCTCGCCGAGCGCGGCCGCGGCAGGGTCAGCCCGAACCCCGTCGTCGGGGCGGTGCTGGTTCGAGATGGCGAGGTGATCGGCGAGGGCCACCACGCCGAGCTCGGCGGCGTCCACGCCGAGGTCGCCGCGCTCAGCGACTGCCGCGAGCGCGGCAACGACACCGCCGGGTCGACCCTCTACGTCTCGCTCGAGCCCTGTGCGCATCGTGGCCGCCAGCCTCCCTGCACCGATGCGATCCTCGCGGCCGGGATCGCCCGGGTGGTGATCGCCGCGGACGACCCGAGCCCGAAGGCCAGCGGCCGCGGCCCGGGCATCCTCCGAGACGAGGGGGTGGCGGTCGAGTTCGCCGACGGTGGCGAGGCGGCGGCCGCGCGGCGCGCAAACCAGGCGTTTCGCAAGCACGCCCGCACCGGCAGGCCGCTGGTGACGCTGAAGGCCGCGCTCAGCCTCGACGGCTTCACGGCCACCAGCTCCGGGGACTCGCGCTGGATCTCGGGAGCCGAGAGCCGCGCCCTGGTTCACCGCTGGCGCGCCGAGGCCGACGCGGTCGCGGTCGGGATCGGCACCGCGCTTGCCGACGACCCGCTGATGACAGCCCGTGACGTCGAGCTCGAGGAAGTTCACCAGCCGGCCAGGGTGGTCTTCGACTCGGCCGCGCGCCTCCCGCTCGAGTCGAGGCTTGTCGACTCGATCGACGAGGCGCCGCTCTACGTCGTCGTTCGAGCGGGTGCGCCGCCGTCTCCGATCGGTGCGCTTCGCGACGCCGGCGCCGAGGTGATCGAGGTCGCCGGCAAACGGGAGCCGACGGTCGCCGCGGCGCTCGATGAGCTCGGTCGCCGCGACATCACCTCCGTGCTGCTGGAGGGTGGAGCCGAGCTGGCCGGCTCCTTTCTCGCCGCCGGCGAGATCGACGAGCTCGCCCTGTTCATCGCGCCGCTCATCCTCGGCGCCGGCCGGCCGCTCGCGAGCGGACGCGGGGCGGCGGCGATCGTCGACGCCCAGCGCCCGCTGGCGATCGAGTGGGAGCGCAGCGGCGACGACATGCTGGTCCGAGCGCGGCTGCGGGAGTGGTGAATGTTCACGGGGATCGTCGAGGAGATCGGCACCGTCGCAGGGTTGGAGCGCACCGAGGCCGGGGCGCGGCTGCGCGTGACCGCCTCGCTCTCCGGCCCGCTCGACGAGGGCGACTCGGTCGCGATCGACGGTGCCTGCCTGACCGCGGCCGCCGTGCACGCCGACGGCTTCGAGGCCGACGTGATGAACCAGACGCTTTCGCTGACCACCCTCGGCGAGCTCGCCGAGGGCACCGCCGTCAACCTCGAGACTCCGCTGCGCGCCGGCGAGCCGCTCGGCGGCCACATCGTCCAGGGCCACGTCGACGGCGTGGGGGAGGTGCGGTCGCTGATCGAGGACGGCTTCGCGCGACGGCTTCGGATCGCGGTACCCGACGGCCTCGAGCGCTACCTGGTCGAGCACGGCTCGGTCACCATCTCCGGCGTCAGCCTCACCGTCGCCGGGCTCGACGGCAGCGAGTTCGAGGTCTCGCTGATCCCCGAGACGCTCGAGCGGACGACGCTCGGCGCCCTGCAAGAAGGCGACCGTGTGAACCTCGAGCTCGATGTCGTCGCCCGCTATGTCGAGCGGCTTCTACGCTTTAAGGAAGGGAACTCATGAGCACGCAGGCAACCCAGACACCTTTCGCAACCATCGAGGAGGCGATCGAGGACATCCGCCAGGGTCGGATGGTGGTCGTCTGCGACGACGAGAACCGCGAGAACGAGGGCGACCTGACGATGGCGGCCCAGTTCGCGACGCCCGAGGCGATCAACTTCATGGCCAAGGAGGGCAGGGGGCTGATCTGCCTGTCGCTGACCGGCGAGCGCTGCGACCAGCTCGGCCTCGACCTGATGGCCGCCAAGAACGAGGCGCCGCTGCAGACCGCGTTCACGGTCTCGGTCGAGGCGCGCGAGGGAGTGACGACGGGAATCTCGGCCGCGGATCGCGCGCACACCATCCAGGTTGCGATCGATCCCAGCTCGACGCCGGATTCGCTGGTCCAGCCCGGCCACGTCTTCCCGCTCAAGGCCAAGGACGGCGGCGTGCTCGAGCGGGCCGGTCAGACCGAAGCGGCGATCGACCTCGCCCGCCTCGCCGGGCTCAACCCCTCAGGGGTGATCTGCGAGATCATGAACGACGACGGGACCATGGCGAGGGTGCCCGACCTGATCGCGTACTGCGAGCGCCACGGGCTGAAGATGATCACGGTCGCCGACCTGATCGCCTACCGGCGCCGGACGGAGCAGCTGGTCGAGCGGATCGTCGCCACGACGCTTCCCACCGGGTTCGGCGAGTTCACCGCGGTCGGATACCGCTCCTTGCTCGACGAAAAGCACCACGTGGCGATGGTCAAGGGCACCGTCGCCGGCGAGCAGGACGTACTGGTTCGGGTGCACTCCGAGTGCCTCACCGGCGACGTCTTTCACTCGCTGCGCTGCGACTGCGGCGAGCAGCTCGAGGCGGCGCTGGCGATGATCGAGCGCGAGGGTCAGGGGGTGCTCCTCTACCTCTCCCAGGAGGGGCGCGGGATCGGGCTGCTGAACAAGCTGCGCGCCTACAAGCTGCAGGAGGAGGGCCTCGACACCGTCGACGCCAACCTCAAGCTCGGGCTGCCCGCCGACCTGCGCGACTACGGGATCGGCGCCCAGATCCTGGTCGACCTGGGCCTTTCGAGCATCCGCATCCTCACCAACAACCCGAAGAAGATCCATGGCCTCGAGGGCTACGGCCTCTCGGTCAGCGAGCAGGTTCCGATCCAGTCGATCCCCAACCCTTACAACGAGGAGTACCTGCGGGCGAAGCAGGAGCGCATGGGCCACGTCCTTCACCACCAGGGCCTGCCGCTCGACGAGCAGCTGATCGCCGAGGAACACCGCCGTGACCAGGAGGGCGATGGCTGAGTACGCGGTGGTCGTTGCGACGTTCTACGAGGATCTTGCGCAGCGACTGGTCAACGGCGCCACCGAGGCGTTTGCCGAGCACGACGTCAGCCCGGCCTCGGTCCATACCTACGAGGTCCCGGGCGCCTTCGAGCTGCCGCTGGCGGCGCAGTGGTGCGCTGCGTCGGGGCGCTTCGACGGCGTCGCCTGCTTGGGGGTCGTGATCCGCGGTGAGACCGACCACTACGAGTTCGTCAGCGCCGAGGCGGCGCGCGGGATCCAGGACGTCGCGCTGAAGACCGGCGTGCCCTGCGCCTTCGGCGTGATCACCTGCGATACCCGCGAGCAGGCCGAGGCGCGCGCCGGCGGCGACAAGCGCGACCAGGGACGCAACGCGGCGCTGGCGCTGTTGCGGATGACCGAGGTAAGCTCACTCATCTGATGGCCAAGATCTGTCACAGCTGCGGCAAGAAGCCCGCGTACGGAAACTCGCGCAGCCACTCGATGGTCGCCACCCGGCGGCGCTTCGAGCCGAACCTGCAGAAGGTCCGGATCGACGACGGCGGCCGCCCGCGGCGCGTTTACGTCTGCACCCGCTGCCTGAAGTCGAACAAGATCACCAAGCACGCCTAGGGGCGGCGTTCGGCGCCCGGCAGATGCTCTAGATTCGGCGCGTGTCGGATCCGTCAGTTGAGCGGTTTCACCGGGTAATCCGGGTCGCGTACGAACACCTGCGCGAGCGCCAGCAGGAGATCAACGACCTCAACGTGTTCCCCGTCCCCGACGGGGACACCGGCGACAACATGGCCGGCACGATCAGTGCGGTGCTCAACGGCCTCGACGGCCTGCGCTCGAACTCGCTCGCGGCGGTGGACCGCAACTACATCGTCCAGACCGTCGCCCACTCGGCGCTGATGGGCGCGCGGGGCAACAGCGGCGTGATCCTGAGCCAGATCGTCCGCGGCGCGGCGGAGGTCCTCAGCACCCGCCGCGGCGAGCTGATCGGGCCGGCGCTGGTGCGCGACGCGCTCGCGCGCGCTTCCGAGGCGGCGTACAGGGCGGTGAGCGAACCCGAAGAGGGAACGATGCTCACCCTGATCCGCGCCGTGTCCGAGGCGGTGTCGCGCAAGGTGGACGAGTTCGAGCAGCGCGAGCTGGCGCCAGGAACCCCCGAAACCGAGCAGGACGCGATGCTCGTCGAGCTGCTGGAGGAGGCGCTGAGCGCGGGCCACGAGGCGCTGGCGCAGACCCGCGAGCAGCTCGCGGCGAACCGCGAAGCCGGCGTCGTCGACGCCGGTGCGTACGGGCTGCTCGTGATCATCGCCGGGCTGGTGGCAGGGCTCTCTGGGGCCGACGTCGAGAGCTCGCCCGTGCCGCATCAGACGGCCGCGCCCTCGCACGGGGCGCTGTCGGTCGAGTCGCGCTACCGCTACTGCACCAGCTGCATCCTCACGGGCTCGGAGCTCGAGCCCGCCGGGATCGCGCCGCGGCTCGAGGAGCTGGGCGACTCGATCGCGGTCGTCGGCGACGAGACGATGCTGAAGATCCACGTCCACACCGACAAGCCCAGCCGCGCGCGCACGATCTGTGCCGAGTACGGCGATGTGCACCAGTTCGAGTTCACCGACATGCGCCGCCAGATCGCCAACCGCGACGTGCGCCTGGCCGGCGGCGGGAGCGTCCGCACCGGGGTCGTCGCGGTCGCCTCCGGCGACGGGATCGCGGAGCTGTTCGCGGCCGAGGGCGCCCGGATCGTCGACGGCGGGCCGACGCTGAACCCGTCGATCAACGAGATCGTCGAGGGGATCCGCGCCACCCACGGCGAGGAGATCGTGGTGCTGCCGAACTCGCCGAACGTGATCCTGGCCGCGGAGGAGGCGGCGCGGCTGGCCGAGCGCAAGGTGCGAGTCGTCGCGTCGACCTCGATGCAGGCGGGCCTGGCGGCGCTGGTCGGCGGCTACGACTCATCCTCCTCCGCGGATGAGAACGCCACCCGGATGGAGGCCGAGCTCGAGGCGATCACCGACGGCGTCGTCGCTGCCGCTGACCGGGACGACTCCGACGGCCGCTACCGGCGCGGCGAGGCGGTCGGCTTCGTCGGCAAGGAGCTGGTGGCCTGGGGGAGCCCGGACGGGACACTGGCCGAGGTTGTCGGGCGGCTGGCCAAGGACGCCGAGATCGTCACCGTGCTCGAGGGAGCTGACGCGCCGAGTCACGCGAGCGAGCTTCAGCTGCCGTCAGACGGCGCCGAGCTCGAGATCCACGACGGGGGCCAGCCGACCTACTGGTGGCTGATCGCGGCCCAGTGACGCGTATGAGCAAGCCCGTCCTCTGGCACATCCCGGTCTCGCACTACAACGAGAAGGTGCGCTGGGCGCTGGCCTGGAAGGGCATCGAGCACGAGCGCCGCGCGCCGCCGCCGGGTGCCCACATGGCCGTGGCGATGTGGCTCACCAGGAGCGCGCACCACACCTTTCCCGTGCTGACCCTCGACGGCCGCGGCATCGGCGACTCGACCGCGATCATCGCCGCGCTGGAGGAGCGCCAGCCCGAGCCGCCCCTCTACCCGTCCGACCCGGACGAGAAGCGGCGGGCGCTGGAGCTCGAGGAGTTCTTCGACGAGGAGCTCGGGCCCCACATCCGGCTGCTCGCGTGGCACGAGCTCACCTCCGACGAGGAGGGACCGGGCATTGGACCCGTAACGGACGCCAGCTTGCCGCCCGCGCTCACGCGCGTTGCGCCGCTTCGGGCCGGCGCGAATGCGTTCGGGGCCGCGTACGTCAAGCTGCGCTTCGGCGTCAGCGACACCGGCAGTGCCGCCTTGGCGCGGGACAAGGTCGCGGCGGCGTTCGATCGCATGGAGTCCGAGCTCGGCGACCGCGAGTACCTCGTCGGCGACAGGTTCACGGTCGCCGACCTGACCGCCGCCTCGCTCTTCTATCCGCTCGTGCAACCGCCGGAGGGCCCCACCGTGCTCACCGAGATCCCGCCCGCCCTGGAGGAGTTCGTCGCGCAGTTCCGCGACCGCCCCGGCCACGCCTACGTCGCCGAGATGTTCCGCCGTCACCGCAAGCCGGCGGTCGCCGCAGCCACCTAGCCCTAGCCCAGCTCGACGACCGCGTCGACCTCGACCGGGACGTCGAAGGGAAGCTGCGCCGCGCCGATCGCCGAGCGGGCGTGGCGGCCGGCCTCGGGGCCCCAGACCTCCAACACGAGATCGGTGAAGCCGTTGATCACGGCCGGCGGCTTGTCGAACCCCGGCGCGCACTGGACCAGCCCGAGCGCCTTCGCCCAGCCGCTGACCCGATCGAGGTCGCCGAGCTCCTGCTCGAGCGAGGCGAAGATCGAGAGGCCGGTGAGCCGCGCCGCCTCGTAGCCCTGCTCGACGCTGAGCCCGCCCTCGCCCACGCGGCCGGTCATCAGCACCTCGGTGCCGTCGACCGGCAGGTGTCCCGACACATAGCCGACTTTGCCGCTCACCTTCACCAGCGCGAACGGAAACTCGACTCCCGGCGGCGGCGCGAACGGCTTCGGCAGCTCGAGCCCGAGCTCGGCGAGCTTGTCGGCGATCCGTCCCATCTCCCGCTCAGCCTAACCTCACTCCCGATGAGCGAGGTCGCGGTCGCGGAGCGAGCCGAGGTGGCAGAGCCGCCGCGCGCGCTCGGCAGCGGTGCTGCCCAGCATCGCGAGGAGCTGAGGGCGGCGCCCTTGCGCAGCCTCCCGCGGCCCAGCCTGCTGGCGGCGCCGGTCACCGCGCTCAAGGGCGCGGGGCCGAAGCTGGCGGCCGCCGCCGCGGAGCTCGGGATCGAGAGCGTCGGCGACCTGCTGCTCCACGTGCCCCACGGCTATCGCGACCGCGCCACCGTCCGCGAGGTCGCCGACCTGCGGATCGGCGAGGAGGCGACGGTCGAGGTCGAGGTGCGGTCGGCGCGGGTGCGCCCGACGCGGCGGCGCAACCTCCGGATCCTCGAGGTCAACGTCGCCGACGCCAGCGGCCCGATGAAGGCGACCTGGTTCAACCAGGCGTGGCTCGCCGAGCGGTTCACTCCGGGGACCAAGCTGCTGCTCAGCGGCAAGCTCGAGCGCCAGGGTTTCCGGGTCGGCGCCCACGAGATTCTCGGCAACGACCCGGAGAGCGCCGGGATCCACACCACGGGCCTGGTTCCCACCCATCCGGCCTCTCAGAATCTGAGCGCCGCCCGGATCCGCGAATGGGCCTGGCAGGCGCGTGACGCGGCGCGGCTGGCGATCGAGCCGCTGCCCGCGGAGCTGCGAGCGCGGCGCCGGCTTCCGGGCGAGGCCGACGCGCTGCGAGCCGCGCACTTCCCCGAGCGCCTGATCGACGCGGAGACTGCAAGCGAACGACTCGCGTTCGAGGAGCTGCTGCTGCACCAGGTGGCGCTCGCGGTCCGGCGGCGGGCCCACGACCAGTCGCGACCCGGAATCGAGTTCGGCCCGCCCGGTGAGCTGGTCGGGCGCTGGCTCGTCTCGCTGCCGTTCGAGCCGACGGGCGATCAGCGGGCGGCGTTTGCCGAGGTCGACGCCGACCTGGCCAGCGGCCGCCCGATGCAGCGGCTGCTGATGGGAGAGGTTGGGTCGGGGAAGACCGTGTGCGCCGTCTACGCGATGCTGCGCGCGCTCGAGGCGGGCCACCAGGCGGCGCTGATGGCGCCGACCGAGACGCTCGCCGAGCAGCACGCGGTGACCCTGGACCGCCTGCTCGCGGGCGAGCCGCTGCCGTTCGCCCTGCTCACCGGCGCGACCTCCGCCGCGCGGCGGCGCGAGGCGCTCGACCGGCTGGCCTCGGGCGAGCTGGCGCTCGTCGTCGGCACTCATGCGCTGATCGAGCCCGACGTGCGCTTCGCCAACCTCGCCGTGTGCGTGGTCGACGAGCAGCACCGCTTCGGCGTCGCGCAGCGGGCCGCCCTCGACGCCAAGGGCCCGGGCGAAGCGGCGCCCCACGTCCTGCACATGACGGCGACCCCGATCCCGCGGACGCTCTCGCTCACCGCCTACGGCGACCTCGACGCGACGACGATCCGCGAGCTGCCTGCCGGCCGGCAGCCGGTGAAGACCTGGGTCGTGGGGGAGGAGAAGCGGGCTGGTGCCTATGAGTTCATCCGCGCCCGCCTGCGCGAGGGCCGCCAGGCGTTCGTCGTCTGCCCGCTGGTCTCAGACTCCGAGAAGCTGCAGGCAAAGGCGGCGAGCGCGGAGGCCGACCGGCTGCGGGCAAGCGAGTTCGCCGACTTGCGCGTCGGCCTGCTGCACGGCCAGCTGTCTTCGCGCGAGAAGTCCGAGGCGATGGAGCGGTTTGCCGCCGGCGAGCTCGACGTGCTCGTGGCCACCACCGTGATCGAGGTCGGCATCGACGTCCCCAACGCGACCGTGATGCTGATCGAGGGCGCCGAGCGCTACGGGCTTTCCCAGCTTCACCAGCTGCGCGGCCGCGTCGGCCGCGGCGCGCACGAAAGCCAGTGCATCCTGTTCGCCGACTTCGATTCCGACGCCGCCGGCCGGCGGATGGAGGCGATCGCGCGCACGTCCGACGGCTTCGAGCTCGCCGAGGTCGACCTGACGCTGCGCGGCGAGGGCGAGATCCTCGGCACCCGCCAGCACGGCCTGCCCCGGTTTCGGATCGCCGAGCTTCCCGAGGACGGTCCGCTGCTCGCCGAGGCGCGCAGCGAGGTCGTGGCGCTGCTGCGCCGCCACGGCGATCTCGACGCGCCCGCGCTCGGCCCGCTGCTCGACGCGGCGCGCGAGCGCTTCGGCGACGAGCGGATCAAGGCGTGAGGGTCACTGGAGGGCGACTCGGGGGCCGGACGCTCAAGTCCCCGCCGGGCCGCTCGCGCGAGGTGCGCCCGACGTCGGACCGCGCCCGCGAGACGCTCTTCGCCCTGCTTCCCGAGCTCTCGGGCATGCGGGTGCTCGACCTCTTCTGCGGCACCGGAGCGCTGGCGATCGAGGCGATCTCGCGCGGCGCCGACTCGGCGGTACTGGTCGACACCAAGCCGGCGCTGGCGCGGCGCAACGTCGAGGAGCTCGGCCTTGCGAACCGCTGCCAGGTGATCCGCTCCGACGCGATCCGCTACCTGCGAGCGAGCAGCGAGCGCTTCGGCCTGATCCTTTGCGACTCGCCATATAGACTCGCCGCCCGCCTTGAGCCGGAGCTCGCGCAACACCTGCCACCGCGCCTCGCCAGGCACTCTCGTCTCGCGATCGAGAGCTCGGCGCGCCGCCCGCTCGAGATCGATCTGCCCGTGCTCGCGGAGCGGCGGATCGGCGAGGCGCTGCTGAGGGTCTACGGCCGATGAGCGACGGCAATCCGCGGATCGCGGTCTGTCCAGGCAGCTACGACCCGGTCACCAACGGTCACCTGGACATCATCGGGCGCGTCTCGAGGGTCTTCGACCGGGTGATCGTCGGCGTCGTCGGCAACGCCCCGCGCAAGGCGGGCCACCTGTTCAGCGCCGAGGAGCGCCAGCAGTTCCTCGCCGAGGCGACCGCCGAGCTGCCGAACGTCGAGGTCGAGGTCTTCCGCAACCTCGTGGTCGAGTTCGCCCGCGACCGCGGCGCTACCGCGATCGTCAAGGGCCTGCGCGCGATCTCCGACTTCGAGTACGAGTTCGAGATGAACCAGCTCAACCGCAAGCTCGCGCCGGAGATCGAATCGGTCTACGTCTTCGCCTCGCCCGACTACAGCTTCCTCTCCTCGACCGGGGTCAAGGAGATGGCGACCTTCGGCGGCGATGTGAGCGACCTGGTCCCGGCGGCGGTCGCCGAGGCGCTGGTCGATCGCCTCAAGCGCTCCTAGCTGGGCAGGAGCTTGCAACGAATTGCCGAAAAAGCCCGCGTAGCAGCCCTTCCTGGCGTGGCCGCGTAAGCTTCACAACCGCCGATGGACGTCCTGGTCCTCATTGACAAGCTCGACGACCTGATCCACAACGCCAGGCCGGTTCCGCTGACCGACCAGGTGCGGGTCGACCGCGAGGAGATCTACGACCTGCTCGATCAGATGCGGGCGACGATCCCCGAGGAGATCAAGCAGGCCCGCTGGATCGTCAAGGAGCGCCAGGAGATGCTCGCCGAGGCCAAGCGCGAGGCCGAGCGGGTGGTCAAGGAGGCGCGCGAGCAGCAGGAGCGGCTGATCTCCGACGAGGAGGTCTACAAGCAGGCCGAGCGCGCTGCCGAGGAGATCATCGAGGACGCCCGCGAGACCGAGCGCTCGATCCGGCTCGGCGCCGAGGACTACGCCGACGAGATCCTCTCCACCCTCGAGGTCAACCTCGAGAAGTTCCTCTCCGCCGTGCAGCGAGGCCGCGACCGCCTCGCAGGGCGCGACGAAGAGCCCGCCGAAGTCGGCTAGCCCAAGCCTGCCGAGTGACGGCCGCCCGCCACGAGAGCGGCACCTTTGCCGGCGTCGGCGACGTCGAGATCTTCTGGCAGGCGTGGCGACCCGAGGCGACGCCGCGGGCGACGGTCGTGCTCGCGCACGGGGCATCCGAGCACTCCGGCCGCTACGAGCACGTCGCGCGTGCGTTCAACGACCGCTCCTACTCGTTCTGGGCGCTCGATCACCGCGGTCACGGGCGCTCGGGCGGACCGCGAGTCCTGCTCGA
The DNA here is from genome assembly GCA_036794585.1 of Solirubrobacterales bacterium. GTDB lineage: Bacteria > Actinomycetota > Thermoleophilia > Solirubrobacterales > 70-9 > WHSW01. The sequence continues at coordinate 1,857 of DAIRGH010000067.1, read as the reverse complement.
GCGCTTCGAGGACGTGGTCGCCGACCTGCACGCGTTCATGGATCAGGCCGGCGAGGAGCTGCCGGACCGCAAGCCCTACCTCCTCGGTCACAGCATGGGCGGTGCGGTCGCGACCGGTTACGCGATCCGCCACGACGACGAGCTCGCCGGGCTGATCCTCTCCAACCCCCTGGCGAGCGTGAAGACCGCTCCCGCGACGACGGCGGTCAGCCGCCTGCTCTCCCGGATCGCGCCGCGGCTCGGGGTCTACTCGGTCCCGGCCGAGGGCGTCAGCAAGGACCCGGAGGAGGTCCGCAAGTACGTCGAGGACCCGCTCAACTACCACGACAAGCTGCCGGTGCGCACCGTCGCCGAGCTCGGCGCTGAGGTCGGATCCTTTCCCGAGCGGGCTGCGCGGATCACGGTCCCGGTGCTCATCATGTACTCGAGCACCGACCCGATCGTCGACCCGTCGGGGAGCCTGATGCTCGCCGAGCGCGTCGGCGCCGGCGACGTGACGATCCGCAACTGGGATGGCCTGCGGCACGAGATCTTGAATGAGCCGGAGCGGGATGAGGTGATCTCGGAGATGCTCGACTGGCTCGACGCCCGCGTCGAAGGTGGCGGCTGAGCCGCCCGATCCCGCCGCCGTGCGCGCCGCGCTCGCCGAGGCGACCGGCGCCGATCCCGGCGAGCTCGAGCTGACGCCGCTCGGCGGCGGAGCTTCGCGGCAGTCCTGGCGCGTGGCCGGCAGCGCTGGGCGCTGGGTGCTGAGGCGCGATCCACCCGGCGCCGAATCGTGGGTGCCGCTCGAGGTCGAGCACCGAGTCGTGGGCGCGGCGACCGCAGCCGGCGTGCCGACCGCGCCGCCGCTCGCCTTCGAGCCGGAGGGCGGGCGCTTCGGCAGCGCCGGCTTTGTGATGGAGCACGTCGACGGCGAATCGATCGCACCGCGGGTGCTGCGTCGCGAGCCCTACGCCGAGGCCCGCCGGCGGCTTCCGGATCAGCTTGCCGTCGCGCTGGCTGCGGTTCACTCGGTCGAGCCGCGCGAGATCCAGGGTGTCATCGGGGGTGACGGTGATCCCGCGCTTCAGGCCTGCTCGCTCTGGGAGGCGGAGCTGGACCGGATCGGCGAGCCGCTGCCCGCGGTCGAGGCCGGGCTGCGGTGGTTGCGGCTGAACGCCCCGGACCCGGCGCGGATCGCGCTGGTTCACGGCGACTTCAGGCTCGGCAACTTCATCGTCGACGAGGCCGGCCTGGCGGCGGTGATCGACTGGGAGCTCTGCCACGCCGGCGACCCCACCGAGGACATCGCCTGGCTGACGATCCGCTCGTGGCGCTTCGGCAACGACGAGCTCCCGGTAGCCGGCCTGGGCGAGCTGGCTCCGTTCCTCGACGCCTACGAGCGGGCCGCCGGCTGGCGCCCCGACGCCGAGCGGCTGCGCTGGTGGCAGGCGATGGGCAACGTCAAGTGGGCGGTGATCTGCGCCCGCCAGGCACACGATCACCTCACCGGGGTCCGGCCGAGCGCCGAGCTCGCCTCGCTGGGCCGGCGGATCTGCGAGCCCGAGTGGGATCTCCTGGAGCTGCTCGCCTAGTGCAGGACCGACCGACAGCTCCCGAGCTGCTCGACGCGATGGCGGCGACGCTCTACGCCGAGGTCGCCGAGTGGGTGCCCCGCGAGCGGCGCTTTCAGGTCCTGGTGCTGGCCAACCTCTGCGCGGTGATCGCCCGCGAGCTGCGGGCGGGGGAGGGGCCCGCGCGCGCCGACGCACAGCTCTTCAGCGAGCTCGGCGCCGGGGCACAAGAGGCCGGCGCGCGGGAGCTCGCGGCGGAGCTCGCGCGCCGGATCAGGGCCGGCGAGCTCGACGACGAGCT
>DAIRGH010000066.1:0-15718 GCA_036794585.1 Solirubrobacterales bacterium | reverse complement strand
CTGCGCGACGATCTCGAGCGCTTCGACGCACCGGTGCTGGGGGTGGTGGTGAACGGCTCTCGGCCGTGGGGGCTAGGGCGCGCCTGAGGTCACCGGCCGGCGGTGCGCCGGCGCCCGGAGCCAATCGCCGTAGGCGGCGATGAACTGCTCGTGAAGCTCGGCGGCCTCGGCGGCCGGGAGGCGTCGCTCCTCTCTGGTACGGCGTTGCTTCAGGTTATGCCGATGTGCGCCGGCCGCGATGAGCTCCGCAGGCAGTCGGAGGTCCAGCGCGTCCGACAGACGCGCGAGCCCCGCCTCGGTATTGAGCTCGTCGACCCAGACCTCGACCCAGCGGGCACGGTCGAAGCGGTCTCGAGCGGCCTCCGCGCGGGCGTCGGTCTCGAGGCAGTACCAGAGGCACCTGTGCAGCGGGTGGGTGAGCCCTCGCTCCTCGGCGATCTGAAAGGGCACCAGGTTCGTCGGCGCTCGCGGGTCGAGGACCCAGCGGGCTCCGAACGTCGTGCCGGGGATGCTTCCGAGCTCGTGCATGCTGCGGGCGACCGCCAGGTGGTCGCGCCGCAGGTGGATCACGCTGAGCCGGTCGCCGAACTCGTCGTACGCGAGGTCGGCGAAGGTCTTGATGAACTGGTGGTTCGTCTCCGCGTAGATACGGTGTCCCCGGGCGGCGCTCAGGACCATCGGCAGCTTCAGCCTGCGCCATGCAGTGCGCACGCTTCGCTCCCGACCCGCGGCGGCAGCCTTCAGCACGTGGGTCCTCATGTGCGGAAACGGCTGATGGAAGGCGGCGACCCCATCTCCGGCGGCGAGCACCGTGGCGAGCGTTCCCGTTCCCGAGCGTCCGGGCGCCGCGCAGAAGACGAATCGCTCGACCTCCTCGCACTGTGCCCGCAGCTTTCGAAGCCGAGTCGACATCGCCACAGCGGCGACCGTCTTGCCCGCGCGCCGTGGCAGGAGTCGCAGGCTGAGCCGCCCGCTCTGGCTGTTCGAGTCGGACATCATCAGACAGTCTGCGGCACTGCGGCCGCGGCGTCGATGATCGGGGCCAGGCGCTGAGCCACATGCCGGGTCGTAAGGCCTGAGACGACGCTGGCGCGTGCCGCATCTCCCAACCGGCCTGCGAGCTGTCTGTCGCCGAGGACGCGTTCGATCGCAGAGCGCAAGGAGGCCGGGTCCTCGGGCGGGACGATCAAGGCGTTGGTGCCGTCGCTCACGTAGTCAGAGAGCGTGGCCCGGTCGCTGGCGATGACCGGACGGGCCATCGCCATCGCGTCGAGAAGCACCGTCTGCCCGGAGCAGTCGGCGCCGAACGGAAAGTCCTCGCTGCGCGTGGGCAGGGCTACGCATGCCGCCTCCCGGTACAGGTCGCGGAGGTCGGCGTACGAGACGTCCCTGCGCACCTCGACGTTCGGCGGCAGCTCCAGACCGATCAGGTTGCGGTCGCTGGCGACGATGATCGCCCGCGCATCGACCCCGGCCATGGCCTCCGCGAAGGTTGCGTAGTCACGGGCCATGTCGCGTCCGACCGCGAGCACGTACCCGTTGTCAGCGGCGGGCCCGGGGGCAAAGAAGCGATCGTCGACCCCGAGCGGCACCATGTGGACCTTGGCGGGATCGAGAGCGTGCTGAAGCAGGAGCCGCTCCCGCTGCGCGGTGGCGAGGCAGACGATTCCGGATGCAGCCCGCAGAGCGGCTCCCATCGTGGCCCGGCGCGTCCGCGAGCTGCGCTCGTAGGTCGTGCAGAGGGAGATGTTGAAGGCGATGACCGCCGGGCGGCCCCGAAACCGCGCCGCGAGCGGGAAGAACCTCGTCCAGAAGGAGCACGCAACATCCGCGTCGCCGAGCTCCCACGCGACCGGGATCTCACGCAGGTTCCACAGGGCCCGGTGAAGCAGCCCGCCGCCGCGGTGCTTGACCTGTGACCGCGGCGCCTGCACGGTGGCCTCGATCCCGAGCTCGCCGAGGTGGTTGGAGCCGAAGAGGCCGGTGTCAGGCGCGCGGCCCGCCTCGATGTCGGCGATCAGGCTCTCACGCGGGTTGTGGTAGAGGAAGGCGGCCCTGACCTGGGGCGTTGTTTCATTCGAGGGCGTGATTGCCCGGCTTTCGGCGGTGCTACGCATGGCCGTGGAGGTCTCCCGCATACTGATTAAGAACGATCCGGGCGGCGCCTGCTTCCGCGCCGTTGGCAAGGGGACCGAGACTTGAACGGAGACAAGGAACGTCATTCAGTTTCGTCGGGGGACGCCGGTCAGGATTCCGGCGACGGCGACGTGCCGGTTTTCTGGAGAGACCGGACCTGGTGGCGGCGTGTGGCGCAGACGATGTTCGGCGTCTGGATGGCTGGTGCACTTTCGATCATCGCCACCGCCGTCGCGGCGAGGGCCCTGGGCCCGACCGACTACGGCTCGGTCTTCCTCGCGATGTCGATCGTCGCCTCCATCGCGATCTTTCTCGACTTCACCTTCGAGGAGGCCGCAGTCTTCCACGGGAACCGCGCAGTGGCGGCCGGCGACCACGCCGGCCTGCGATCGCTGTTGTGGCTGACGCTGAGGATCGACGTCGCGATCGGCTTGATCGTCACGGCGACGATCGTCGCGCTGGCGGACCCGATCGCCGACGTGGCGAGCGGTGGCAGCCTCGACCCCGACCTGGTCCGCATCGTCGCCCTGTCGGTGCTCGTGACGACCGCGGACTCGACCGCGTACGCGGCTCTCGCGCTCGTTCGCCGTCCCGACCTACGGGCGCGGGCCTTCGCCGCGACCAGTGCCTTCCGGCTGATCGGGGTCTGCATCGCGGTTGCGTTGGGCGGGGTCGAAGCAGTAGCGGTCTCCTATGTCGTCGGTGGCGCGCTGGGGAGCCTCGTCCTGGGAAGACTCGCGTGGAGGCACGCCTGGCGCAGCTGGGACTCAGGGACGGCGCTCAGCGAGCGCCCGGTTCGCGCCCGCGAGTTGATTCGCTTCGGCTTCCACACGAGCGCGACGACGAGCGTGCGTGCCATTACGGGCACCCTCGTTCCGGTCCTGCTCGCACGCGCGGCCGGGCCGGCGGCCGTCGGAATCTTCCGAGTCGGAATGCTGCCCATCCTCGTCTCCCAGAGCCTCAGCAGTCCGATTCGCCTTGCGATCTTCCCCGAGCAGGCGCGCCTGGTCGCCACGGGCCAGGGTCGCGAGCTGCGCAAGGCGGCCAGGGGCTACACGCAGATTGCCGTCGGCCTCGGTCTCTTCGGCTCGGTCGCGGCGTGGTTTCTGCTGCCGTGGCTGATCCCGCTGATCTACTCATCCGACTACGAGGCCGCGGTGACGCCGGCGCGGATCATGCTCGTCGCGGCGGTAATCCAGATCGCCCTCGGCTGGAGGAAGTCGATGCTCGCCGCGATCGGCCGGCCGGAAATCAATACGAGGCTCGCGATCCTCAACGTCGTAGTCGTCGTGCCGCTGATGGTCGTGCTTGGCGACCGCGGAGCCGAGGGTGCCGCGATCGCGGTGACCGCCGGGGTCGTGGCGACCGGACTGGCGTGGCTGATCATCGCTCCGCGAGTGCTCCGCGACGAGGCTCTCTTGCTCGCCAGGCGGGATCGGACCCGAGTTGAGCAGAAGCCGGCCCGCAATCGCCCCGCGGCGCCGCCCCAGCAAGATCCCTCGGTCGCGAGGCGTTGATCCACGATGCGCAAAGGCCCCCAAGCGCGCTGCATCGTCTTCCTCCACCTGCCGAAGACGGCGGGAACGACCCTGAAGGCCGTGCTGCGCTACAAGCATCCGACCAGCACCCTTGTGCTCGAGAACACGTCGGACCCGTTCGGTGGCATCGCCGACGTGCCCGCCGAGGCCCGCCGCCGTGCCCGAGTCGTCACCGGGCACGTCCATTACGGAGTTCACGAGCTGATTCCGCAGCCCTGCGATCACATCACCGTCCTGCGCGAGCCCGTGTCTCGGGTCGTCTCGATGTACGGCCACGCGCGGCGGCATCCCAAGCACCGGTTTCACCGTGAAGCGGCGGCGGTCGACCTCGAGGAGTTCGTGCGCACGTCAGAAGACCCCGGCCTCGACAACCTCCAGACCCGGATGATCTCGGGCCGGAAGCCCGGCAAGCGGGACAATCTCGGGGACGAGCCCGTGTGGTCGGCGCTGCCGCTGGACCGGGACGATCTCGAGGCGGCCAAGCGAAACCTGGACCGCTTCCTCGTCGTCGGGCTCACGGAGCGCTTCGACGAGAGCTTCATCCTGATCAGGCGGGCCCTGGGCTGGCGGTTTCCGATGTACGAGACGCGCAACGTCGGGCGCGACCAGCCGGAGTCACGGCCCGAGCCGCCGAGCGCCGCCGCGCTGGAGGCGATTCGTTCCCGCAACGAGCTCGACCTGGAGCTCTACGCCTACGCCAGGGAGCTGTTCGAGGCGGCGGTCGCCGCGCAGGGCCCTTCGTTCAGGCGCGAGGTCGCGGCCTTCAAGCTGTTCAACCCAATCCCGAACTCAATTGCTCCAAGGATGCCCGCCGCGGTTAGGACCTCGCTGCGTGCACTGCTACCACGCTGAACGATGACCTCTCGTAGAGCCCGCTCAGGCCGAATGACCGCCACCAACGCGCCGTGCACGATCTTCCTGCATCTGCCGAAGACCGGTGGCAAGACGCTGAGCGCCACCCTTCGCTACAAGTACTCGCCGGACATCCTCTTCCTCGACAGCACCTACGAGCCGCTGGATCGGCTTGGAGAGATCCCCCTCGAGGAACGCCGCCGCGCGCGGATGGTCACCGGCCACGTGCACTACGGCGTGCACGATTACATCCCACGCCCGTGCCAGTACATCACCCTGCTGCGCGAGCCGGTCTCGCGAGTGATCTCGATGTACTACTTCATCCGCGGCAACCCGAAGCATTGGCTACACCGCGACCTCACCGCTGCGAACACGAGCCTCGAGCAGTTCGTCCGTACCGCGGCGGACCCAGGTGTCGATAACGAGCAGACGCGACTGCTCTCGGGCCGGGACCCTGGCGCGATGCTCGTCCGCGAGCCCGATGGGCGGCTGCGCGCTCGCGAGCTTGGACCCGTCGACGAGACCGATCTGGAGCTGGCAAAGGACCACCTCGCGCGGTTCCTGGTCGTCGGGCTGACCGAGCGCTTCGACGAGAGCTTCATCCTGCTCAGCAGAGCGCTGGGATGGCGCCTGCCGATGTATGAGACGCACAATGTCTCCGTGCGCCCGAGCCGCCCGGCGCCGCCCAGCGAGGAGGCGTTGACGCTGATCCGTGAGCGAAACCAGTTCGACATCGAGCTCTACGCATTCGCCAAAGAGCGGTTCGAGGAGGCGGTCGTCGCGGAGGGCCCCTCGTTCAGACGCGAGGTCGCGGCCTTCAAGCTGCTGAATCCGATCCCGAACCGGCTCGGACCGAAGATCCCACGGTCGTTGCGTCACCCGCTGCGGTCGCTGCTTCCGCGCTGAGCATCGGCAACCGCTTCGCGGGTGAGCTCCAGCCCCCGCACGGTGCCCATGTCCAGGAACGTTCCGGGCAGGTGAATCGCTCCCACTCGCCCTGACTGAGCGAGCCGGTTGAAATAGATGCCGGGCTGGGACTCGTCCTCGAGACCGCGCAGCACCCGGATCGGCGCCGCAGCGCAGCCCCAGGTCCACTCGGAGGATGGAGTCTCCGGCTTGAACTCCATCCGCAGCACGCGCCCGTCTTCGGCGGTGATCACGGGCTCCTCTCGCCGCATGTCGGGGGCCCGAAGCAGGCCAAGCGCGACATCCCAACCCTGGCCGAGCAGGGCGAGCGTCCGCACATATCCGTCGAGGGGCTCCCAGACCGCGTCCGGAAACCCGATCAGCCCCACGTCGTCGTCGTCGAGACCGGCCGTTCCGGCGTACACGGAAGCGCCCAGCGAAGGGGGGTGGCCTTCGATCACCACCGCCCCGTGATGCCGGGCACGCGCGATGACGTCCTCCTTCTCGGGCCTGGTCACCACTCGCAGCTGTGCGTCCGGAACCTGCAGCATGCGCTCGACGAGGTAGTCCATCACCGGCCTGCCGCCGATCGGATAGACCTCCTTCGAGCAGGTCCTGTCCTTGAGCCTGGTTCCGTAGCCGGCTGCCGGGATGATTCCTACGACGCTCACTCGAGACCGAGAGCTCCCCCGGACGCGGATAGTCTACGGGCCGAATGCCACCAGGTGAGGGCCTCCGGGGCAAGACAGTCATGGTTACCGGGGGACAGGGGTTCGTCGGTGGCTGGCTCGCGGAGCGACTGCTCGGCCTCGCCGGGGAGGTGGTCGTGCCCAGCCGCGACGCCCACACCGGGGCGCGCTTCTACGAGGAGGACATTGCGTCGCAATGCACCCTCGTCCGCGCTGACATCCGCGATCACGAGCGGATGCTGGCGATCCTCGCCGACTACCGGGTCGAAGCCGTATTTCACCTCGCCGCCCAGCCGATCGTCGGGATCGCCAACCGCTCGCCGCTGTCCACCTACGAGAGCAACGTCACCGGGACCGCGGTCTTGCTCGATGCCTGCCGCTCTGCGGCGGTGGATGGCACGCTCGAGCGCGTCGTCGTCGCCTCCTCCGACCACTGCTACGGCGCCAATGCAGAGGCGCCATTCCGCGAGGATCATCCGATGGACGCGACCTTCCCCTACGACGTCTCCAAGGGCTGCGCGGACATGATCGCGCGCTGCTACGCGGTCACCTATGGGCTCCCGGTCGCGGTCACCCGCCTGGCGAACGTCTACGGCGGCGGCGACCGCAACTGGTCGCGAATCGTCCCCGACAGCGCCCGCGCCCTGGTCCGCGGCGAGCGCCCGGTGATCCGCTCTGACGGCAGCCCCGAGCGCGAGTACCTCTACGTCGAGGACGCCATCGACGTCTACCTGACCGTCGCCGACTCGCTGGACTCGCCGGAGCACTATGGCCGCGCCTGGAATGCGGGGATGGGGGAGCCGATCTCGGTCCTCGATCTCGTCCGCCGGCTGATCGCGGTCTCTGGCAAGCAGCTGGAGCCAGACGTTCGCGGCAAGGGCAAGCCTCACGCAGAGGCCGACCGGCTGCAGGTCGACTCGACCGCGATCCAGCGAGAGCTCGGGTGGACGCCGAGCTGGAGCCTCGAGGAGGGGCTGGCCAAGACCTACGCCTGGTATGAGCAGCGACTGCGCGCCGCGGAGCCGGCGACGGTCGAGGTGGGCGGGTGAGCGCCGCGCCCTCTGGATACGAGGGGAAGGTCGCACTGGTGACCGGCGCCGAGGGCTTCACCGGCTCGTGGCTCACCGAGCGACTGCTCGACGGCGGTGCGACGATCGTCGTGCCGCGCGGCTACGAACGGCCGGACGCGCGCTTTGTCGAGGAAGGTCTCGATCGACACTGTGAGCTCGTCGACATGGACCTGCTCGACATGGAGTCGGTGTCCAGGGTGCTCGTCGAGCACGGGGTCGAGATCGTGTTCCACCTGGCAGCTCAGACCGTCGGCGCCGAGGCCGACCGCTCGCCACTGGAGGCATTCCGAACCAACGTCAAGGGGACCTACAACCTGCTCGAGGCCTGCCGGATGGGTCAGGCGCAGGGCACGATCCCCCGCGCCGTGATCGCCTCCTCCTCGCACGTTTACGGGATGGGCGGCGGGTCCGCGCACGCGGAGGACGCGCCGCTGCGGCCAATCGACCCCTACGACGTCTCCAAGGGCTGCGCGGACATGATCGCGCGCTGCTACGCGGTCACCTATGGGCTCCCGGTCGCGGTCACCCGCCTGGCGAACGTCTACGGCGGCGGCGACCGCAACTGGTCGCGAATCGTCCCCGACAGCGCCCGCGCCCTGGTCCGCGGCGAGCGCCCGGTGATCCGCTCTGACGGCAGCCCCGAGCGCGAGTACCTCTACGTCGAGGACGCCATCGACGTCTACCTGACCGTCGCCGACTCGCTGGACTCGCCGGAGCACTATGGCCGCGCCTGGAATGCGGGGATGGGGGAGCCGATCTCGGTCCTCGATCTCGTCCGCCGGCTGATCGCGGTCTCTGGCAAGCAGCTGGAGCCAGACGTTCGCGGCAAGGGCAAGCCTCACGCAGAGGCCGACCGGCTGCAGGTCGACTCGACCGCGATCCAGCGAGAGCTCGGGTGGACGCCGAGCTGGAGCCTCGAGGAGGGGCTGGCCAAGACCTACGCCTGGTATGAGCAGCGACTGCGCGCCGCGGAGCCGGCGACGGTCGAGGTGGGCGGGTGAGCCTGGGGGGCGCCCTCGACCGTGCGCGGATTGGCGTCAAGCGACGTGCTCGCGCACTCGTGCTGCGGGTGCTGCGCTGGGAGGCTCGCCGGTTCGACCGCTCGGTCGGGATCGTCGTCGGCGAATCCGGGGGGCGGGGGGAGGGGAGGGCGACCACGGTCGTGGCGGGGAGCGCGGCGGAGGGCATCGCGCTGAACTACGTGGGGCAGCCTCCCAGGGTCAGCCGCTGGTGGCTTCGGAGCCTGCCCGAGCGCCTCGGCGACTTCGCCTTCGTCGACGTGGGCTCGGGTGAGGGAAGGGTGCTGTTCGTCGCCGCCGAGCATGGATTTCGACGCATCATCGGCGTCGAGTACGTGAAGGAGAACCACGAGCGCGCCGTTGCCAACGTGCGCGCGTCGCGACTACCGGCGGCGGCCAAGATCGAGCTCGTGCTCGGGGACGCGCGGTCCTTTCAGTTCCCGGACGAACCGCTCGTCGTCCACTTCGCGAATCCCTTCACCGAGGCCGTCATGGAGCGGGTCCTCCAGAACCTCACCGACTCCTACGCCGCGGCCCCACGGCCGATCTTCGTGACGTACTTCCAGCTGCGCGAGGAGAGCATGAAAAGAAGGACCGCGAACCAGGAGCTGCTCGCCTCGGCCAGCCCATTCACGAGCCACCGCCGGCTGCAGAACCGACGGCCACTGGATTGGTTCCTGCTGCACCGATACAGGGTCGACCTGTTCGAGTCGGCCGAGGCCATCGCCATGCGCGAGAGCTGATGTGTGGGCATCGGCGGGGCAAGTTCCTCGCCTGATCGGACGTTTAATGGGCAATGCCTGAGCCCGAGCTCGCCCCGCTGACCGCGCGCGACCCGGCTGCGATCCTTGCCGCCATGGCCGAGGCCCTGCCGACGAGCGTGGTTGCCGCCGACATCGACGAGATCGTCACGCGGGCCGAGCCGGAGTGTCGACGTCTGGAGGGCAAGCGCGTATTGATCGCCGGCGGGGCCGGGTTCCTACCGAGCTACGTCGTCGACGCGCTTGCGTTCGCCAACGACCAGATCCTCACCGAGCCATGCCAGGTGATCTCGGTCGACAACCTGACCACGGGGGTCGCAGAGCGGCTCGCACATCTGCGCGGCCGCGACGACGTGATCTTCGTCGACCAGGACATCAGCACCGGAGTTGTCGCTCCCGGCAGCGTCGACTACATCGTCCACGCCGCCAGCATCGCCTCGCCGACCTGGTATCGCCAGCACCCTCTCGAGACGATCGACGTGAACGTCACCGGCACCCGGAACCTCCTCGAGCTCGCGCGCGAGCACGGGGTGGAGGGCTTCGTGTACCTGAGCTCGAGCGAGATCTACGGAGATCCCCCGCCTGACCGGGTCCCGACTTCGGAGGACTACTGGGGGCACGTTTCCTCGACGGGGCCGCGGGCCTGCTACGACGAGTCGAAGCGGCTTGCCGAAACGCTCTGCATGACGTACTTCCGCCTGTACGGCCTACCGGTGCGGATCATCCGGCCGTTCAACGTCTACGGGCCGCGTCTGCGATTGGACGATGGTCGCGTGATCCCGGACCTCCTCTCAGATGTCCTCGCGGGCCGGCCGATCACGCTGCTGAGCGACGGCAGCGCCACCCGCAGCTTCTGCTACATCACCGACTTCGCGACGGCGCTGATCAAGCTGGTCACCGGCGGCGAGCCTGGCCAGGCCTACAACGTGGGAAACGACCAGGAGGTGACGATCCGGGAGGTCGCCGAGGCGATGGACCGGGTCGCGGCAACGGGGGCGGGGATCCGGTTTGCGCGCAGCGAGGATCCCGCCTACCTCGTGGACAACCCGAACCGCCGCTCGCCGGACCTGCGCAAGACCAGGGAGGCGATCGCATGGTCGCCTGAGGTCGACCTGGACCAGGGTCTGGCGCGCACCTATCGGCACTACGTCGAGGCGGAGGAGGCATGACCGGCTCGACCGAGGCACGTGGTCCGATGGACCTCGCGGTGGTCGGCTGCGGCTATGTCGGTCTGGTCTCGGCCGTCGGCCTGGCCTCCGTGGGACACCGCGTGGTTGGGATCGAGATCGACGACGAGAGGCGTGAGCGGCTGCAGGCGGGTTCGGCTCCCTTCTATGAGCCGGGGCTCGACAAGCTGTTGGGCCTGCAGCTCAGCAACGGTCGCCTGCGCTTCAGCGACTCACTGGCTGACGCGGGCGAGGCCTCGGTCGTGCTGCTGTCCGTCCAGACCCCACCGAAGGCCGACGGGTCGATCGAGCTGAGCTATCTCGGTGCCGCCGCGGCCGCGTTGCGCGAGGCTCTCGATGCGGCGCCGAGGCGGGATCGGGTCGTTGCCGTGCGCAGCACGGTCGTACCGGGCACCAACGAGAGCCTGGTGGCGCCGGCGCTCGGACCCGACATCCCGGTCGCGTCCAACCCCGAGTTCCTGCGCGAGGGCTCGGCGCTGCGCGACTTTCTCCGTACCGATCGGATCGTGGTCGGCTGCGACGATCCCCACGGCCGCGAGCTCCTGGCGGCGGCATACGAGCCCCTCGGGGCGCCGATCATCTTCACGAGCCCGGCGACGGCGGAGCTCGCGAAATACGCATCGAACGCGTTCCTGGCGACGCTGGTCTCGTTCTCGAACGAGGTCGCGCACATCAGCGAGGCGCTTCCGGGCGTCGACGTCGAGGACGTGCTCGCGATCGTGCACGCGGATCGACGGATGAGCACCGTGAACGGCGGCCGGGCAGAGATCCTGTCCTACCTCAGGGCCGGCTGTGGCTTCGGCGGCAGCTGCCTGCCCAAAGACCTCACCGCCTTGATCGCGGCGGCGGCGGCTCACGGCGAGGAGGTACCCGTCCTACGCGCGGTCAGGGACGTGAACGAGGCCCAGCCGCGGCGGGTCACCGATGCCGCGGAGCGGGCGCTCGGGACGTTCGCCGACCGTACGGTCGCCGTCCTCGGGGTCGCCTTCAAGGCCGGCACAGACGACCTGCGGTCGTCACCGGGCCTCAGGATCGTCGACGAGTTGCTGGCCCGCGGCGCCGCAGTCAAGGTCTATGACCCGCTCGTCGAAGCTGCCGCGCTGAGCCGATACACGGCGGGAGGCCGGGTCGAGGTGAGTGCCACGCTCGCCGATGCGATCGCGGACGCAGATGCCTGCGTGCTGACGACGAACGCCCGCGAGATCGCAGCGCTCCCGCAGGTGATCTCCGACGCCGGCCGATCCGAGCTAGTCGTCGTCGATCCCCGCCGCATGCTCGATCCGGAGCAGCTCGGCGATGCGATCTACATCGGCGTCGGCATGTCGCCCCCACCGCTTCCGTCTGCGGCCGTCTAGCTTGGCGAGGATGAGCGAGCCGATCAGCCCCACCGAGGCCGGCCTCGACGCGCCCGAGGCGGTCGAGCCCGCGGCGGAGCATCGCGACACCTGCCGAGCGTGCGGGGCCGGGGCGCTCATCGACGTCCTCCGGCTCGGCGACCAACCGCTGGCCAACTCACTTCGCGGTCCCGAGGAGCTGGCGCGCCCCGAGCCCCACTACCCGTTGGACCTCAGCCTGTGCCCCGAGTGCTCTCTGCTGCAGATCCTCGACTCCGTGCCGCCTGAGGAGCTGTTCGAGGACTATCCGTACTTCTCGTCGGTGGTCGAGGCACTGGTCGAGAACGCTCGCGTCCTCACCGGCCGTCTCGTCGCCGAGGACGGCCTCGGGCGGGAGTCGCTGGCCATGGAGATCGCCAGCAACGACGGTTACCTCCTGCAGCATTACCGTGACGCGGGCGTACCGGTGCTCGGGATCGAGCCGGCCAGGAACATCGCTCCGGTGGCGGAGGAGCGCGGCATCCCCACGCGCTGTGAGTTCTTCGGACAGGAGCTCGCGGCGAGCCTCGTCGCGGAGGGGATCAGCCCGGACGTCGTGCACGCCAACAACGTGCTCGCCCACGTGCCGGACCTCAACGGCTTCGTCGCCGGCCTGGCTCTGCTCCTGGCGAAGGGCGGGCGCGCCGTGATCGAGGTGCCGTACGTAAGGGACTTCCTGGACCGCCGTGCCTTCGACACGATCTACCACGAGCACAACTGCTACTTCTCGCTGACCGCGCTGACGCGGCTCTTCGCCCGCCACGGAATGGTGATCGAGCAGGTCGAGCGGATCCCGATTCACGGGGAGTCTCTGCGCCTGTTCGCCAGGAGGTCGGAGTTCGGCCAGCCTGGAGAGTCCACCCGCGAGTTGCTTGCCGAGGAGGAGGCTTGGGGCGTGGCGCGACTAGAGCCCTACCTCGAGTTCGCCGAGGACGTCCGCCGCATCGGCGACCGCCTCAACGAGCTGTTCGCCGACCTGAAGGCCCAGGGGAAGACGCTCGCCGCCTACGGGGCCGCCGCGAAGGGGAGCACACTGCTCAACACCTTCGGGATCGGCACCGAGTCGATCGACTTCGTCGCCGATGCCAGCCCTCACAAGCAGGGCCTGCACATGCCTGGTAGTGGACTCCCGATTCGGTCGCCTCAGGCGCTGCTCGATGAGCGGCCCGACTACGTGGTGGTCCTGGCGTGGAACCTGGTCGACGAGATCGCGCGGCAACAGCGCGAGTACCTCGAAGGCGGCGGCCAGTTCATCGTCCCGATCCCGGAGCCGCGGATCGTGACGCCCCCGGAACAGGGCTGACCGGCACTGTCTCGCCATCGGTGCCCCTGTCGGCGATCGAGCCGTAGAGCCGGCCGGCAGCGGCCTGGCGGCTCCGGCGCAGCCGATGCGAGACGTATGCACGCGCGTCGCCGAAGCGCCCGCGGCCGGGTGCGTGATCGCCCGTGACCAGCCGCTGCAGCGCGCGCATCGCGGCGCGCCTGCGCAGTCGGCGCAATTCAGGAAAGCGCTTGCGGACCGGTTCGTAGCCGAGCAGGCCTTCGAGAAGCCAGACGCGGTCGAGCCACGCTCTTCCGGTCTCGCGGTTGACGCTGTCGACCGACCCGCCACGGACCAGGTAGCCGACGAGCGGGCGATCGACGAAGCCGACGTCTCCGAACGCCATCGCCCGCGCCCAGAGGTCGATGTCGCCGTTGTTCTCCATCCGCAGGGGAAACGTGCCGACGCGCTGCAGGCAGTCACGGCTCATCATCACGTTCGTGGGCTCACCGATCCAGTTCGTGCGCAGCTCGTCCTCAACCCACCTCGCCAGCAGCGAGTCGCCGTCGGTGACCTCGGACAGGGGACCGAAGCGCAGGTGCGAGTGCTCGTGCTTCTCCTTCCAGCGCACGCTCTCGGCGTCGCCTGAATCCTCCAAGATCACCTCGCGCGGGCAGAAGCACAGGGCGACACGCGGATGCCGCCGGAACACGCCCAGCATCTCCTCGACGCAGTGGTCGTACAGGATGTCGTCAGCGCACATGAGCTTGATCCAGCGACCGCGGGACAGCGCCATGGTGCGGTTGAAGTTGCGGTATACGCCCAGGTTCTCGATGTTCCTGAACAGGCGAATCCGCGGGTCGTCGATCTCCCGCACCATCGCCAGGGTGCCGTCGGTGGAGGCGTTGTCGACGACCACGATCTCGAGGTCGTCGTACGTCTGCTCGAGCGCCGAGCGAACGGCTCTCTGCACCCACCGCTCGGCGTTGTACACCGGCAGGCATACGGAGACGGATGGATTCTCACTCGCGTCCACTGTCCAGAAAACGCGGGGCGGGTCCGGATTCTGTCCTCAGGGAGTTTGCGCGGCCCGCGCACGTTGATCGCCGTGAGTCGTTTCGGCCTCCCAGCGTGGCGCCTGCTGACGCAGCCAGCGTCGGGCGAGCGCATCTTCTGCCACACCCGCTGGGGCGCCGACGGCAACCAACGCTATAGCCAGCTCCTGCCGCGCCTGGGGCGGGTGGACCCCCTCCTGATCCAAATCTCGTCCAGGCGCCCAGTTCGTGCCGTGCAGTCGCGACTGCTGGCGGCGACGAGCGGGCCCCGGGACCGGCTCGTCTTTGCCGCAGCGAACAGGAAGTACCGCTGGCTGCTCGCCACGAACCACCGGCAGGTTGCGATGTTCGAAGGCGGGGTGGTGGTGGACGTCGACGATCCCGAGTTCAGCGATGAGCAGGTCGCGCTGCTCAACCGCCCGAACGTGCGCGCCTACGTCGTTACGACTGACCGTGCGCGCGAGAGATTCGAGAGCCTCGGCGTCCGCACGCCTGGCCATGTCATCTCCCAGGGCGTCGATTTCAGCGGGCTGACGGAGGCGGAGCGCGAGCAGATCGCCGAGGAGCACCGCCGCCCGGGAGAGCTGGTGGTCGGCTACGTGGCGCGGTGGCTGCTCGCCGACCCGAACGGCAAGGGGAATCATCCGCTCGACGGGGTCGCGCATCTGCTCGAGCTCTGGGACATGATCCGCGTCCGGGTGCCGTCGGCGCGTCTGTGGCTGGTCGGCGCGCCGGACGCCGCCGCCCGCAAGATCGCCGCCGAGCGGCCCGAGATCCTGCTGCTCGGACGCATACCGCAGTCCAAGCTGCCCGCCTACATCGCCAATTTCGACCTCGCGCTCTACCCTCGGCGCGTCGATCATGCGCCGATGCCGATCAAGCTGGCCGAGTACATCGCTCTCGGAGTGCCGACCGTCTCGTACGACCTCGAGCTCTCCCAGGTCCTGCGCGACACCGGCACAGGGCGACTCGCATCAAACCCGGATGAGTTCGTGGCGCAGGTCGAGGGCCTCGCTCGCGACGGCGACGTGCGCGCTCGGATCTCGGCGGCAGGACACGCCCTGGCGCCCAGCTTCGACTGGGACGCTCTCGCGGAGCGCTACCGGACGACGATCCTCGATCGGTACCTTCGCTGAGTTGGAGACGGTGTTGCGCTCGTCGGTATGGGTGAGTTTTGCCTGCCGAAAGCAGTTTCTTGAGTGTGGAGACGTCCACCGCCGGGCCGGACGGCAGGGTCATGGCGGACAATAGAGGCGGGGAACGAATGGGCCCGCAGAGCTCGAAGGGGGCATTGCGCCGCCGGCTGCTCGCGTTCCTGATCCCGGCGATCCTCATCCCGATCGCGGCGCTCGTCTTTTCGGCCCTGCAGCCAAAGAAGTACGAGGCCGAGACCTCGCTGCTGTTCCGCGACACCGGCAGCGTCCTTGCCTCGGGAGAACCCGACCGCGAGGCGGCAACCAACGTGCGCCTGCTGCAGCTCGAGGGTGTCAAGGAGCGAGTCGAGCAGAAGCTAGGCCCCCCGGTCAACGTCGACGTGGTGGAGGAGCCCGATACCAACTTGGCGACGATCATCGCCCGCGCCTCGTCGGCGAAGCGCGCGGCGCGTGTGGCCAACGTCTACGCGCGCGAGTACATCGCGCTCCGCGAAGAGAGCGCTCGCGACGACATCGCCGCCGAGACCGAGGCGGTGCGTCAGGCCCTCGCCGACCTCAAACCCTCGAAGCGGTCGGGGCCCGAGGGCGACGCACTGCGTGACCGCGAGCAGTCGCTACGGCTTGCGGCGGTGTCGCCGACGGGAGTGCAGCAGGTCAACCCGGCCACACCCCCCAGCTCCCCCTCCTCGCCGAAGCCGCTTCAGTACGCGGTGATCG
>DAIRGH010000159.1:0-4346 GCA_036794585.1 Solirubrobacterales bacterium | reverse complement strand
GCCGCCGGCGGCCAGCACGGCGGTCGCGGCGAACTGTGCGGAGCCCGCGAACAGCAGCGCCGACATCACGATCGGCGCCACGTTTCCCATCACCGGCTGGGCCAGGACCCCGAACGAGATCGCCAGCAGCAGCCCGGCGGCGGCGTAGGGAAGGCCGACCCGGACGCTGGCTCGGAAGCGCTCCGGCGCCTCGGTTTCCCGCCTCTCGAATGTCACGACCCGCCGATTCTGGCGGGCCGTGGAACGCTGGTCTATTCGGTTTGCTTCAGGTCGCTAGAAGCCCGCGGGATGGCGGACGGCGTAGCTCTTGCCGCTTCGCATCTGCGCGCTCCAGCCTGGGCCGTCGCCCGCGGTCATCGAGGTGTCGAGCCGCAGCCCAGCGATGACCATGTAGGCGTGGCCGCCGTTGGCGTAGACGGTGATCCACCGACCCTTGCCGCGTTCCTCCCAGCGCATGAACGAGCCTGACGGCAACGCCGCGTCGAGCAGCCCGGCGCCGCTGAGCGCGTAGCTGACCGTGCCCGAGCAGTCGTAGCAGTCGTCTTGACGGCGCTGGTGGCCGCCGCCGAGGCAGTAGGGCTTGCCCTTGACGATCTCGTTCGCCGCCTCGATCGCCTGCACGACCTTGCGCGGCGCGTTGGCGGGCGGGATCGCGTAGCCGCCCTTGAGCTTGGCCTTCGGACCGGCCGTGGTGGTCCCGGGGGTCGGGCCTCCCGGGGTCCCGCCGGGGCCGAAGCCACCGCTGTCGGCGCCGAGCGTCGGGGCGGGGAGGGCGATGAGCGCCGCAACAGTTGCGAGCCCGAGCGCGGCGCTTAGCTTCCTTCTCGGACTCGCCTCAAATGTGTAGGACAACGTGAACCAGACTCCTTCGTCGGCCTACGGGGTTAGCTGACGGGCTGGCGCTGAAAGAGCCTGCGCCCCCGCCGCCCACGTCGGGCGGGCGAGTTAGCCCCAAACAATTGGTTCCCCCGCTCTCGAAGCCCCCCTTGTCTGCATCTGGGGCCTGAGATTCGGCTTTACCGGTTATCGAGTTGCGGCACAGTACACAATTCGACAGCGGAGTGCAAAGACCTGCTCACGAACTGGTGACAGAACGCACATAGGCGTCGAGGTCAGGCACGGACAGGCTGGGCAGGGGAGGAGTCCGCCGGCGACTCCGAGATCCGGCCTCCGATTGGCGGGTTATTGGCGCTATGCGCCAAGAAGCCGCCATCTCGACCGTGATCGCTGGCCGATGGCGCGAAATGCACCGTATGCGGGACTAACCCGCCACGGCAGCCGGATCGGCCGGAGCCGGAGCCTCCGCGATCCCTACCCAGAAGAAGAAGTACCGCTGGCCGCCGACCCCGCTCCCGCTGGATTCGCCTCCGCCCAGGCGACGATTCGCTTCGACTCGGTGATCGCCTCGCCGGAGTCGGTGACCAGCACGGGCACGACCGGGCTGCCGGTGAGCTTCTCGACCTCCTCGCGGCCGCTCGTCTTCCACTGAAGGAACTTGGGGCCGATACCGAGGCCGTGGACCTTGATCACCTCGGGGTCATGGCCCGCGTCGCGCAGGGCCGTGTAGGCGTTGGCGCAGGGATGGCCGCCGGGTCGGGGAGTCGGCATCGTGTTCCAGCACACGTAGAGCTTCATGCCGCCACCCTATCTGCCGGTGGTAGCTTCCGACGCGTGGAGCTCGCCGGCAAGACGGTGCTTTTGACCGGCGCCACCGGTGGGCTGGGACAGGCGATCGCGCGGGGGATCGCCGAACGCGGCGCTTCGCTGGTGCTCAGCTCGCGCAAGCAGGCCGAGCTCGACCAGCTCGCGCTCGAGCTGCCCGGCGAAGGTCACCGCGTGATCGTCTCCGACCTCGCCGAGGAGGGCGAGGCGCTGCGGCTGCTCGACGCGGCGGGCGAGATCGACGCCCTGGTTGCCAACGCCGGCCTGCCGGCGTCGGGACGGCTGGACGGCTTCAGCCAGCAGGAAATCGGGCGGGCGCTGCGCGTCAACCTCGAGTCGCCGGTGCGGATGGCGCGCGAGCTCGTGCCCAGGTTCACCGAGCGCGGCGCCGGTCACCTCGTCTTCATCTCCTCGATCTCCGGCAAGGCGGCCACCGCCCGCGCGTCGCTTTATGCCGCGACCAAGTTCGGCCTGCGCGGGTTCGCGCTCTGCCTGCGCGAGGACCTGCGCGGCACCGGCGTCGGCGTCTCGGTGATCAGCCCCGGCGCGATCCGCGACGCCGGCATGTTCGCCGACTCCAACGCCGCGCCGCCGCCGATGTTGGGTACGGGCACGCCCGAGCAGGTCGCTGCGTCCGTGGTCCGCGCGATCGAGCGCGACCGCGGCGAGATCACGGTCGCGCCGCTGCGCCAGCGTGCCCTGGGATGGGTGGGAGCGAACGCGCCCGAGCTCTCCGGCCGAGTCGCCGGCAGGACCGCGACCAAGGTCGCCGACGAGATCGCCCGCGGCCAGACGGACAAGCGCTGAAGATGGAGCTCGAGGGCAAGACCGTTCTGCTCACCGGGGCCACCGGCGGTCTCGGCAGGGCGATCGCCGAGGCGCTGGCCGAGCGCGGCGCGACGCTCGTGCTCAGCTCGCGCAAGCCGGAGGAGCTCGACGCGCTCGCGCTCGACCTCCCGGGCGAGGGGCACCGGCGGATCGTCTCCGACCTCGCCGAACCAGGCGCCGCCGAGACCCTGGCCGCCGAAGCCGGCGAGGTCGACGTGCTGATCGCCAACGCCGGCCTCGGCGCCACGGCGCCGATCGAGGAGTTCTCGGGTGAGGAGATCGCCGGGATCGTCACCGTCAACCTCGAGGCGCCGATCCGGCTCGTGCGCGCTTACGTGCCGGCGATGCGCGAGCGCGGCTCTGGGCACATCGTGCTCGTCTCCTCGCTCGCGGGCAAGGCGGCGACGGCCAGGACCGCCCTCTACACGGCGACCAAGGCGGGGCTGAGGGGGTTCGGGCTCTCGCTGCGCCAGGACCTGGCCGGCAACGGCGTCGGCGTCTCGATCGTCTGCCCCGGGTTCGTGCGCGAGGCCGGCATGTTCGCCCGCTCCGGTCGCACGCCGCCGATGAACCTCGGCACCACCACTCCCGGCGCCGTCGCCGCGGCGACCGTGCGCGCGATCGAGCGCAACAAGGGCGAGGTCGACGTCGCTCCGCTGCGCCAGCGCGCGCTGGCCAACTTCGCCAGCCGCAGGCCGCACCTGGCGGCACGGCTCGGCGGCGGCTAGGGCGTAATCCGCGTGACGTTGTCGCCTGCCGTGCTGGCGACCCAGACCGCGTCCGGCCCGACGCTGAGCGCGGTCGGCCTCGAGCCCACCCGAAACGACCGCCGCACCTCTCCGCTCGAGGGGTCGACCTCGATCACGTCGTCGTCGGCGGCGTCGGCGACCCAGACGCTGCCGAGACCGATTGCGACTGCCACCGGCGCGCTCCCGACCGGGACCGCGTCGAGCAGCGGCGAGCCGTCATCGGGTTTGAGCTTGCTCAGCGTGCCGCGGGCCTCGTCGACCACCCACAGCGCGCCCTCGCCGAGCGCGAGGTCGGTGGGCCGCTCGCCGACGTCGACCGGCTCGCCGGCGGCCTTCTTGCCCCGCGGATAGATCGGCGTGATCGTCCCCGCTTTCGGGCTCGCGACCCAGATCCCCTCGTCGGCGGCCGCGATCGCGCCCGGTGGATCCTCGAGGTGGATGCTCAACGAGTCGAGGTCGGCTGCGTCGTCGAGGCGGGAGAGGGTGCTGTCGCCCTTGTTCGCGACCCAGACGTAGCGACCGAAGACCGCGACGTCGGCCGGGTTGTCGCCGACCTCGATCTCGTCGGCCGTGTCGCGGTCGGGAGGCCCGAAGCGAAGCAGCGCGTCGGTCGACCCGCTCGTCACCCAGACGGAGCTCCTGCCGACCGTGACCGCCGAAGGGTCGGGAATCTCCGTCGGCCCGCGCGCGATCGCCGAGCCGTCCGGCGCGATCGCCCAAAGGGCGTCGGCCTGCTCGGAAGTCACCAGCACGTTCACGTTTCCGACCACGATCGAATCCGGCGCCGGAACGCCGACCGGGGGCGTTGCCGACAGCGTCGCGGAATCACTGCCCGAGTCATCCCCGGCGATCAGCGCGATAGCGACCACAGCCGCGACCACCAGCGCGAGACCGGTCGCGACCGCGGCCCACATCATCCGGCGGCCCGCAGCCGCGGAAGCGGGCCTGCCCACCCGGCGCGTCGGCGCCTCCGACGGACGGCGCACCGCCCGCGTCAGCGCCTCGGCCAGCTCGCCCGCCGACTGATAGCGCTCCTCGGGCGAGACCGCGGTGGCGCGGGCGACGACGTCGTCGACGCCCGCCGGCAGCCCGGGCTCGAGCAGCAAA
>DAIRGH010000013.1:0-44441 GCA_036794585.1 Solirubrobacterales bacterium | reverse complement strand
GGCGCTGGCCGCGCTCGAAGTCGTCGACGACCCCGAGCTGCTCGGCCGCGTGCGCGCGCTCGGCGAGCGCCTGCGCGAAGGTCTCGCGGCGCTCGACGGTGTCGCCGAGGTGCGCGGGCGCGGGCTGATGGTCGGGGTGAGCGTGCGCCAGGGGCGCGACGCGCGCGAGGTCGCCGCCAGAGCATTGGCGGCAGGGCTGGTGATCAACGTTCCCGGCGACGGCATGCTGCGCTTCCTGCCCCCGCTGGTGATCGAGGCCGCCGACGTCGAGCGCGCGGTCGAGGTCGTCGGCGCCTCTCTTTAGAGTGCTCGCGGTGCACGACGACCCCACACGCCGCATGGACGTGCCGCCGCCCGGGCCGCCGGGCGACCCGATGATCCCGCCCCAGCCTCCTCCCGAGGGGATGAGCAACGCGATGAAGGCGATGATCGCGATCCTGGTCGCCGGGGTGGTCGGACTGGGCCTGGCGCTCGCCGTGATCTCGGGTGCCGACGACGACGAGGTCACGACCACGCTCCCGTTCGACACCAGCACCCTTCCGGTGCCGACCGCGGCGACGACGACGCCGACCACAACCGTGCCGCCCACGACTACGGCGACCACCGAGACCACAACGGGCACCGAGACGACGACCGGGACCGAGACCACGACCACTGAGACGACCACGACCGAGGAAACAACGACCACGACGCCGACCACCGAGAGCGAGAGCGGCGGGCTGGAGCTCGAGTAGCGCGCGGTTGCCGTTTGCGCTGGCGCACGCTGCCTGTGTAGCCTTCGCGCGGGGTTAGAAGGGTGCGTTTCCGCCGCAAAAGGGCTTTCGCGACCACGCTCAGCGCGGTCATCCTGGGCGCGCTTGCCGTGAGTGCCGCCACGGCGAGCGCCGCCGACTCGAACTGCGACGTCTATGCGGCTCCGGCTCCGGTGGGGAACGACTCGAATCCCGGTACCGCGACGGCCCCGGTGGCGACGATCCAGAGACTGCTGGCGATCGTCCCCGCGGGAACCAGCGACGCCGACCGCGGCGTCGCGTGCGTGCACGCGGGCACCTATGACTTCTCAGGCGCCTTGGAGGCGACGGTCAGCAAGCCCTGGAACACCCTGCGGCCGGTCGGAACCGCGTCGGCGCTGATCGGCCGGCTGGTCGTCGGCGTCAACGCCCACCACGCGATCGTCGAGGGCCTGACCCTCAACGGCTACCGGCCGAATCAGCCGGCGAACCCGAGCCTGCTGGTCTACGGCGACGGATCGATCGTGCGCGACAACGAGATCACCAACGACCACACCGAGATCTGCGTCCACGTCACCGACTACTTCGGCAACCGCACCTCGGATGTGACGATCGAGGGCAACGACATCCATGACTGCGGCGCGCCCCCGCATGCAAACCACGACCACGGGATCTACCTCGCGAACGCCGATCGCACCCGGATCGTCGACAACTACATCCACGACAACCAGGACCGCGGCATCCAGCTCTGGCCCGACGCCGACAACTCGCTGATCGAGGGCAACGTGATCGACGACAACGCCCAGGGGATCCTGATCGGCAGCAACTCGGCTCCGGCGGTGGCCTCCGACTCGAACACCATCCGGTTCAACGCGATCACCGACTCCAACGCCAACTTCGAGGACCCCGACGGCCCCGGCCCGATCCAGGAGAACAAGCACGGCTGGAACGTCGAGTTCTTCTGGCACAACGGCGTCGTCGGCAGCGGCAACGTCGTCGCCGCCAACTGCCTGCGCGCGAACCATCCCAATCCCCATTACGAGAGCAACGCCGGGATCAATCTCTCCGACTCGGGCTGGGAGCCGGAAGGGTTCACGGTCGCCGCAAACACGCTCCTGCCGCCGGCCATCGACCTGCCCGCCTATCCGCAGTGCTCCGAGGAATCGCTGCGCGCGCTCAGCGATCCCGAGAAGAACATCTCCTGCGAGCCCGCGAGCCCGAGCTCGTGGCAGGGGGGAGCAGGCGCCGACAGCTACACCGGGACGCCGATTCGCGACCACGCCGACGCCCTCGGCGGCAACGACACCCTCCACGGCGCCGGGTCGGGCGACTGCCTGTACGGCAGCGCCGGCGCCGACTCGCTTGACGGCGAGGGCGCGCCCGATCATCTGCTCGGAGGCATCGGCGCCGACACGGTGATCGGCCGCGAGGCCGCCGAGACAGAATGGAGCCCCGACGAGATCGTCTGCGGGCCAGACGCCGACGTGGCCTATGCGGACATCACCGATACCGTCGCCGGCGACTGCGAGCGCACCGTCTACAACGGCTAGGGAGCGGCCCTACGGAGCGCGGTAGATCGCGGTCTCGCAATCGGGATTGACCGCGTCGGTGATGTCGGCGAAGACGACGTCGACGCCCGCGCCACAGCTCACCTGATCGGAGCGCCAGTCGGGGTCGGCGGCCTCGCGCGAGACGGTCGTGTCGTCGCCGTCGTCGCCGAAGAGGTGGTCGGCGTCGCCGTCGCCGGCGAGCAGGTCGTTGCCGGTGCCCCCGAACAGGCAGTCGCCGGCGCCGGCCCCGCTGAGCGAGTCGTCGCCGTCGCCGGCGACCACGTAGTCGCGCAGCTCGGTGCCGTCGAAGTCGTCGGGACCGGGCGTGCCGGTCCGCTGGAGCATCGCCGCGGGCGCGCAGTCGCGCGGCAGCGCCGCCGAGACGAGCGAGCCCTCTTCGCAGCCCGAGCGCCCGAGCGCGCCGCCGACCTGGTCTGAGCGCAGCACCGCGTTCGGTCCCAGCCTGAAGGTCACCGGAACCCCGTCGCTGTCGCTGAGGTTGATCCCGGCGTTGGTCGTGTATTGCGGATCGGGGTGATCGGCGAAGAGGCAGTTGCCCTCGACGAGGTTTCCGTCCCCTCCCGGGTTGCTGATGAACTCCAGGTTCCAGCCGTGCTTGTTCTCCTGGATCGGGCCGGCGCCGTCGGGATCCTCGTAGTTCGCCTGCGAGTGCGTGATCAGGTTGCCGCGGATCACGTTGTGGTCGGAACTCAGATCCGGGCCACGGCGGCGCTCGCCGCCGACCAGGATCCCCTGGCCGTTTTGATCGACGACGTTGCCCTCGACCAGCGAGCGGTCGGCGTTCGGCCACAGCTGGATCCCGCGGTCCTGGTTGTCGTGGATGTGGTTGCCGAGGATCCGGGTGCGGTTGGCGTTGGCGACGTAGATCCCGTGGTCGTGGTTCAGATGCTCGATCGCACCGCAGCCGTAGATCTCGTTGCCGGCGATCGTCACCTGCTTCGCCCGGTCGCCGAAGTAGTCGGTGACGTGAACGCAGATCTCGGTGTGATCGTTGGTGATCACGTTGTCGCGAACGATCGATCTGTCGCCGTAGACCAGCAGGCTGGGGTTCTGTGGCTTGCCGGGCCGGTATCCGTTAAGGGTGAGCCCGGCGACGACGGCGTGGCGCGCTTTGACTCCGATCACGAGCCGGCCGACGAGCGTGGCCGCCTCGCCGTCGTACGGGCGCAGGGTCGTCCACGGCTTGGCGAGCGTCGCCTCGAGCGAGCGCGAGAAGTCGTAGGTCCCGCGGCGCACGCAGGCCACGCCCCGGGCTTCCTCGCCGCGGCCGCGGGGGACGATCGCCAGCAGCTTGCGAATCGTCGCCACCGGCGTCTGCAGGCTCTTGCCCGAATTGGAGTTGTCGCCGCCCAGCGAGGGGGGAGCGGCGAAGACGTCGCAGCCCGGGTCGGTCGCGGTCGCCTGCTGAGCGCTGACCGCCAGCACGCCCGCCAGCGCCAGGAGCACCACGCAGGCGCACAGAAGCTGCGAGCGACCCTGCACCGGTCCCACGCCCCCAGACTAGTCGAGGGGCAGCGGCTCTCCCTGAAGGTGCTCGGCGGCGGGCACGCCGTGGAGCTCGAGGATCGTCGGCGCGATCGAGGTCAGCTGCACGCGGCCCTCGTGGACCGAATGCCGCCGCGCCGGGGTGTGGAACCAGAGCAGGCCGTCGGGATGGTGCTGGCCGCTCTTGAGCAGATCGAGGCGATAGAAGACGTCGAAGAAGGGGACCTTGCGCCCGTTGCCCTCGAACTCGAGCACCGTGTCGGACTCCAGCGGCGTCCAGACGAGGCACTGGCAGCGCAGGCCGGTGCCCTCGAGCTTCGCGTGCATCGCCGGCTCGCCGTTGACCCGCAGCGCCTGCAGCTTCACCTGCCCCGCCTTCGCCGCCTCCTCGGTCTCGAAGTCGACGTTGAACTCCTCGGCCATCACCGGGGTCACCTCGGCGGGTTCTGAGATCCCCGCCTCGTCGAGCAGCCGCTGGAAGTTCGACGGGCGGTAGAGGTTCTTGCCGCCGATGTCCTCGTACTTCAGGCTCGGCTGCTGGCTGAGCGCGGTGACCAGGACCAGGGTCGCCTCGTCTCCCGCCAGCGCCAGCAGCTGGCCGCAGAGGCGATCCATCTGCTGGTAGCCGAACAGGATCGCCTCCTCATAGACCTCCTGCTCACCCGGCTCCGGCTTGACCTTGAAGTGGTCCGGCTCCATGTTGCGCCAGTAGAGGTGCTGGTAGTGAGCGGTGCTGTTGAGGAACAGCGTCGAGAAGTCCGGGCGCGCCCGCTTGTAGTGATGGCGAAAGAGGTCGGACTGCAGGCGATCGAGGATGACGGCCCGCCGCCATCCGGTGTCGGAGCGGCGCTCGGAGGCGAGCTGGGAGACGATCGACCCGACGGTCGACGGACGCAGGCCGTGGGTGGCCATGAAGCGCAGAAACGCGAGCTGGTCGGAGCGGGTCAGGGCGACGTTGCCGCTGGTGTGCTCCTGGACGTTGGCCGAGACGAACTTGTAGTAGGGGTCGAGCACGTCCGCCGGCGCCGGCTTCACCTTCGTCACCCACGGGTCGGGCAGGACCCAGCCGTTGATCGGCGACTCGTAGTTGATGTTCATCGAGCCGCAGACCCAGACCGTCTGGCCGTGGTCGGAGAGCAGGTCCCAGATCGACTTCTGCTCGAGCTTGTGCCCGTCGCCGATGTGATGGATCCGGTGCTCGTCGTAGGGGATCCCGGAGTGCACCGAGACCCACTGGATCCAGGGCTCGAGGTCCGGAGCCGGCGCATCGGCCTCGGTCGTGAAGACCTGAGAGCCGTCGTAGAGGCGCTTGAAGTTGGGCAGCTTGCCGGCGGCGATGAACTTCTCCATCAGCACCGGAGAGAGCTCGTTGAACTCCATCATGATCGTCCTCATGAGCGGCACGAGTATAGGAACGCGACGGGGGCCGGGAATACACTGCGCGGCATGCTCGATCGCCCGGAGGCGCCATAGCTGCTGGCGAGGGGGTGCTCGCGGCCGACCCGGCGTCGAGCGTGAGGCCGCTGGCGGAGGCGCTCTCGTGGCTTTGGCGCCTTGGCCCGGTCGCGGATCGGGTCACGGCACAGACCGTTGGCATCGGCGATGCCGGCGAGGCCGAGGAGCTCAGCGCCAGGGTGCGCGGTGGCGAGGCGGTCGGCGCGATCGTGCTCGCTCCCGAGCCGGGACCCGAGCTTGGTCCGCTGCCCGCGCGCCGGCGAGTCGCTGAGGTCGCGAGGTTTGCGCCGGGCGCGCGGGTCTTCGACGAGCACACGATCTTCGCCGGCGGCCAGCCCGTGGTCCGCACGCGGGTCGGCATCCACGCGACCTTGGTCGGAGAGGGGGTGCTCGCCGTCGGCGCGGACCTCGTCGGCCGCTGGGGACGGCTGGGCGCGTTCTGGGCGCTCGGGCCGATCGGCGACTTCGTCGTCGAGCGCACCGGCCGGAAGCTGCTGAGGCTGGCGCCGGTCGGCGTCCTGCGGCTCGACGACGCGCCGGGCACGGCCCAGATGCAGCTCGAGGGCCGGGCCAAGGACGACCGCGTCGCCACCCGGCGGATCGAGCGGCTGGTTGCGACCTATCGCGATCACGGGGCGCGGCTGAACGTTGCGGTCGCGGCCCGGGCGCTGCTCGACGGCGAGCCGGTGCCTTTGGAGGAGGTCTGGCCGCGCGGAGTCGCGGCGCTCAGGGACGGTGTCGCCCAGGGCGTCCTTGAGCCCGTCTGTCATGGCTGGCTTCATTACGACAGCGCCGCCACCACCGAGGAGCGGGTCGAGCCGCGCGAGTTCCTCAACCTCGACGAGGCGGAGGCGGGCCGGCGGCTTGACGCCGCGATCGCCTGGCAGGCTGAGCAGCTCGGCCCGCCGCGGACGTTCGTCGCGCCGGCGTGGGGATACAGCAGGGGGACGCTGGCGGCGGCCGCCCAGCGCTCGCTGCCCGCCTGGCACCGAGCGGCCCCCGAGCCGCTGCTGGTCGACGGCAACCCTCGTGAGACGCTGATCGGCGCCGGCGGGCCCGGCGGTGTGCACCGGCTCGACTACGGCTCGCTCGTGCGGCTCGCCCAAGCGGGTGTGCCGCCGACACTCGCGCTTCACGGGGGCCTGATCGACGATCGCCTCACCTCGCGGGTTGCTCGCGATGCGTTCGCCTACGCGCGTCTGCTGCGTCGGCGCGACGCCCATCGACTTCCCGCGGTCGGCGGCCTGCGCTGGATCGGCGCCGGAGAGCTGGTCGAGCGGCTCGAGGCCCACGCGGCGAGCGAGGTGCGCGGCTGACCGATGCGGATTCTGTTCTTCACCCAGTGGTTCGTCCCCGAGGTCACCGCGCCGCGGGTGCGGGCGCAGGCGTTTGCCGAGGGGCTTGCGGCGCTCGGCCACGAGCTCGAGGTGATCTGCGAGGTCCCCAACCACCCGACCGGGATCGTCTATCCGGGCTTTGGCGGCAAGCTGGTCGATCGCCGCCGGCTGGAGCCGGGCTACGACGCGGTCTACGTCCGGGTCTGGACCAGCACCGAAAAGACGACCGCCAGCCGCCTGCTGTTCTACGGGACCTACGCCGCCGGAGCCGCCGCCGTCGGATCGCTGACCCGACGCCCCGACGTCATCCTCGCCTCCTCGCCGCCGCTTCCGGTCGCCGCCGCGGCGGCGATGGTGGCCGCACGCCACCGCGTCCCCTGGGTGATGGACGTGCGCGACCTGTGGCCCGAGGCGGCGGTGGTGCTGGGCGAACTGCGGGGTGAGCGGGCGATCAGGGCCGCGTCGGCGCTCGAGCGCCGCCTGTATCGCAGCGCCCGGGCGATCGTCACCGTGACCGAGCCGTTTCGCGACCACATCTCCGCTCGCGCCGAGGGGGCGAATGTCGAGCTGATTCCGAACGGAACGACCCAGGACTGGCTCGACGCCGGCCGGGCGCCGATCGACCGCGCCGCCGCGGGCCTTCCCGACGACCGCTTCGTGTGGATGTACGCCGGCAACCTCGGCCTCGCGCAGGGGCTCGACGCGGCGGTCGAGGCGGCGCGGCTGCTTGGCCCTGAGTTTCGGCTGGTGCTGCTCGGCGGCGGACCGGAGCGAGGTCGCCTCGGTGAGCTTGCGGCGCCGCTGCCGGAGGGCACGGTCGAGTTTCGCGATCCGGTCCAGCCCGAGGCGGCGGCGCCGCAGATGCGCGCGGCCGACGCCCTGCTCGTCTCGCTCGGCGCGCAGCCCGAGCTGGCGAAGTTCCTGCCGTCCAAGCTCTTCGACTGCGCGGCGCTGCGGCGCCCGATCGTGGTTGCGGCGCGGGGAGAGGCGCCAAGGATCGCCGAGGCCGCGGGGGCGGGGTTGGTCGTACCGCCCGGCGATCCGCAGGCGCTCGCCGCCGCGGTGCGGCGGCTGCGCGACGATCCGGCTCTGGCCGAGCGTCTCGGCGAAGCGGGTGCCGGGCTCGCCTCCGCGCACCTGCGCGAGCGCCAGGTCGAACACCTCGAGCGGGTGCTGGCCGGCGCTGCCGGGGATGGGAGCCACCGATCGCCCACCGAGTAACCCCATAGAGAACGACGCCTGGCTCAAGGCCTACCCGCGCCGCGCCGATTCGAAGCCCATGCGTCGTAAGGTGCACATCGTGCGACGGCGTGAGGCCACCCGCGCCACCGAACGGATGCCGGCTGCAACCGTGCTGGTCCTCGCCGACTACGGCGGCCCTTATCGCGGCTCGTTCATCCCCGCGGTCAGGGCTCTGGGACGCGAGGTTCGCGCCCGCGGCTGGCGCCTGGAGTGCGGCTTCACTCCAGTCGCGCGCGACCGGCCCTGGCTGGCCGGCCTGGCGGAGGATGAGATCCCCGTGCACTTCGCCCCGAGCTCAGGTCGCGCCGAATTGCGCGAGTGGCTCGAGGCGAGGCTGAGCTTGATCGAAGGCCCCGTCGTATTGCATACGCACTTCACGAGCTTCGACCTGCCGGCCGCGGCCGTAGCCGCTCGACGCACTGACGTTGTCGTCATCTGGCACGTCCACAGCTACCTGCGCAGACATCCATTCCGGATCGCCCTGAGCCTCGTCAAGTACCCGTGGGTTGCTCGGCATGTGTTCAAGGTCGTGTGCGCCGGAGAGGGCCTGGCTCGCGCGATCATGCGCCGCGGCGGTCACGCGGACCACGTCGTGGTCGCTGTCAACGGAATCGATACCGAGCACTTCCGGCCGATTGACTCGGACGAGCGCGCCGAGGCGAGAGCCTCGCTCGGCTTGACGGACACGGAGCCGGTGGTGCTCCACATGGCGTGGAACTGGCAGGTCAAGGGCGGGCCGCTGTTCAGCGAGACGCTTGCATCGATGCGCCGAGCGGGATCGCCGGCGGTCGGCCTCACCGTGGGTGGCGGCGCGGAGGCCGCCGCCGCCGCCGACCGCCTCGGGCTTGGCGACGCGCTCAAGGCTCCCGATGCCGACGAGAACGTGCGGCGCTTCTACGCCGCAGCCGACGCCCTGATCGCGACGAGCAGGAGCGAGGGAAGCCCCTACTCGATGCTCGAGGCGCTCAGCTGCGGACTACCCGTGATCGCAACCGACATACCCGGGCACCGAGTCGGGGACTCGATGCCGGCCGCCTTGCGGCTTTCGGCTGCGGATCCCGACCGGCTCGCCTTCCTCACCCAAGAGGCGCTGGATCGCACCGAAGCCGAGCGATCGGCGGAGGCGAGTGAGGCGAATCGATGGGTCGTGAGCAACCGCGGTCTCGAGACCTGGGCTCGCGAGGTGGCCGGCCTCTACGACGACGGGCTGGCGCGGGTCACCGCCGGCCGAGGTTCGGGAAGGCGGCAGCGACCTCCGGTGGCGGCTCGGCGGGCCAGTAGCGGTTCCTGAACAGCCACTGTCGCGCCGCGACCGCGCTCCCGCGAAGCCAGTAGGCGATTCGCGGCAGCGGATTTCGCCCGGCCATCATCGCCAGCTCTCGGTCGACGCCGCGAATCCGCGATGCGAGCTCCTCTCGGGCGGAGCCCGGGGTGCGTGGATCCGCGGCCACCAGCGCCAGCACGTCGCGCAGGTTCTGGGTCATCATCAGCTCGTTCTTGGACTGCGAGTCCGGGCTGTCGCGCCACAAAATCAGCGGCTTGGACGAGGCTTGAACCGCGGTGCGACCGGTGAGCAGCAGGCGAAACCACATGTCGTAGTCATCTGCCCCGCGAATGCCGGCGTCGAAGCCTCCCGCCTCCTCGAGCGCGTCGCGGCGGATGGTGGCGGAGCTGTGGACGAAGTTTCGCTTTGCGAGGGTGAGGAAGACCTCCTCGCGGTCGGCCCCGGGCGGGGGCGGAGGCCGGTAGTGCATCTCGGTGACCCAATGGACTCTCGAGCTCGCGTCGTCGAACGCCCAGGCGTCACAGAAGGCAAACCCGGCGTCCGGGGTTGCGTCGAGCGCCGCGCCCATCTTCTCGAGGTAATTCGGCATCCACAGGTCGTCGTTGTCGAGGACGCTGACATAGGGGGCGGAAGTGTTCGCGACTCCCGTGTTTCGGGCTCCAGCGGTGCCCTGATTCGGCTGGCGAATCAAGCTCACGCGCGCGTCTTCGGCGAAGCCCTCGACCAGGTCGGGTGTCTCGTCAGCAGAACCGTCGTCGACGACGATCAGCTCGAAGTCCTGGTCGGTCTGAGCGAAGACCGAGCGGATCGTGTCTCCGATGGTCCGCGCGGCGTTGAACGCGGGAATGACGACGGCAAAGCGGGGCATCGCGTGGAATCTACGGCGCGAGTGTGTCGTCGAGGACCTCGGGCTCGGGGGTCTCGGGGTCCGGCCCGCGGAAGATCGCGATCCGCCGGATGAGGCGTCGGCCCGAGCTCAGCAGCTCGGTCGCGGTGGCTGGGGCCAGGATCCGCAGCGCGATCAGGTAGAGGACCGCGCCGAGGGCGGCTTCGGCGAGCAGCAACAGCGCACCGGCGGCCGTGCCGTGCGATTCGGCGTCGACGACGAGGAGCTCGAGGGGCAGCAGCGCGAGCGCCGCCGCAACCGCAGATAACGCCGGCGGCCACACCGCGGCCAGCATCGCCCGCATCGGGGTGTCGGTCGCGCGGTGCATCAGGACCAGGGAGTAGAAGCCGCCCACGATTGCGCCGATCGAGAGCGCCGCCGCAGCCGCGCTCAGGCCGAGCGGTTGCAGCGCGATCATCGTCGCCACCGTGAGCGTCGTGCTGAGCGCATGCATCCGGACCAGCAGGCGCGGCTGGCCGACCGCCTTGAGCGCCTCGGAGACCACCGAGGAGAGCATTGCGCCCGCCGGGAAGAGGCACATCGCCACGAGCGCCTCGCCCGCCTCGCGCCAGACGTCGCCGAAGACGATGACCGCGAGCGGGATCCCGAGCGGGACGAAGACGAGGCCCGCCGGGAAGGCGAGCACGCACACCCATCGCAGCGAGCGCAGGAACGCCGCCCGAAGTCGCGCGGTGTCGGTGGCGATCCGCGAGAACGCGGGGAACAGCACGTAGGCGGCACCCGCGAGCAGGAGTTGAAACGGCATCGCCGCCAAGCGCATCGCGTAGCGAAACTGGCCGAGCGCGGCGGTGCCGAGCAGGCGGCCTACGACGGCGGTGTTGAGCTGGTCGCCCGCTTGCAGGATCGCCGTGGCGACGAGCACGTGGCGCCCGTAGCCGACGAGCTCGCGCCACATCGCAAGCGACGTAAGCCCAGGCTGAGGCCGCCAGCGGACGAGGATCCAGGCCAGGATCGCGTCGACCGCAAAGCCCGCGTACTGGCCGATCACCAGCGACCACGGGCCCATGTCGCTGGAGGCCGCGATCACCGCTGCGATCCCGAACGCCGTCACCTGGGCGGGTTCGATCACCAGCCTGCGCAGGAACGAGAAGCGCCGCTGCAGGAGGGCGTCGGGGACCGAACCGGCGGTGCGCAGGAACACGGTCCCGGCAGACGCCGCCGCCAGCGCCGTCACCGTGCTGCTGTCGAAGAAGGCGCCGACGAGGGGCGCGGTCGCCAGCGCGAGCAGGCTGAACACGATCCCCGAGACGATGGTCGCGAAGGCCGCGGTCGAGGCCGCCTCCTCGAGCCGGTCGCGGCGCTGGATCACCGCCGAGGCCATGCCGGACTCGGTCAGCAGCAGCGTGAACCCGATGAGCACCGTCGCGGCTGCGAACTCGCCGAAGTCGGTCGGCTCCAGCAGCCGAGCCAGAGCGATGTAGAAGCCCAGGTTGAGCGCCTGCGCGACCAGAAAGCCGCTCGCCGCGAGGCTGACGCCGCGGACGACGGTCGAGGTCAGGTCGCTCGGCACCTCCTGCTTTCCGTCGGCCACTCGAAGCGGATGCTAGTTGCGCCTCCGGCGTGCAACGAATCGTCCAAACAGGCCCTGGAACAGATGTCCAGTTTCGCGCTCGACGATGCCGCTCAGGCGTGGATCGACCGATGACCAAGCCATGCATCGGAAGGCGGCGACCCTTCTCTCACCCATCGTTGTTGCGCTCGCGCTGGCGCTTCCCAGCGCCGCGAGCGCCGACGCGGGCTGCGACCTCGTCGCCGCCCCGGGCTCCAGCGCCAACGACGCCGTCGACGCTCTCGGCGACGGCCAGACGCTCTGCTTCCGTGGCGGCGTGTACTCGTTCGACGAGCTCAACGTGCGCGCCGCCGACGTCACGGTGAGGTCGTATCCGGGCGAGCGGGCGACGCTGCGCGGGCAGTTCCGGGTCGAGCGCACGGCCTCCGGCGCAGTGGTCGAGGACCTGCTGCTCGAGGGACCCCGCGCGGACATCTTCAGCCCGCTGATCTACGCCGACCGCACCGTGCTGCGCAACAACGAGATCACCAACCACCACTCTTCCAACTGCGTCCATCTCGCCACCTACTACGACGCTCCGGCGCCGCGCGACGTGCTGATCGAGGGCAACAAGATCCACGACTGCGGCCGGCTGCCGGCGACCAACCACGACCACGGCATCTACATCGCCGCCTCGCGCAACGCGGTGATCCGCGACAACGTGATCTACGACAACGCCGACCGCGGCATCCAGCTCTTCCCCGACGCGCAGGGAACGCGGATCGAGGGCAACGTGATCGACGGCAACGGGCAGGGAATCCTGTTCTCGGGCTACGAGGGCATCTCGTCGCACGACACCACCGTCGTGCACAACATCATCAGCAACTCCAAGCTGCGCCACAACGTCGAGTCGTTCTATCCGGACGACACGCCGCCGGGCCGCAACAACGTCGTCCGCGACAACTGCATCCACGGCGCCGAGGGCTGGTACAAGGAAGAGGACGGCAGCGGGATCGCCTACTCCCAGCCGGGCTTCGAGGCGACCAACAACGTGATCGCCAATCCGAAGTACGCCACCCGCTCGGGGGGCGACTTCGCGCTCGAGGCCGGCAGCCCCTGCGCCGGCGTGCTCGAGGGCGTCACCGAGCAGCAGCTCTCGCTTGAGGCCGTCAAGCCGACGGTCCGGCCCGGTGAGAGGACGACGCTGCGGGGTGAGGTCCCGGTCACGCTCACGAGCCAGGTCTGGATCTTCAAGAAGCACCACGGCAACTGGAAGTCGTTCAAGCGCGCCTCGCTCCGGGGCTCGAGCTTCAGCGCCAAGGTGAGGATCCACCGGCGCAGCCACTTCAAGGCCCGCGCCGCCGGCGTCCGCGACTCGAACGCCGTTGCGGTCACCGCTCGCGGCAAGGCGCGACGCTAACCGGCGTCACGCCGGATCAGCCCGCGACCCCTGCCCGGCGATCCGGGTGAGCAGCGACCAGAGCCTCGTCCGGCGCATCGCTCTGACCATCCGCGACGTCTTCAACCGGTAGCGCGACAGCCGGTCGCTGCGATAGATGCCCAGTCGCGGCCATGCCAGCGGACGCGGCACGTAGAAGCGGGGGGGCAGGGCGCCGCCCGTCACGTACCCGGCCTCGCGGGCGGCGGCGATCACGCGCTCGTCGAGGTCCCCGTAGGGGTAGGCGATCGAGCGGCAGGGCGCGTCGAGCCGCCGCTCGAGCTCCAGGCGCGATTCGCGCAGCTCGGCCGCGAGCGCGCCGTCGTCGAGCTCGGTCAGCCGCGGGTGGGTGTGGGAATGCGACCCGATCTCCCAGCCGGCCGCCGCCAGCCGCTTGACCCCGTCCCAGTCGAGTGGCTCGAGCTCCTCGCGGTGGGGGGTGTCGAGCCACTGCTCGATCCCAGGCCACGACATTGGCTCGGACTGGCCGACATAGGAGGTCGGCACGAACACGGTTCCCGGCAGGCCGAGCTCGGCGAGGATCGGAGCTGCGTTGGCCTCCAGCGAGGCGTAGCCGTCGTCGAACGTGACCGCGACCCGCGGCCTGCCGTCGCTCCGCCGCGTGATCGCGTCGGAGAACGTGGCCCCCTCGTAGCCGCGCTCGATCAGGTGCTCAAGGTGCTCGCGCAGTTGCGCCCGGGTGACCGCCAACTTCGACGGCCAGTCGTCGCTGACCGAGTGGTAGCAGAGCACCAGCACCTCGCCGTGGGCCGGCCGATGAGCCCAGGGCAGCCGCAGCGCCAGCTGCTCGTTGCGCGGCACGAGCAGCCTGAACGCGACCTTTTGGGCCAGCGCCCTCGTCCGGCAGGCGCGGGAGCGCTCGTACCGGGCGAAGTTCTCGATCGCGCGTGCGAACTCGGGCCGCGGGCTGACCAGCTGCTGGGCCCGCAGCTGCGTCAAGTGGAGCCGGTGATAGGCACCGCTGGCGACGTTGCGGATCGGGTGCGGGAACAGGTCATAAAGCGACCAAAACCCGGTGTCGAAGCGGTGGATGTTCGCCGCCAGCGTCTCGAGCGCCTCGGTGTGCAGCTCGGCCGCCCCCGAATCGCCGAGTCCGATCGCGACGTCGCGGCATCCCCAGAGGGCGAAGATCGCCCCGTTGAGCACGAGCGAGGGCGGATTGCTGGGGTACTCCTCCAGGAACAACCCGCCGTCGAGCTCGGCTCGCCCTCCGCCCTCGCTGGTCGGGACCCGCAGCGGAGCGAGGGCGCGGATCGCGGCCTCGGCGTACCGGTCGTCGCCCGTCTGGGCGTGGAGCCTCACGAACAGGCTGGCGCCCTCGCCCTGAGCCATCGCCGATACCCACGGCGGCTGGATCCAGTAGCTGTGGGGCATCGCCATCCGGTGCACCCAGCCGCCGTCGGCGGCCTGAGCGGCGAGCAGGTGCTCGGCCGAGCCGCGCGCGGCCTCCAGCCACTGCTCCCCGTCACCGGCGAGATAGCGCTCGAAGCAGCCGAGCCCGAACTGCGCGGTGGCAACGAAGAGCTCGCGATCGCCACCTTCGAACCACGAAGGCGGCCAGGGCTCATCCGACTTGAGCGAGAAGTCGATGTAGTAGCCACCGGTTGCGTCGTCGCTGATCCGGCTGCCGATCGGTGGCGAGAACGATCCGGCCGTGCTGAGCACGTTCGGGGTCCCCGGATGCACCTGCCAGAATCGGCGCGCCCGGGCGAGGATCCCCTCGCGCCCCGCCGAACTCATCTCGAACCTGTCCCAACGACCCTGATGACCGGCCATAGGCTAATCGGCGGCGGCGACGCCCACGAGGAGCGCCCGATTCGGCTGCTCACGCTGGTCGACGGGATCGGGACCTACGGAGGGGCCGAAAGCCTTGCCCGCAAGCTCGTCCAGCGGCTCGATCCCGAGCGCTTTGCGCGCAGCTTCTGCGTCAGCCGCTGGGACCCCGAGACTGCCGCCGACCCGACGGTCCAGCGCGCCATGGCGGAGCTCGACGAGGCCGGCGTGGAGTTCATCGGCCTCGAGCGCTACGGCAAGCCCGCGCTCCGCCCGTTCGCCTCCCTCATCGCCCGGCTGCGCCGCGATCCTGTCGACATCCTGCACTCGCACAAGTTCGGCTCCAACGTCTGGGGAGCGATAGTCGCGCCGCTCGGCCGGGTGCCGACCTTCATCGCCCACGAGCACAGCTGGGCGTTCGAGGGAAGGCCCCTGCGGCGGCTCCTCGACCGTCATCTGATCGCCCGTCGCGCCGACGTGATCGTCGCCGTCTCCAGCGAGGACCGGCGACGGATGATCGAGATCGAGGGAATCCCGCCGGAGCTGATCGAGCTGATCCCGAACGGGATCGCCGACCCGCCTGCCGGCGAGCGCGGAGACGTACGGGCCGAGCTCGGAATCGCGCGGGACGCTCCCGTGATCGGCACTGTGGCCACGCTGCGCCGGTACAAGGGCGTCGACGTGCTGATCGAGGCGGTCGCCCTGCTGGTCCGCGACGACCCGCGGCTGCGGGTCCTGGTTGCCGGCGGCGACGAGGGCACTGACA
Organism: Solirubrobacterales bacterium; assembly: GCA_036794585.1. Lineage (GTDB taxonomy): Bacteria > Actinomycetota > Thermoleophilia > Solirubrobacterales > 70-9 > WHSW01. Next base: position 28,941 of record DAIRGH010000013.1, on the reverse strand, counting down.
CCAGCGTCCGCACCGAGCTGCGGCAGCTCATCAGCGAGCGGGGCCTGGAGGAGAACGTGCTCCTGCTCGGCTTCCGCGCCGATGTGCCGGCGGTCGTCGCGGCGATGGATGTCGGCGTCTGCTCGTCGGACTTCGAAGGGAGTCCGCTATCGGTGATGGAGTACATGGCCGAGGGCAAGCCGGTGGTCGCCTCGGCGGTTGGCGGGATCCCCGACCTCGTCAAGGACGGCGTCACCGGGACGCTCGTGCCGCCACGCCGGCCCGAGCGACTGGCGACCGCGATCGGGGCGCTGCTCGACGATCCCGCCGCGCGCGCGGCGATGGGCGAGCGCGGGCGCGAGCTGCGCGAAGCCGAGTACTCGATCGACGCCACGGTGCGTCGGCTCACCGAGCTCTACGAGCGCACCCATCGCGCGGCGACCGATGCCTGAGGCCGTCCTGCTGGGCCCCGAGGAGGCGCTCGAGCGCCACGTCGCAGCCTGGCGCGAGCTTGCCGTCGGTCGCGACAGCGCCTTCGTCACACCCGAGTGGTTCCGGTCCTGGCTCGAGCACTACGGCGAGTCCGCCACCGTCCGGGTCGCCGTCGTGCACGCCGACGACGGGACCCTGCTCGGCCTGATGCCGTTCGCGATCGGTGGCAGCGGCCTGATCCGCAGCGCCAGGATCGCGGGCTCGATCCTGGCCGATTACGTGCACCCGGTCGCCCATCTGGCCGACGAGGCGACTGTTGCCCGCTCCGCGGTCGCCGCCCTGGCCGGGGCGGAGCCCTCGTGGGCAACCCTGGTGCTCGACAACGTCGACGCCGACTCCGATTGGTGGCGAGGGCTCCCGGGACCGGGAGGCGCCGAGCTTCGCCGCCGAGTGCGCTCGGAGTCCGTTTCGCCCTTCGCCTCCTTGGGTCAGGCGAGCTTCGACGACTATCTCGGCACCCGCTCGGCGAGCTTTCGCAAACAGCTGCGACGGCTGGATCGCCGGCTCGTGCGCGAGGCGACGATCCAGCTGCGCCAGACCGCGACCTCCGCCGAGCTGGAGGCCGATCTGGCGACCTTCTTCCGGCTTCACTTCGCGCGCTGGAGCGAACGAGGCGGCTCGTCGCTTCAGGCGGGCAGCGCGCGCGCCTTTCACGAGACCTTCGCCGGCGCGGCGCTTCAGGCCGGCTGGCTGCGGCTGCTGGTGCTGGAGGCCGACGGCGAGCCGATCGCCGCCTTCTACGGCTGGCGGGTCGGCGACCGCTACGCGTTCTACCAGGCGGGGTTCGAGGAGAGCTGGAGCCGCTTTTCCGTCGGTCTGATCATGCACGGCCGGATCATCGAGAGGGCAATCGCCGAGGGCGCTTCGGAGTACGACATGCTGCTGGGCGCCGAGCCCTACAAGTTCCGCTTCTGCGACTCGGTGCGGCGGGTGGCGACGCCGGTGCTGACCCGGCCTCGACATCCCGCCGGGCTCGCGGTCGCCGGCGAGCTGGCCGCCCGCAGGATCGCCGGCCGGCTGCCCTCCGGCATGCGCGGGCGTCTGGCGGCGCTTCAGCGCCGCCTGCCCACCGGACGCCGCCGCTGAAAGTCAGCCGCCGTTGTGGCGGGTCAGGTCGCGACCGCGCTTGGCGAGCGAGCGGGCCGTCTGCCAGGCCGCCGCCTTTGCGCGGTCGACCCCGGGACGGCGACCGGGCGGGCTCGGGCGCAGCCGTGCCGCGCGCAGCTTGGAGTTGACCGAGTGCACCACACCGAGGCGCTCGGAGTCGGCGGTGTAGAAGGTGACCGAGAGCGAGATCGACGGCTTGGGGCCGTTGCGCACCAGGTGCGGCGCGTGCACCGGCACGTAGACGCCGTCGCCCGGGCCGAGGGCAAACGCGTGCGCGTTGGCGGGCAGCCACTCGATGTTGCGATGACCGCCGCCGTAGTAGCGCTCGAGCTCGTCGACCTCGGTCTCCGGGTCGGGGAACTCGCCGACGACCATCTCCTTGGAGCCCCGGATCTGGAGCAGGAAGTTGTGCTCGGGGTCGAAGTGCGCGGGGGTGGTCGAGTTGGGCGCCGAGAGGAAGATGAACCCCTCCAGGCGGCGGACGCCGCCCTCGCGGGTCTCCATGCTCGCGGTCGCCTCGGCCAGCGTCTCGGCGAGCAGCGCGGCGTAGGCGGGGTCCTGCTCGATTCGCTTGAGCACCATCCAGCAGCCGTTGGAGTCGATACCGCGGGCGATCTCGCCGGGCGAGAGGTCGAGACGGGGGGCCTCGCCGCCGGGCAGCAGCTCGGGAACCTGGCCGAGGTTGTGCTCGATGCTGTCGTCGGGCAGCGAGTCGGCGAGCCGGCCGATCGCGTCGAGCTCGAGCAGGGGATGGTCGACGAGCTCGTGCGTGACGGCGAACGGCTCGTCACCGAGACCGCGCGCGAGACGCTCCTGGTCGATCTTCAGATCGGTACTCAAGCCCGCGGACCTCCTTTGATCAGCTCACGCGTTTGAACCGCGGCGCGGAACAATCGCTCCGTTGCTCTGCCGGCGCCGCCGCCGGTGATCGCCGTGACCTCGATCGGTCGACGGTCTGGCCACAGCCGGTTGATCATCACATTCGTCGGTTCGGCACAGGAGTCCATCCACTTGAGCCGGGGCTTGGCGTGAAAGAAGGCGATGTTCGCGAGCTCGAGCTGGACCCCCGGCGAGAACCTCGCCCAAGCCTCGTCGAAGGCGATCTTGAAGCAGAAGACTGCGTCGCCCGCGATCAGGTTGCACTTGGCGGCCAGCGTTTGCCCACCGCCCTCGAGCGTGAACAGCTCGAGTCGTCCCAGCTCGCCGAAAGCGTGGCAGATGCGCCTGAACATCGCCTCGTGGCCGGCGAGCGAGGCAAATGCGGTGCCCGCCTTGCGCTTCCACCCCGATCCCTCCAGGCGCAGGAACTCGTCGATCGCGACGCCGCCGGCGTCCGCCTCGTTCGCCTCGACCGCAGTCCCGAGCTCCTCCGAGAGCCGGTCGCGCAGCCGTCGAAGCTCGCGTCTGTGCTTGGCCTTCACGCTCACGTACTCGCTCGGATCGCTGCGCCGGCGCAGCGCGGCGCGCTCGTACGAGCGCAGGACGGTGCGCGAGAAACCGAGCTCGGTGGCCGCCCGGTGGATGGCCGCAGCCACAGGTCCGTCGGCGCCGAGCAGCTCCAGCCCGAGGTATCGGCGACCGTGAACCGAGGCCTCGAGCAGCGTCCGCGCGGCCGGGTCGATCCATTCGCGGTGCAGCAGGGGCACGCCGAGATAGGTGTAGCTGCTCTTCCAGCTCAGGGTTCCCGGCACCGGGATCCGGCGCCAGCTGGAAGCCCGGCGCACAGGCAGCGCAGCGAGCCACTCGCCGCCGCGCTCGACCACGAGCACGCCGACGTGCCGCGACGGCACGGTGGGCGCCACCGAGACGACGAACTCCGGCTCGAAGAACGGGTTCGGCTCGACCGCCGCGACGGCGAGCTCGCGCCAACGCCCGAGTTCGGCCGGCGACAGCTCGAGCAGCGGGATCGTTCGTGCCTCAAGAAGTCCGCTTGTCAGCGGCGTCGGCTTCATCTTCCGACCCATCGGCACCCCCGGATATTGCTGTAGCCGCGGCTCGCGTCGCGCGGCCGTGCTCACGCGATCTCGGGCGGGACCGTTTCGGCCCTCTGGCGGCGGGCGATCAGCAGCATCGCGGGCCCGAGCGCGAGCAGCAGCCACAGCGCCTTGCTGAACTGGTCGGAGATGAAGAAGTCCGAGACCAGCACCCCGACGAGCGCGGCGATCAAGCCCCTGGAGAGCAGCTCCATCGTCAGGTCGCCGAGGCGAGCGAAGGTCCGCGCGGCTTTGAACAGCGCCCCTACGCAGAACCCGATCAGCGCGACGTAGAGGCCGGCGCCGATGAGGCCGAGCTCGGCCATCGTCTCGAGATAGGTGTTGTGGACGACCGAGGGGTTGTTGACGATCAGGTCGCTGCGCGGCGCCATGCCGGGCTGCAGCACGTACGCGATCGAGTTGGCGGAGAAGTTGCCGGCGCCGACGCCGCGCACCGGGTGATCCTCGGCCATCCTCCACGCGACTCCCCAGATGGTCACCCTGCCCTCGTTGAGGCGGGCATCGCCCTGAGTGGTCGCCTCGAGGTGGGCGACCACCTGCGGGCTCGCGAACCCCGCGAAGTAGATGAACACACTGCTGGCGATCGTGACGGCCAGGAGGGCGAGCGGGATCCGCCAGCGGCCGCCGACGACGATCGCGGTCACCAGCGCGACCGCGAGCGCGATCAAACCGCCGCGCGAGACGGTCAGCAGGATCGTCGCGCCGCAGAGCACTCCCACGGCGCCGGCCAGGATCCGAATGACCGGTGCCTTGCGCAGCCCCAGCGCCACGAACAGGCACAGCATCGAAGCCGGCACCAGCACCGCGGCGAGCTCGTTCGGATCGAGCGCGGCACTCTCGATCCTTCCGTACTCGGACGCGAACCGTCCCGGGGTGGCGATTGCGTAGATCGCCGCCACCGTCGTCCCCGCCACGAATGCACCCACCAGCCACGATGCCGTCGAGCGCTTCTGGACCGACGTGAGCACGATCACGAAGAGCATCGCGTTGAGCGCGTATCGAGAGAACACGACGAGCGACTCGCCGGGGTCATCGGCCCAGGTCGCGCTGAGCAGAACCCAGCCCAGCAGGCCTCCGACCAGGTAGACGAGGGGTCGAACTACGGCGGCGTCGAGCCTGACCTGGCGCTGGGCGGCCATCACCGCGAGCCACGAGATCAGCAGCAGCAGGCCGAGCAGCTTGGTGAACGAGAGCGCCGGGCCGCCGAACGGGACGATCTCGAGGAAGGCGAGGAAGGTGAAGAGCACGAGGCCCGCGGCGAGATCGGCGACGACGACGATCACGAACGCGAGCGCGAACGAGATCGCGATCGCGACCTTCGGGTCGACCCCGGCGGTGAACCCCAGCACGACCGCCAGCAAGGCCGCGAGCGCTGGAATCGCCCAGGACTCGAGCTCGAACCTTGCGCTCAGCAGGCTGGCCTCAGATGCGGTCGATCGACGACGGGCCCGTCATCGGCTGCGGACGGCCTGCTCCATCGGAGGCTTGCCGAGGTAGTACTGGCTGCGCGCCGGTCTCGCCGTGCCGACGACCGCGAAGCCGACCGGCTTGATGCCGTTCTCGGCCAGCAGCTCGCCGAGCCTGCGGATCGCCGAGAGCCGGCTGTTGCCGATCCGGGTGACGATCAGGACGCTGTCGACGAGTCGCGCCAGCGGCAGCGCGTCGACCACCTCGGTCAGCGGCGGGGAGTCGACGATCACCCAGTCGGCGAGCTGACGCGCCTCCTCGATCAGCCGCGCGGCCGCGTCGAGCGCGAACAGCTCGGTGATCCAGCCGCCCTCGTAGTCGGCCAGCAGCAGGCCGAGTTGCTCATACGGGCTGGCCGTGACCAGGGCGTCCTCGAGGTTGACGCTCTCGAGCAGCACGCTGACGACACCCCCGTGGGAGGGCTTGATGCCGAGCGCCCGGCCGACCGCCGGCCGCCGTAGGTCGGCCTCGATCAGGATCACCGAGTGACCGGCGGCAGCCAGCGAGGCGGCGAGGTTGACCGCGGTCGTGGTCTTTCCCTCTGAGGCCGACGGACCCGTGACGAGGACGGCCTTGCCGTTGCCGCGCCCGGCCGAAGCCGCGAGCGTGGTCCGCAGCGACCGGTAGGCCTCGGTGCTGTAGGGAGAGAGCGCGCGCGGGTCCAGGGGCTGGTCGCGCTTTGCCGTCTCCTGCGGGATCCGGGCCAGGATCGGCAGTCGGTACAGGCGGCGCAGCTGCTCCTCGCGCCGCAGGCGGGGATCCAGGATCTGCAGGGCAAAGGCCGCCGCGATGCCCAGGATGGTGCCGGCGAGCAGGCCGCCGGCGATGCTCAGGACCGGGCGCGGGGCGACCGGAGTCTCCGGGAGGTCGGCGAGCGTTTCGACCTGGATCGTCGGGTCGTCCTGCGACCGCAGCGCCTGCAGGAGGTTGATCTGATCCTGGATCACGGCGGTGTCGCCCGTGGCGGTATCGATGGTCTCGCGCAGGCTCGGGAGGACGGCGTCGATGCGGTCGTGCATCTGCGCAGTGCGGTTGGCCACCGCCTGGTCGGCGAAGGTGTTGGCCAGCTCCTGGGAGCCCTGCGGCGAGTTCTCGCGGGCGAGGATCGCGATCAGGTTGCTCTGGGCGATCGGCTCGGCGCGGACGCGGTTGAGCAGCTCGCGAGGGGACTCGCTCGCTCCGGTCTCCTCCTTGACCCGCTCGGCGACCTCGAGGGTGGTCGCCTGCCGGGCGGCGGTCTCGACGTCGCGGGTCGGATCGGAGGAGGGTGGCGGTAGCCCCGCGAGCACGTAGGCGGAGTTCTCGGTCGCCGGGATCGGGCTGATGAGCAGATCGGCCTCGGCCTCGTAGACCTTGTCGGTGGTGGCGACGTAGAGGATCGCGATGACGGTGGTGACCGCGATGGTTCCGAGCACCAGCCAGATCCGCTCGCGGAGCGTCTCGACGAACCTTGTCAGCCCCTCCTGCTCCTCTGGCGGCTGCATCCAGTCCGCGGCATAGGGGTGGTCGTGCGTGGGGCTCACCGGCCGACGATTGTGACAGTTGTTGCGGCGACCTCGTGCAAAGTTGGAGCCTGAGAGAGTTCGGCGCTTGCGCACCCTCGTCTACACCGATTACGCCTACCACCAGGTCGGCGACAGCGTCTATTCCGAGCGCGCGTTCTCGCTCTTCCTGGCGCGGGTCGCGGCGCAGCTCGACGGGCCGACGGTGATCCTCGGGCGCCTCAGCCCGCCCGGCTCCAGCGGCCACTACCCGATCGGCGAGGGCGTCGAGTTCGTCGCCCTGCCGTTCTACGGGTCGCTGGTCAGCCCGGCGGCGCTGCTCGCCCTGCCGCGCTCGCTCTGGCGAGCGTGGCGCGCGGTGGGCAGGGTCGACCGCGTCTGGGCGCTCGGCCCGCATCCGCTGATCGTCGCCCTGGCGGCGTTTGCGCGCCTGCGCGGCAAGCGGCTGCTGCTCGGGGTGCGCCAGGACTCTCCAGCCTACGTTCGCGCCCGGCATCCGGGCCGGCGGGTCGTGCACGTGGTCACCGACCTGCTCGAGCGGTGGTTTCGCAGGCTCGCGCGTCGTCACCCGGTGGTGGTCGTCGGACCGCAGCTCGCGCGCAACTACGCCGGCACGGGGCGGCTGCTCGAGATCTCCGTGTCGCTCGTCTCGGCGGATCAGATCGTCGGCGTCGAGGAAGCGACCGGCAAGAGCTACGCCGGGGTGAAGACGATGCTGAGCGTGGGCCGCCTGGACGCCGAGAAGAACCCGATGGTGCTCGTCGACACGCTCGCGCTACTGCTTCGCGGCGGCGGCGAGTGGAGGCTCGAGGTCTGCGGCGACGGGCCGCTGCGGCCCGAGCTGGAGCGGGCGCTCGCCGACGCCGGGCTGGACGATCACGCCGAGGTCGCGGGCTACGTGCCGATCGATGCCGGGCTCTCTGACCGTTACCGGCGCGCACACGCCCTCTTGCACAGCTCGCTGACCGAGGGCCTGCCGCAGATCCTGCTCGAGGCCTTCGCCGCGGGGCTGCCAGTCGTCGCCTCCGACGTCGGCGGCATTCGCGCGGCCGTCGGCGACTGCGTGCTGCTGGTGGCGCCCGGCGACCCGGCCGCCGCGGCCGACGCGATCGCCGACCTGGCCGACGACCCGACGCTGCGCGAGCGGCTGATCAAAGCCGGACTCGAGTACGTCGGCGAGCACACGATCGAGACCGAAAGCGGTCGCGCCGCGCGCTTTCTCACGGGCGATGGCGACGCGTGAGTGCACGACTCGCCAAACGGCTGAGATCTGCCGACAGGGCCGTTACGGTGCCATCATGGGCGTGGACATGACCGACTTCAAGCTGTCGTTCCGCGGCCCGCGCGAGAGCGGCGGGGCCGCCTCTGAGGGCATCCGCCTGATCGCCACCCAAATGGGACGATCGCCGGGTCGGCGGAGGAGCTGATGCCGGCCGACGACCGGTCCGAGTCGCTTTCGGGGGCGGCCGAGCAGATCCGCCAGATGCTCGTCACGGCCGAGAACGTCTCGGAGGACATCCGCCGCGAGGCCACCGAGGAGGCCGCGCGTTACCTGGAGGAGTGCCGTCGCGAGGCCGACGCGATGGTCGAAGCGCGCAGAGCGCACCTCGAGCTGACGCTCGAGACGCTGCGCAGTGAGGCGCGTGAGATCGAGCGACGGTTGGGCGCGGTCTCGGCGGCGCTTGAGCGCGCGCTCGCCGATCCGGTCGTTGCCGAGCCCAGCGCGCCGGCGCCGGCCGCTGCCGAAGCGACCGCCGAGGAGCCCGCGGCCGCTGAGCCGGAGCCGGAGCCGGAGCCGGAGCCGGAGCCTGTAGAAGCCCCCGCCGCCGAGCAACTGAAGCCGGACCGGCGTGAGCAGGAGAGCGACGGCGGGTCACGGGCCGAAGGCCCTGCCCGCCAGCGGGCGGTCATCCGTGCCACGCAGCTCGCCGTCCAGGGTGTCGAGCGCGATGAGGTCCAGCGCACGCTCGAGCGCGAGTTCAAGCTCGACGACACGGCGGCCATCGTCAAGGAGATCCTCGGGTCCGACTAGGGCGAGCGCTCGCCTAGGGGTGGTGCCAGGCGCGTTCGTCGTTGGCGAACAGGCTCACGTCGCTGAGCTTCGCGAACACCGCCCAGCGCTGCGCGGCGCTGTAGAGCGGGTGACACGCCGTCAGGACCAGGCGCTCGTAGCCGACGTCGTCGACGATCTCGACCTGTGACGGGTCGACGATCTCGTGTTTTTCGACCACGTAGGTGAAGGTCCCGTAGGGCATCTCGAGCCTGATCTCATCGCCGTCCTCGACCTCGTTGATGAGCCGGAAGGGCGCAAGGTAGGTCGTCCTGTGGCCGGCGATGCCGATCGTCCTGCCCTGGCCCGGAAAGCCGGTGTCGGGATAGCGTCCGGGGCCCTTCTGCAGGGTCGAGGTGTTGGTCCCTTCGACGACGACCACGTCGACGTCGATGTCGTCGATCTGGATCCGGCCGATGCCCTGGCCGCTCTTGACCCGATCGGCGAACAGGTCGGCCAGGCGGTCGACGCGCTGCTCGGGGTTGCGGATCCGCGCGACCGTGCGCAGGTCGGTGGGGGAGGGGAAGTCGTCCTCGAGCTGGGACAGCTCGTCCTCGGCCTTGCCCTGCTGGATCGAGCCGTAGATCGTCGACAGCGGCTCCTTCCACGCGAGGGTCATGCCGACGTCGATCAGGACCACCGCGCCCGCGGTGATCAGCGCCACCGAGAAGATGTGAAGTGCCCTGCGCACGGGAGCATGATCGCGGATGAACAGGCGGCCGTGCGAGACTTCGCGCGCCCATGACCGACAACCAGGCGTCGAGAATCGCCGGCTATCAGGCCGATCCCGAGCAGGTGAGCCGGGTGCTGCTGCTGTATTCCGGCGGCCTCGACACCTCGGTGATGCTGCACTGGATCCAGGCGCGCTACGGCGCCGAGATCGTCACCCTCACGGTCGATCTCGGCCAGCCGGGTGAGGACTGGGACGTGGTCGTCGGCAAGGCGCGTGAGCTGGGCGCGGTCGACGCGATCCGCGCCGACGCGCGCGAGGAGTTCGCCGCCGAGTACGTGCTGCCGGCGATCAAGGCGAACGCGCTCTACGGCCGCGGCTATCCGCTGTTCACCGCGCTGGCGCGGCCGCTGATAGCAAAGCTCGCGGTCGAGCACGCGCGCGCGACGGGCTGCGACACGATCGCTCACGGCTGCACCGGCAAGGGCAACGACCAGGTGCGGATCGAGGGCACCATCGCCGCGCTCGATCCCGAGCTGAAGGTGCTGGCGCCGGTGCGCGACTGGGAGATGGGGCGCGAGGAGGAGATCGCCTACGCGCGCGAGCACGCGATCCCGATCAAGGGCGGAAACGAGATCACGCCGTACTCGATCGACGACAACCTGTGGGGGCGCTCGTCGGAGGGCCGCTCGATCGAGGACCTCGACGAGCCCACCCCCGACGACGTCTTTCATCTGGTCACCCGTCCCGAGGAGGCGCCCGATCGCCCGCAGCTCGTGCGGGTGGGCTTCGAGGCCGGCCGTCCGGTGTCGCTGGACGGCGAGCGGCTGGGACTGGTCGAGCTGATCGAGCGGGCGGCCGGGATCGGCGCCGAGCATGGCGCCGGCATCGTCGACCATGTCGAGGACCGGATCGTCGGGCTCAAGGTCCGCGACGTCTACGAGGTCCCGGCGGCGGCGATCCTGATTCCGGCCCACCGCGAGCTCGAAGGGCTCGTCTCGACCATCCATCAGAACACGTTCAAGCGGATCCTCGAGGACCGCTGGGCATACCTCTGCTACGCCGGCCTCTGGCACGAGCCGCTGCGCGCCGACCTCGACGCGTACATGGAGTCGGCCAACGAGTACGTGACGGGGGAGGTGGCGGTGAAGCTCTACAAGGGGTCGGCCAGCGTGGTCGCCCGCAGCTCGCCCTACGCCCTCTATGACAAGTCGCTGGCCGGGTTCGGCGAGTCCGGCGGGCAGTTCAGCCAGCAGGCGAGCCCGGGATTCATCGAGCTGTTCACCCTCCAGAGCCGCATGGCTCACCGGATTCGCAACCGCGACGAGAGCTGATCTGCGTCCTACCGCGGCTCAGCCGGCGGCGGTGGCTTGGAAGCGCGGCACGATCCACGGAACGCGCCGGTCCGGTTCCTCCAGCAGCCGGCGGCGTGCACGCCAGCGGGGATGGACGTCGACCCACTCGCCGACGTCGGCGCCGAGGGTCGCATGGGCACGGCCGATCTTGCCGTCCAGGCCAGCCTTGCGCGCCTCGGCGCCGTCGCCACGGAGCTTGATCGTGACCTTGCAGGCACGCGAGCACCGCACCAGTGCGCGCACGCCCTTCTCGGCGAGTCGCCCGGCGCGCTTCGGCTTTCGCAGCTTGAGCACGTCCAGCGAGGGCGTGTACTCGGTGGAATCGGGAGGCGGCCCGCCGCCGCCGTTGCCGCCCCCGCCTCCCGGGGCGGCCTGCTCGAAGGTCGCAGTCAGGGATTGCGCCGATACCGCCTGGAAGTCGTGCACGCGAGCCCCGCCGTCAGACCACGAATGCCAGTCGTAGGCCTGTCCTCCGAGCGACTGCGGCGAGAGCGCGACCACCGTTGTCGCCGCCGACTCGATCGCGGTCACCGTGAACGGCGCCGTCTCGCTCGCCCCGTTCACGTCGAGGGTCATCCCGGTCGGCACCGAGGCAAAGCCGAGCTCGACCGTGCGCGGGTCGAGGCGCAGCTGCCGGGGTGCGCTCTCGAGTCCGTCCGAGTCGATCGCGGTGAGGCCGACGGTCAGGTGCGCCGGGTAGTAGTGATCGGGCGCGGGGAGCTCGAAGTCGTCCGTGCCGGTGACCGTCTGCACCCGGTGCACGTGACAGCCGCCGCCGGTGACGCAGTGGTTGAGATCGACCGTCCATGTCAGCGCGCTCGCGTCGAGGTCTCCCTCGTCGGGATCCTCGCCGGCGCCGATCAACCGCAGGGGCTCGCCGACGGCCCAGGCGGTGCCGGGAGCCGGCCCGCTGATCTCCGCCACCGGCGGCCGGTTGCCGGCATCGATGCGCACGGTGTCGATGTCGACGTTGCCGGCGACGTCGGTCACCTGGAGGCCGGCGACCACGGTCTCCGCCGTCGTGTAGTCGAACTCCGGGCTCGGCTCGGTCGAGTCGTCGTAGGCGCCGTCGCCGTCGAGGTCCCAGTTGTAGGACAGGATGTCGCCCGCGTCCGCGTCGCTCGATCCGGTGCCGTCGAACTGGACCGTCAGCGGCGTCGGCCCGGACGTCGGGGAGGCCGCGGCAACCGCCTCCGGCGGGTGGGCCGCTGCGTTGAACTGGATCTGCCGGATCTCGCCGAGGCCGATGTCGACGTAGTAGAGGGCGCCGTCCGGCCCGACCTCCAGGTCCACCGGCGAGACGACGTTGGCGTCGAACGCGTGCACCGCGGCGGTCTCGGGCTCGCCGTCCTGGTTCAGGTCGGGGAGCACCCAGATGCAATGCCGCGCGTAGTCGCTGAAGAACAGCGCCCCCTGGTAGGGCAGCGGAAACGAGGTGCCTCCGTAGAGCTCGATGCCCGCGGTCGCCGAGCCGTCGCCGGGGACCGGGCAGGGATCGGCCGGATAGAGCGGCTGGTGGTGGTCATAGACGAACTCCGGTGCGCTCACCGCTCCCGGCGAGGCGAAGAGGTCGTCGCAGAGGTCGAGCCCGAGCGCCTCGTATCCCGGCTGGGGGTCGAAGCCCTCGTAACAGGGCCAGCCGAAGTTGGGCGGCGTTGGTGCCGAAGCCGAGAACGAGTCGATCTCCTCGAAGTCGCGCCAGCCGGTCTCGCCGATCCAGATCTCGCCGTCGGGCGAGATGACGAAGCGAAACGGGTTGCGCAGCCCGTACGCGATCACCCGTCGCGCGTTCGGGTCGGGGCTGGAGCTGAGCGGGTTGGCGGCGACGCCGTCGCCGGTCGCAGGATCTACGCGGGCAATCGTGCCGCTGAGGTCGACGGGGTCGTCCATCGTGTACAGGTCCTGGCTGCGCAGGGCCCCGCCTTCGGACCTCGGAGGCGAGAGCGCCTGGTTCTCCGGCCCCGGCGGATCCCCACACGGATTCGGCGGCGTTAGCGGGTTCTCGGGTCCGATCTCCTGGCCGTAGTCGAGGGTGTTGAAATTGGCTCCGTCGCCGCCGCTGACGTAGAGCAGGCCCTGGTCGTCGAACTCGAGCGCGCCGATCGAGTGGCTCGACCATTGCTGACACCAGGTGTCCTTGATCAACACCTTGCCGTGCAGGCTGCCGTCGCTGCGGTCGAGGCGGACCAGCCGGCCGCCCACCTCGCAATGCTCGTCGCAGAAGTCATTGAACTCCGGTCCGGGGCCGGCATGCGTCGGAGCCGTCTCGCCGATCGGCGCGTCGTAGGTGTAGAGCGCGTACACGTAGCCGTTTGTCTCGAAGGCGGGATCGAGGGCGAGGCCGAGCAGCCCGCGATCGCCGAACGAGTTGACGTCGCGGCGCAGATCGGCGAATACCTCCGGGGTCGGGTCCTCGAGGCCGTCGAAGACCTTGAGCACGCCGTCCTTCTCGGCGACGAACACGCGCCCATCCGGCGCGAAGCGAATCGCGGTCGGCCAGTTGAGGCCTTCGAGAACGGTGCGTTCGTGAAAGCCGGCAGGCAGGTCGCCGGCCGCGGCCGTGCTCGGGATCGCGGCAAGGGCCGTCAGCGCAATCCCCGCTACAGCCAGGATCCGCGCAAAAGTCACCGTCATGTAGGTCGGCAAGGTAGGCGAACCCCATGAGAGTGCAATGAGAGCCGGCGGAACCGATTGGCTGCGGGCGCCGGCGGGTAGAGTGCGACGCGAGCTTGGTCTCCTCGATCTACGAACTGATTGGGCGGTTCGTCGTCAGCCTGCTCTGGATGCGCTTCGGCCGCCAGATCAAGATCGCCGGCGGCGTGTTCGCCGTGCTCGCGCTCGCCGGCGGCTACCTGCTGGCCAGCCGCGAGCCGCCTGAGGGTTAACCCGCGCAGACCCAGGCGCTGGCGCCCGAGTCGGCCCAGATCTGGGCCGCGATCTCGCTCTGCTCGGCCGCTGAGGCGTCCTCGGGGTCGCCCTCGCCGCCGTAAAGCTCCCAGGTCGAGGGAAGGATCTGATACGCGCCGCCGGCTCCGGAGGAGGGGTTCACGGCCTCCCAGTTGCCGCCCGACTCGCACATCACGATCGAGGCCGGGATCGCCCAGTCGCCGAACCAGCCTGCGACTTGCTGCTGTGCCTGCTCGGCCGAGATCCGCTCGAGTCGCTGCACCTCGGCGCTCCAGTCACCGACCTGGGCCTGCAGGCCCTCCAGCGCCGCCTGCCGGCGCGCGCGAGCATCGGCGAGGGCCGCGGCCTGAGCTTCGGCCTCAGCGCGCACGGCCGCGATCTGATCGCGGGCGGCGGCGATGCGCTCGTTGAAGGCCTCCGCGCGCCGCTCGGCCTCCTCGACCTCGGCGAGCCGGGTGGCGACGGCATCGCGCAGCGAGCGCACCTGGCCGACCAGCGCGGCGTCTGCCTCCTCGATCCGGCGCAGGTACTCGGCGCGAGTGGTGAGGTCGTCGAAGCCGTCGGACTCGAGCAGCAGGGTGGTCGCGTCCGGCATGCCGCCGCGGTAGATCTGGACGAGGCGGGCAGAAAGGGTGTTGAGCGAGTGCTGAAGCTCTGCGCGCGCCGCGGCGAGCTGATCGCGCGACCGCGCGACGTCGGCCTCGAGCTCGGCCTCGCGCTGTTCGCCTGCCGCGAGGACCGCGGAGAGCTGGGCCTCGCGAGCGGCGGCGGCGATCGCCTGCTGCTGGGCGGCCTGCAGCTGCATCGTCGCGGCTTCAATCTCGGCGCCGATCGCATCGGCCTGCTCGCGCGCCCCGGCGATCCTCGAGTTGAGCTCGTCGATCGTCTGGGCTGGGGCGATCGCCGCGGGCAGGGCCAGCGCCGCGAGGACGGCAAGCGGCGCGAGCAGGCGGCGTGCTCCGGCGAGGCGGCGGGTTCGGGCGGGGCTTTCTCGGCTGGCGATGCCCATACGCGATCGCCTACGGGGTTAGCTGACGGGCTCGCGCCATGGGCCGGCGCTACGCGGCGGCAGCCGCGATTCGCCCCTGGTGGCGAAGAGCAGGCCACCATCTGGGTCCCCCGCTTCCCCGGCAGCACGCCAAAACGGCGCTTTGCAGGGAACTCGGCGAGGCGGGATGCTAACGAACGGTTAGGAGTCGGTGAGCACCATGCGTACGGGGTCCCCGCCTGCAACGGAACTTGCAGGTGGCGCTTGCCTCCGATCGGTCTGCTCGAGCTCGGGCGTCCAGTCGAGCCCGCGCAGCGCCCTCGTGGCGAGGATCAGCACGATCACCACGCCTGCGCCGGCGACCGCATAGCTGGCACGCGGCTCGAAGATCGCCGTGATCGCGCCGCCGAGCAGGAACCCCACGCCCGGCATCGCGCTGGCGGTCGCCTCGAGCAGCGACAGGACGCGTGCCTGGTAGGTCGCCCGGGTCAGTTCTTGAACTGCCGTCACCAGCGCGATCCACTGGACCCCATTTCCCAGTCCACCCAGCACTGAGGCGGCGCACGCGACGAGCAAGGTGGGCGAGACCGAGGTACCGAGATATGCAACGCCGATCGCCGCGGTCGAGGCGAACAGGAGCACCCGAAGCGACACCTGTCGCAGGGACGCGAAGAGGAGGCTGCCGACCACCATCCCGGCTCCCCAGCTGGAGAGGAGCGCACCATATCCCGAGTCCCCGGCGCCGAGCGTCTCCTTCGCGAACACGACCTCGATCGGGATCACGAGCGCGAAGAAGACGAAGGCCAAGGCCTGGGCGCCGAGCAGGCGCCGAAGGGCGGGCCTCTCCGCGACGTAGGAGAGTCCCAGACGCAGGCGCTCGCGCCAGCCGACCTGCTCGGAATCGGGCTCTGGATTCGGGAGGTGGCGGGTGGCGAGAAGGAGCAGCGCTACGAGCAGGAACGAGATCGCGTCGGCAGCCAGCGCCGTACCTGCGCCTGCAGTTGCGACCACGATCCCACCGAGGGCGGGACCGCCCGCCGACCCGGCCGTGAAGGCGACGTTGATCAGCGCGTTTCCCTCGCGGAGAGCCCCAGCCGGCGCGAGGACCGCGCTGGCTGAGGCACGGGTTAGCGCCCGCGCCGATGAGGCGATCGATCCGTCGAAGACCGCAAGCAACAGGATTGGGACGAGGCTGAAGTCGTCGGCCAGCAGGGCTAGGAGCGCGAACGCTGCGGCCTCACCCGCATAGAGAGCCGGGAGGATGACGCGGGTCGCCGTTCGGTCGACTCGCGCAACGAGCCCGGGGCTGAGGAAGGCGGGCGCAAAGTGCATCGAGCAGAACAGCGCCGCGGTCGCCAACGGGCTGCCCGTCGCGTCGTAGACCAGCACCGCGAGTGCGATCTCGCCAAGCCAGTTGCCCACCTCATTTACGAAGTACGCGAGCCACAGGTTGGGAAAGGCCGGCAAACGGAGGGGGCGGAGGGCGGCGACCATGCTCGGCCAACTTAGTCCTCGAGGCGGCTGTCAGCCGGCCGTGAACTTGCAAAAAAAGTCTGCAAGTTGCAAGTTTTGACAAGTCGTATAAGCTGGTACAGCTTTTTGCAGGTTCCGCCCGACAGACACTGGCGGACCGATTGTGGAGGAATAGCGTGGGTTACAGGCACAACTGATCTGAAACTTCTTCCAAACGCGTAGAGCGCCGCGGACGGGCTAGCCCAACTAGTCCGGTCGCGGCGTTTTGCTTTTCGCGGTAGAGCCGGCTAGCTGATGGCCGGGGCACGCTCTGCCGTCGCAGCCGGTGTCGCCGCGACGTAGTCGTGAATGCGCTTATCGAGGACGAGTTCAGCTTCGAAGTCTGCGTCCTCGCCATGGCGATACGCCAGATCCTTGCCTTCAAGGACCTCAACGAACGCCTCGACAAAGCGTCCATCGAGCTGGGTCCCGGAAACACGCCGGAGTTCCACGACGGCCTCGTAGGAGCTGACCGGGTCGCGGTAAGTGTCGCGCGCTGTCATCACGTCGTAGGTGTCGGCGACCGAGATGATCCGCGCGAGGTGGGGGATCTCTTCGCCTCCGAGTCCCCGCGGGTAGCCCTGTCCGTCAATCCGCTCGTGGTGGGCGAGGATGATCTCGCCGATCGGTTGATAGCCGTCGATCTGGGAGACGATGCGCGCGCCCTCGTACGGGTGCTTCTTGATCTCCTCCCACTCGGCGTCGCTGAGACGACGGCGCCCTGACTTCAAGATCGAGTCCGGGAGCACGAACTTGCCGATGTCGTGGAGCAGGGCCGCCGAGTGGACGAGCTCCTGCTCTTCCTCTGACAGTCCAGCGTGGCGAGCGATCTCACGGGAGTACCGTGCGACGGCTGCGCTGTGGCGTGCGGTCATCCGATCGCGCAAGTCGAGCGTTCGAAGGAGCGCGGATAGCAACGCGACTTGGAAGCCGGCGAGCTGCCGAGCTCGAACCTCGAGTTCGTCAGCGCGATCCTGGGAGGTCAGAAGTGCGCCAATGAGGTACTGGAACACGATCACCAGCACTCCAAGCAGGATCACCGCCTGGGTTCCGATCTCAACGTACGCAAGCGCGACACCGAGAGCCAGCATTGCCGATGCCAACTCCGACGGCAGTAGCGGGATCAGCGCGCGCCGAACCTTGGATGCGAAGCTCGACCTCTCGACGTAGCAGCGGTAGCCGGCGATGAGGGTGAAGTCAACGAGCAACGCGAGGACGAATACGGCGAAGAACAGGAGGTAGAAGGCACCGCTGCCAACACCGATCGACAAGGCATCGGCGACGGCGTGGAACGTGAGCCCGGCGACCAGCGGGAACCAGGCGTACGTCACGAGGTTCAGCAGCAGGACGGGCGGCGTGTACCGGTATCTGACCCAACTGGCGGCGATGGTCACGACTCCGATGACTGCCGCTGGACCGCCGCCCAGGAAGACAGCTCCGATCACGATGGTTAGGAAGCTCGCCGAGATCGACACGCGCTGGACACGCGTCTCGACCGCAATCAGATCACTGACGATCGAAATCGCGCACAGAGTCGCGAGGAGTCCAAGGTCCCAATTCGCGATCGAATCGCTGACGACGGCAACGACCGCGGCTGCGACCAGCCCGACGCCCATAAGGGCAACTACTGCGGGGCTTGGGCGGGTGTCCATCTCGATTCCGTGGGGGCGGGTTGAGCCTTGACTTGGTCAGCCGACGAGGGAGCTCGCGTTGCGGCCATAGCGCGGCACCGCGCGCGGGGACGTCGGCTGTCGCATCGAGTCGAGAAACTGCTCGAGGTCATCGATGGAGAAGCGCCTCTGTCCGCCGGGCGTCCTGTAGACGGGGACGAGGCCCTCGTCTGACCACTTGCGCAGTGAGGCGGCGCTGACCCCCAGGTACTCGGCAGCCTCGCTCACGTTGAAAAATCTCTGGCTTGCTTCCATGTTCCTTCCCGATCCCGTTGGCGCCGCGAAGAAGCGGCGAAAAACTCAAACGACTGGCACTTGGTAGCCCCCGTGGGGGCACCCTTCAAGGGACGGGGAGGAGGCGCTCAGGAGATGCACAGGTTTCGGTCCGGAAACCTGTAAGGCGGTGCACAGTTAGTGCAATTTGGGGAGCAAATTGCAAGTCGCTGCAAGGGGCTGGCTGGCTGCCCCATCGGGGGAGCGGAGAACGCGCCAGGGGGTGCCCCGGACGCGATCGCGATTGACGGCGCTAGCGCAGCTGTGCGAGCAGGGCGTCGGTGGCCTCGGCCGGGTCGTCGCCCAGCGAGGGGACACCGTCGCGGCCCGCGACCAGGCGGGCGGCGCGATAGCCGTTGAGGTGGGCCGAGCTGTCGTCGGCGCGCAGGCGGCGCAGGGGGCCGGCGAGGACGTCGAGCCTCGCGTCGGAGCCGCAGATCACGACGGCCGAGGGCTTCAGGGCGCGCAGTGCACTGCGAAAGCGGCCTTCAGGCAGGCCGGCTGAGAGCAGCAGCACCCGCAGCCCGGCGCGGCGCAGGAACAGCTCGAGCGCCTGGGTGTAGACCGATTCGACTCCCAGCGGCGAGCCCGTGTCGAGCAGCAGGACGCCTTCGGCGCGGGTCGCACTGTTGCTCAACCGGCGGGCGGCGTGGAGCCAGCCGGTCGCCCAGCGGCAGGCGTGCTCGAGCTCGGCCTCGCCGTTCGGCCGGCGCTCGGCCTGCTCGAGGGCCGGCATCAGGACCTCGGTGATCGTGCGCTCGACCGAGCGCACCGCCAGGCTCTGCTCGAGCTCGCGGTCGGCGGCGGCCTCGTCGAAGTGATCGAAGGCGACGAGCAGGCGGGCGGGGGAGGCGGGCCCGCGACCCCGCTGGCGGGCGACGTCGACGGCGCTGGAGATGTTGTGCGTCTCGCGCAGCGCCTCGCGCAGCGACTCGACCTCGCCGAGCTCGTAGATGCGGTGGTTACCCGGGGTGCGCCGCGGCTGGGGATAGCCGAGCCGGCGCTCCCAGCTGCGCAACGTACTCGTGC
Organism: Solirubrobacterales bacterium; assembly: GCA_036794585.1. Lineage (GTDB taxonomy): Bacteria > Actinomycetota > Thermoleophilia > Solirubrobacterales > 70-9 > WHSW01. Next base: position 9,946 of record DAIRGH010000013.1, on the reverse strand, counting down.
TGACGCCGAGCATCTCCGCGGCTGCATTGATCCTGATGCCACTCATCGAAAGCCGTCCCGGGCCCCTGCCCGCACAGGATCGAAGCAGGTTCTGCAGGCTGGTACAAGTTTTCCAAGCGAGGCGCTAGCGATCTTGCAACGCGGTGCGCGGCGCGTCGGGATTCGTCCCGACCGGTCTCCCCGCCGCCTTGGCGGCGTACGTTGCCGCGGTGGCGCTCTCCACCAGGCGCTCCTCGGTGTCGCCGTCGGCGGGACACGCGGCGACCCCGATCGCGACCGCGATCCGCGGTCCTTCGGATGCCTGAGCGCTCTCGATCAGGTCGGCGATCCGCTCGCCCATCGCGAGCAGTCCCGGCAGGTCGCTGTGCGGCGCGAGGACGGCGAACTCGTCGTCGTCGAAGCGAAAGGCGCGGTCGGTCGAGCGGATCTGCCTCCGGATCACGTGGCCGACCGCCCCGACGAGCCGGTCGCCGGCTTCGCGGCCGTACGCGTCGTTGATCCGGCTGAGGCCTTCGACGTCGACCAGGGCGAGGCCGAAGCCGAACCCGTAACGCTGCTGTTCTGCGAGCAGCGCCCGCATCCACTCCTGAAGCCGCGATTCCTCCGGCTGCGCGCCGAGCTCGCCGGCCACGGCGCCCTGATCGACGAGCGAGCGGTTGACGGCGCCCTGAATTTCGCCGAAGACCTCGGCGAGGCGCTCCGCGCCGCGGGGAAAGTCGCCGGTCCGGCGCCGCGGGATGCCGGTGTTGATTGCCTCGACCAGCAGCGAGTGCAGCATCGCCAGGTCCCGGGAGATCTCCTCGGCGGCACCGGGGCCGGGGCGCAGCCGGCCGAGGCTCTCGGCGAGCCTGGCCTCGGCGACACCGGGCTCGGCCTCCGGGTCGTCGATGCCGAGTCGTCCGAGGATCTCGGCGATCACCGCGGGCGCCTCGGTGACGATCCACGTAAACGGCAGCTCGCCCAGCTCGGCGAGCGGGGTGCGTTCGATCAACCGCAGGAGCCATTCCTTTGCCAGTTGCTCCCGCTCGGGTTGTGAACGCGGAATCTGGGTTCCGTGCAACCCGTCCACGCCCGACCAAGGTAACCCAAGGGCCAGTCGCATCGCCGCAGTCCGAAATGCCGCGATCCTGCCCGCAACGACCTCTACACTCGGCGGCGCTTGGCTGCAGACGACCCGAGATCGCCCGCCGAATCCGGCAGAGACCCGGCGGCTCCGGGAGGCGACGTGATCATCGGCGCCACCCTGGACGGGCTCCGCAAGGCGGCCGCCGAGGTCGAGCACGTCGCCGAGCTCGCCGAGACCCTGCAGCGCAGCCTGCTTCCCGAGCGGCTGCCGGAGCTGCCGGGGCTGGGTCTGTCGGCGCGTTATCTCGCCGGCAGCGCCGACGCTCAGGTGGGCGGCGACTGGTACGACGTGATCGTGCTTCGCGACGGCCAGGCCGGGATCGCGATCGGCGATGTCGTCGGCCACGGCCTCGACGCGGCGGCGCGGATGGCGCGGCTGCAGAATGCACTGCGCGCGTACGCGCTCGAGGGCCTGCGGCCGTCGCTGGTGCTCGAGCGCATGAACGGGTTCGCTCGCGAGGTCGCCGGCGGACCGATGGCCACTCTCCTCTACGGCGTCGTCGATGCCGAGGAGGGGAGGTTGCGGCTGGCATCGGCGGGACATCCGCCGGTGCTGGTGGTCGGGCCGACGGGCGAGACGTACTTCGCCGAGGGCCCGGCGGGAAGCCCGCTCGGCGTCGTCCCCTTTCCGACCTACGAGGAGACGACGATCCCGCTCGTCCCCGGCTCCACCGTGCTGCTCTACACCGACGGGCTCGTCGAGCGCACCGACGCCTCGCTCGACGACGGTCTCGAGTGGCTCAAGGGCTTTGCCGCCGGAGTGGCGGCGCACCCCGACGAGCTCTGCGGAGCGCTGCTCAAGGCGCGCTTTCGCGACGAGCCGCCGCGTGACGACGTCGCGCTGCTCGCGGTCCGGCTGGAGCCGGTGTCGATCGAGCACATGGAGCTCAGCTTCCGGGCTGAGCCCGAGTCGCTGGCGCCCATGCGTCGTGCGCTCGGCCGCTGGTTGCGCGCCGCCGGCGCCAACGACGTCGAGACCTACGAGACGCTGGTCGCCTGCGGCGAGGCCTGCGCCAACGCCGTCGCCCACGCCTACCCGGCCGGCGAGGCCTCCTACGTCGTCGAGGCGCGGCGGCTCGACGGCGCGATCGACGTCCAGGTGCGCGACTTCGGCAGCTGGCGGGCGCCGCGGGCCGGTTCGGGTGGGCGCGGCCTGGGGCTGATCGAAGAGCTGATGGACGAGGTCGAGATCGACCGCGGTCCGTCCGGCACGACGCTGCGCATGCGACGCGCGCTCGCCTCCGAAACCTCTGAGGCGGCGGCATGAGGGACAAGATCTCCGGGATCGAGTTCGACGACCGCGACGGCGTGGTCGTGGCCTCGGTCGAGGGCGAGATCGACAGCTCCAACGCCGCCGACCTGCGCCTCGCGCTGTCCGAGCGCCTGCCCGCATCGTCCAGTGCGCTGGTGCTCGACCTCTCTGCCGTCACGTACCTCGACAGCTCCGGGATCCAGCTGCTGTTCGACCTGGGTCGCCGGCTCTCGGCCCGGCGTCAGGCGATTCGGCTGGTCGTCCCCGGCGACGCGCCGATGCGGCGGGTGCTCGAGCTCTGCGCGGTCGAGGCCGTAGCGCCGATGGATCCCGAGCTCGACGCGGCGCTGGCGGAGCTCGACCAGGTCGAGCAGCCCGACCCGACGGCTGAGGCCTAGATCAGAGCACCCGGGGGGCGCCGGCCCAGGAGCCGCGAAAGCGGTCCATCGCCTGCGCCAGCCGCGGCTCGATCTCGCCCCCGGCGAGCAGGACCTCGCCAACCCGGGTCGCAAAGGCCTGCAGCAGCAGCAGCTCGCTGCGGCCGATCGGCCGGCTGACCCGGGCGGCCAGCGCGATCACCCCGAGCAGCCTGCCGCCCGCCAGCATCGGCGCCGCGATCACCGCGCCGCCGCTGCCCGGGGTGGCCCCGCCGGGGTCCTGAAAGAGCTGGGCGCGGCGCTCGAGCGCCGCCCGCCCGAGCGCTCCCTCGCCGAGGAAGACGAACTCGGGCAGCGTCCCGGAGGCGCCGGTCGATGCGCCGACCTGGCGCAGCGAGAGCCCGTCCTCCTCGGTGAGATAGACGGCGCCGCCGTCGACGTCGTAAAGCGAGACCAGGCCGTCGAGCATCGCGCCCAGCGCCGCGGAGGAGTCATAGCGGCTGGTCTCGGGCAGCTCTCTGGCGGGAATCGCCTCGACCTCCGCCTCGGTGACGCGGCCGGCGAGCTCGTCGCGCTGCAGCGCCAACGCCACGGCCTGGGAGCGCGTCGAGGCGCCGAGTTTGGCCATCGCGTTGCGCACGTGCGTGCGCACGGTTTCGGGCGAGAGCACCAGCTTCTCGGCGATCTGGGCGCCGCTCATCCCCTCGGCGAGCAACCCCAGGATCTCGCGCTCACGGCGCGTCAATGGGGGCCGGTCCCCAGGCGAGGGGGACGGTTGGTAGCCCGTGACGTCGTGGGGATCTGTCATGCTCTCATCTGCGTCATCGGGGCGGGGGCGAATGTATCAGTCACCGTTTTGCGGTAATGCACGGTCGTTTTCCTGGTAATTTCGGCCAGGGCACGTTTACGGACCTAAAGGTTCTCGGTAAAAGGATTGTGTTAGGGGGCGCCGCGCAGGAGGCTGGCGCCCGGCATCGGAGAGCCGTCTGGGCACGAGGCCGCGTCGACGGGAATACCACCACGGAGGGTGGAGTGAGGGTAGAAATCTTGGATATCACGGAGCTGGCCGGCCGCCTGCGCGCGCGCTTGGTCTTTGTCGTACTTACTGTCGGCGCGTTGACGTTTGCCCTGAGTCCCGCAATCGCGGGCGCTCAACAGGTGAGCGACTCAACCGACGCGCAATACAACTCGACCTTGCAGCTTCTGCAGAGTGGCGGGCAGCCGCCGCCCAGTCAGGAGACGTCGCAGGGCTTGCCGTTCACCGGGCTCGACGTGCTCGCGCTGTTCGCGGTTGGCGCCGCGCTCGCGCTCGTCGGGTTCGTGCTGTGGCGCCGTAGCCGGACCGGCACAAGCGACGTCGGAGCGTGACCTCAGCGGAGCTCAGCGCGGTCGCGCCGAGCTCGCGGCGCCAGGGCATGCGTGCGCTGGAGGCGCAGCGGCTGGTCGACCTCCTCACGCTGCGGCTGGCGCCCGCGCTCGCCGCGGGGCTGATCGCCTATTCGCACATGCGCGAGTTCGGCGAGGCGGTGATCGTGTTCGCCGCTGTGTTCGTCGCCGCCCAGGTGATCGAGCGTTCGCGGTTGCCGCTTCATCTGCTGCCGGCGAGCCGGGTCGCGCTTGCGATCGCGGCGCCGATCGTCGGCGTGAGCGCCGCCTGGCTGATCGCGTCGGCGGCGGGCAACGCGTATCCGCTCGCGCAGTACGAGGCGGTCCTGCTCGGCGCGCTGCTCGTGCTCGCACTCGGAGCCTGGTTGCGGTCGAAGACCGCCGAGGGGATGCGCGCGCGAGTCGCGGTGATCGGCTCGCGCGAGTTCGCGGCGGACTTCGCGGCCGAGCTCGACGGCTCGGGCGTGCGCACCTACGAGGTCGTCGGTTGGGTCGGCGACCGCGGCCCGGCCGAGTACCGGGAGCTGCGCTGGCTCGGTGATCTCAACGAGGTTCGCCGCGCCGTCACCGCTGAGAGGATCGACCTGCTCGTCTGCGCCCCGGCGCCGACCGAGCCCGCCGGAGAGGGCGTCGAGGAGGTCTGCGCGCAGGTCGCCGAGACCTGTCTCGACCTGCCGGTTCGCCTGATCGCCGCCAACCAGCTCTACGAGGAGACCCTCGGCCACGTCCCGGTCGGCACCATCGACGCCGCCTGGTATCGCTACATCATGCATCCTCGCTTCCGGGCGTCCTCACCGCTCTCGAAGCGAATCTTCGACATCGTCTTCAGCACCCTGATCGCGATCGTCCTCCTGCCTCTGGTGATCGCGGCCGTGATCGCGATCAAGCTCACCGATCGCGGCCCCGTCCTCTACCGCCAGCGCCGGCTTGGCGAGTACGGCGAATCGTTCGAGATCCTCAAGCTGCGCACCATGCGGGTCGACGCCGAGATGGACGGCCCGCGCTGGTCGGAGCCCGGAGATGGCCGGGTGACGCGGGTCGGGGCGCTGCTGCGCCGGACCCACCTCGACGAGACCCCGCAGCTCTTCAACGTCCTGCGCGGCGAGATGACGCTGGTCGGGCCTCGCCCCGAGCGCCCCGAGATGGTCGCCGAGCTCGAGCGCCGCTTCCCGCACTACACGCGCCGGCACCTCGTCAAGCCGGGGATCGCCGGCTGGGCGGCGCTGCGCTGCGGCTACGCGGGCTCCGAGATTGGCACCGCGTGGAAGCTCTGCCACGACCTCTTCTACATCAAGCGACGCTCAGTGCTCGCCGACACCCTGATCCTGGCCGAGACCTCCGTCGAGGTGTTCCGCAACGCCCATCGCGTGCTGAGGGCGCCGGGGGAGAGGTTCCTGCTCGGTGAAGAGCCCAATGGCTGAGGCAGCTCAATCTCCGATCACGGCGACCCGGGTCGCCGGCAGCGCCCAGGCCCTCCTGGTCGTCGACGAAAGCTCGGTCTGCGTCGAGGCGAGCCTCGGCGCCTGCCGCCTGCTCGGGGCGTCACGAGACGAGGTCGTCGGCCGCCCGGTCGAGGAGTTGCTCGAGCCGGGCTCTCGCGAGCGCTTCAGCCACGTCTGGCAGGCGTTCCGCACTTCAGGGGGTCATGCAGAGCCGTTCACGCTCGACACCGAGGCGGCCACGGTCAATGTCGGGGTTACGGTGATCGCCGGGATGCTCCCGGACCGTCACCTGATCCGGCTCGACCCGGTCACCGAGGCGCCACGGGCCGAGCCGGCGCTGAACGGGCCCGGGACGACGGCCCCGGCCGCCGAGGTTCAGCGCGAGGCCACGGTCGGCGGGGCGCCGGCGCCACGTCCTCCGACGGCCCGCGAGCGCGAGGTGCTCGCCCTGCTTGCCGGAGGGGCCACCGACGGACAGATCGCGACCATGCTCGACCTCTCGCCGGCGACCGTGCAGACGCACGTGCGCAACGCGAAGGCAAAGCTCGGAGCGCGCACCCGCGCCCAGGCGGTCGCGCTCGCGATTCAGCGCGCGCTGATCACTCCCCGGTAGACCTAAGCCCGCTCACTCATCTGAGTTCGCGATCTCGGCGTCGGGATCGAGTCCGAGCCGCTGGGCGAGTCCGCGCACGTTGGCGTCGAGCGGATTGAGCTCCAGCGCGACGCGGACCTCGTTGCGGGCCAGGGTCTGGTTGCGATCGAGCCGCAGCTCTGCGAGCCGGTAGTAGCCCGCGTACTCCTCAGGGCGCTTGGCGACCGCGCGGGTGAAGGCGGCGACCGCGCGGTCGGTGTCGCCGGCCTCCTTCGCGATCTCTCCCTCGACCAGGATCGGCCAGTCCGAGAGCGGGTTGAGGTCCTGGGCCTTAGCGAGATCGTCATAGGCCCGAGCGAGGTCGGTCGGCCACACCTTCGAGGCATTGTCGACGTAGCGCTGCGAGAGCCAGAGCGGCACGGCGCTGACGGCGAGCACACCGAGGCCGACGACCAGCCACGGGCGCCACCAGACCCGGCTGCGAGCGCCGATGGTCACCACCGCGGGGCCGCACGCCGCGCCGAGCAGCGCCATGGTCGGCGCGGTGACCGCCGGGTACGGCCAGAACCAGTCGATCGAGGAGTGAACCAGCCAGTACGTGCCGCTGGCGAGCGCGACCGCTCCGATCCCGGCCGCCGACGGGCCCAGCCGCCGGGCCCGAAGCACGCCGAGGGCGGCGCCGCCGACGAAGCACGCGAACAGCGCCAGTCCCGGCAACCCGAGCTCGGAGAGCAACTCGAGCTCGACGCTGTGGGCGTCGTGGGCGTTGGTGGTCGAGTCGCGCTTGACGAGGTACGTGTACTGATAGCCGCCAGCACCGTCGCCGAACAGCGGGTCCTCGGCGAAGTCGTCGAGAGCAACGCGCCACATGTCGTAGCGATTCGACCCGGCGTTGAAGCTGAAGCGGCTCGACGTCTGGGTCGCGTCGGGAGTCCCCGCCGAGCGGAACTCCTCGGCCTTGTCGCCGACCCAGTCGATCGGGTCGCCGACGACCGCGAGGAAGCCGATCGCGCCGATCGCGGCAACGGCCACCAGTCCCCGGGCGACGAGCCGGTTGCCGCGTTCGCTGTCGGCGTCGAGCACGGGCAGGCGCTCCTCGAACCGCGCCGCGGCGGCACCGAGGGCGAGTGCCGCCAGCGCGATCACCGCCAGCGTGACTCCGGCGGCGTGCATCTCGCTGACGGTGTTGCTGACGCCGACGTCGTTGGCGGTCGAATAGACGTCGAGGATCGCCGGCAGGAAGGCGAGCGCGGGGACGGCCGCCAGCGCGAGCCAGCCAAGCGCGCGGACCCGCGAGGGCGAAAGCAGCACGAACACGAGCAGCGCCAGCAGCAGGGCAGGGACCGAGGCCCGGCTCTGGCTGAACAGCATCAGGTCGATGCCGACCGTCGCGGTCGCCAGCGCCGCACCTCGAAGCCCCCAGTCGAGCTCGCGGTGGGAGGCGAGCCCGATGGCGGGGAAGAGGGCGATCGCGAAGAACGCCGCGTTTGCGTTGCGATAGCCCAGGGGGTAGTCGAGCGTCCCGTCCGTCTCCAACACGTCGCGGGGGACGTCGCCGCCGACGAGCGCGATCACCGTCGCCAGGCCGGCGAAGGCCGCCGCAGCCACCACCGGCACGATCGAGAGCTCGATCCGCCGCCCGAGCAGCGTGCAGAGCCAGATCCCGAGCCCGAAGGAGAGCGCGTAGATGAGGATGCGCTGGGCGTCCTCGACGGCGACGTTCGGCGCCGAGGTCCAGAGCGCGGAGAGCAGCGACCAGAGCCCGAGCGCCGCGAGCGCACCGAGCGCGACTCCGACGGGGCGTGAGTGCAGCAGCTTGGCCCGCCAGGGGGCAAATCCGGCGAGCAGCGCGGTGCCGAGGCAGAGCACGATCGTGCCCGGGAGCAGCACCTCGCCGAAGTACGCGCCCTCATTGGTCGCCCACCATGCCCAGACGGTTGTCAGCAGCGCCAGGGCGAACACGCCGGCGGGCTCGACTCGGGGTTGCATGTCCGCACGGTAATCCACCCTGCGCGCGGAACCGGAGCCGGCTAGCCGGATTTCCGAGAGACTTAGGGCGATGGAGCAGACGGGAGCCGGTGGAGGCACGGAGCGATTTCGCGAGGCCGCCCAACGCGCCCGCGACGAGCTGCTGAGCCAGCTCGGTAGCGAGGCGGAGCGGCTCGACCAGGAGCTCGCCGAGCTCTCGGTGGAGATGATGAACACGGCGCGCAGCGTCGCCACGGAGCGGGTCGATGCCGAGCTGGCGAGGATCGACGAGCTGGTCGGAGAGCGGGTCGAGGCGACGATCCAGACCGCCTACGAGGGTCTGGGGGAGCGCGTCGACGAGCGCGTCGAGGGGGCATCGGCCGCGCTCGCCGAGGAGATCGGTGGCGCGCGGGCGCAGATGGTCGAGCGTGTCGCGGCAAGCGTCACGACCGCGATCGAAGAGGTCGTGCGCAGCGCCGAGCGCAGCCAGGACGAGATCGCGGACAAGGTCCGCGCGGCGCTCGGGGAAGAGCTCGAGACGACCCTGGCCGGCGCCCGCCGCCAGCTCGGGCGGACGCTTAGCGAACAGCTCCGTGGCGACCTCGACAAGGCGCTCGCAGAGCGTCTCGGCGAGCTCGACCGGGAGCTGCGAGAGCGGATCGCGACCGTCACCGGCGAACGGACCGCCGAGCTCGACTCCGAGGTTCGCGCCGCCGTCGCCAGCGCGAGCGCGGCACTCAGCGAGCGCGTCACCGCGGCGCTGGAGGAGCTCTCGGAACAGATCGACGACCGGCTCGAGCGGCGCTCGGCAGAGTTCGAGCGCTCGCTCGACGAGCAGACCCGCGCCGCCGAGCAGAGCGTGGCCAAGGCAGCAGAGCAGGCAGAGGAAACGCTGGCCGGAGCGGGGGAGCAGGTTGCGAGCTCGGTCTCCGAGAGGGTCACCGCGGCGGTCGCCGCCGAGGCCGAGCGGGCCGGAAACGCGGCCCGCGCCGACGCGCAGCGCAAGATCGACGCGTATGCCAAGAAGACGCTTTCGCGCAAGGCGCGCCGTCAGGAGCTGCGACTCGCGCGCGAGGAGCGCGAGCGACGGATCCAGGCCGCCGAGGCGCGGATGTCCGCGCACGCCGAGGGCGTCCTCTCCTCAATGCGCGACGATGCGCGCGCCGAGATCGAGCGCCTGCGCGACGAGCTCGCAACCATGCGCGAGCGGACGGCCGACGCCGAGGAGCAGGCTCGCCTACGGGCCGAGCAGCACGCCGAGAGCGCGGAGCGCCGGCTCACCGAGGCGGTGCGGATGCAGGAGCGCGACTCGGCGGCGCGGCTACGGGCCAACGTCGCAGAGTTGACGATCGAGGCGCGCGCCGAGTTGGTCGCCGTCAGCGAGGAGCTGACCAGGATAGCCAGCGACATCCGCGCCGCGGCCGCGGTGTCGGAGGAGCGGGTTGCCCAGACGGCCCGGATCGCGGAGGCGATGGTGAGCACGCAGGCCCAGAGCGCCGCGGCCGAGGCGATTCGCGACCTGATGTCGACCGCCAAGGATCTATCGCGCCGGATCGAGCAGCAGGCCGACGCGCTCGACGCGCGCGAGCGTTTGGAGGCGGTGCTCGAGCGGCTCAGGGCCGCCGATCAGCGCCTGCGCGACACCGACGAGCGCACGCGGGCGGCGCTGCGCCATCTGCGCGCAGTGCCCGAGGAGCCCGCCGGCGGCGAGCAGGCTTCGGCCTGAGGAGACGCGTTAACCCAGCCGGTGTGCGTGCTCGGCGCGCCGGCGCGCCGGCAGCGGCGCCGGCGCCGGCATCGCGGC
>DAIRGH010000158.1:0-4480 GCA_036794585.1 Solirubrobacterales bacterium | reverse complement strand
GACGAGGTCCACGTGACGACGATCTTCGTCACCCACGACCAGGAGGAGGCGATGGACGTCGCCGAGCAGATCGTGGTGATGAACGAGGGCCGCGTCGAGCAGGCCGGCCGGCCGACGGACCTCTATGACCATCCCGAGACGGAGTTCGTGATGAGCTTCGTCGGCACGGCGAACAAGATCGGCGACCGTCTCGTGCGCCCGCACGACGTCGCGATCTCGCATGTCCCATGCGAGGGCTGCGAGGAGGCGATGATCGACCGAATTGTCCACCTCGGCTTCGAGGTGAGGATCGAGATGACGCTCGCCGAGGATAGCCCGCTGATCGCGCAGCTCACCCGGGCGCAGGTCGAGGAGTTGGAGCTCGCCGACGGACAGATCGTCTACGTGACGCCGAGCCGGGCGCGCGTGTTCGACGCTAACGGCAACCATCCGCGCACCGAGGAGCTGGCGCTGGTCTCATGAGCGTCGCCGCCGCCGTTGCCTGGGCAATGTTCGCCGTGCTCATCGGCTGGCTCGGCATGGTCCTCTACGCGACCTTCCGCACCCTCGACGGCGAGCTGCGCGAGAACCGCGGCGACAGGACCCGGACCGAGGACGGGGACGAGCGCTAGGCGCCGGGCCGCGAGGTGAAGCGCGTCTCGCGCTGCTCCGCGGCGTCCGGATGCTCGGCGAGCGTGCCGATCGGCTCGGGCAACGAGCCGGCGACGACGTCGGCGAGCGTCACCGTCTCGAGTACCTGCCGGATGTTCGCCCGCAGCGCCAGCCACACCTCTCGCAGCGGCCCAGCTGCGCCCGGATAGTCGATCTCGTCGGCCGCCTCCCCGCGCACGGTCGCAAGCGGCCCCTCGACCGCCCTGATGATCTCCGCCAGCGTGATCTCGTCGGCGGCCTTGGCGAGCCAGTAGCCGCCATCGGCCCCGCGCCGGCTCTGCACCAGCCCGTGCACCCTTAGCTCGCCGAGGATGTTCTCGAGGAAGCGCATCGGCACCTTCTGCGCCGCGGCGATCACCTCGCCCTTCGCCGGAGCCTCGTCCGAGCTCCCCGACGCCGCCAGCTCGACCATCGCCCGCACCGCATAGTCCGCCTTCGCCGAGACACGCATGGCGCCCACTCTACGGGCGGGTGCAGCTTCTGCGTCGCGCCTTAACCTCTGCCCCGGGGCCTCTAGCTCAATTGGCCGAGCAGCACCCTTTTAAGGTGACGGATCTGGGTTCGAGTCCCAGGGGGCCCATCGATATGCGGGGTTTTGGGTGCATACGACCCAAAACCCCGCACGCGCACGGTTAGGACCCGGAGTACTCGCGAACCTCGTCGAGTGCCACCACACCCCCGACCTCCGCCCTGCCGTCGTCCAGCGGCCGCGCGTAGATCAGCGAGCCGGCGGTCGGGCCCTGGCGGATCTGGATCGGGCGGCCGAGCTGGGCGACGAGCCGCATCGCCGCCGAGCCGGTCGCTGGGTCCTCCGCGATCCCGGCGTCGTCGAAGAAGACGCGCGACCGGATCGACGCTTTGCTGTCGGCGATCCAGCTCCAGACGCAGACGATGCCCTTGCCCTCGGGCGGTCCGGTGAGCGCGTCGATCTCGGCCGGCGAGCCCACCTCGATGAACTCGAAGTCCGGCCCCGATTCGGGGTTCGCGGCAACGAAGGCGAGCTCGCCCTCGAATCTCACGGCGCACTCGCCGGCCGGCGGCCGCAGCGTCACGACAGGTGTGCCCTGGTCGCGCAGTAGCCATGCCGCGCCGACGAGCGGATGCCCCGCCAGCGGCAGCTCGGTCCCCGGGGTGAAGATCCGCAGCTCGGCGCGCTCGCGATCGTCGACGAACACGGTCTCGGCGAAGCCGAGGTCGTGCGCGATCGCCTGGCGCTTCGCTTCCGCGATCGCGCCTCCGTCCAGGAACACGCCCAGGTGGTTGCCGCCGCTGCCGTCCTCGGCGCAGAAGACGCGCAGGACGTGCAGGGTCGCGGCCGAGCCGCCGCCGGCCATCAGTGGCGGAAGTGCCGGCGCTCGGTGAAGACCATCGCCACGCCGGCGGCGTCGCAGGCGGCGATCACCTCGTCGTCTCGCACAGACCCGCCGGGTTGGATCACCGCCCTAGCGCCGGCGTCGATCGCGCCCTGGGGGCCGTCGGCAAACGGGAAGAACGCATCGGATGCGACCACGGATCCGGCGAGCGCAGACGCGGCGTCGTCGAAAGCGTCGTGCGCCTTCTCGACCGCGATCCGCACCGAGTCGACCCGGCTCATCTGACCGGCGCCGATCCCGACCGTCGCTCCGTCCTTGACGAAGACGATCGCGTTCGAGCGCACATGCCGGCAGACCTTCCACGCGAACAGCAGGTCGGCCCACTGCGCCTCGGTCGGCTGTGTCTCGGTCGCAACGCTCATCGTCTCGCGCCGCTCCTCGATCCGGTCGGCGTCCTGGGCGAGCACCCCGCCCCGGACCCGCTTGAGGTCGCGCTCGCGTGGCTCATAGGGGCCCTCCTCGCATTCGAGGATCCGCACCGCCTCCTTCTGGCTGAGGATCCTCAGCGCCTCGGGCTCGAACCCGGGTGCGAGCAGTACCTCGATGAACTGCTCGTGCAGGCGCTCCGCGAGCGGCCCGTCGACGGGCTGGTTGAACACGAGCACGCCGCCGAACGCCGACAGCGGGTCGCAGGCGAATGCCTTCTCGTAGGCCTCCATGGCAGAGCCGCCGATCGCCACTCCGCAGGGGTTGTTGTGCTTGACGATCACGCACGCCGGCTCGTCGAACTCGTCGAGCAACCGCCGCGCCGAGTCCAGGTCGAGCACGTTGTTGAACGAGAGCTCCTTGCCGTGCAGCTTGCCGACCCCGGTGAGCACGTGCGCCCGCGCCGGCGCGTCCGCGTACAGCGCCGCCTTCTGATGCGGGTTCTCGCCGTAGGAGAGGTCGAGGAGCTTCTCGTAGGACATCGTGAAGTGGGCGGGGAAGACTTCGTAGCGGAGCGCGAACCAGCGGCTGATCGCGGCGTCGTATGCGGCGATGTGGGCGAACGCCTCGTTTGCGAGCCAGTGCCGCGTCTCTGCCGAGATCTCCCCGTTGGACTCGTCGAGCTCGGCGAGCACGGCGTCGTAGGCCTCAGGCGTGACGACCACCGCGACGTGGCGGTGGTTCTTCGCCGCGGCGCGGATCATCGTCGGGCCGCCGATGTCGATGTCCTCGACGGCCTCCTCCTCGGTGACTCCGGGGCGCGCGACCGTCTCCTCGAACGGATAGAGGTTGACGCAGACCAGGTCGATCGGCTCGATTCCCTCGGCCTCGAGCGCGGCGAGATGCTCGGGATCGTCGCGCCGCGCGAGCAGCGCGGCATGCAGGCGCGGATGAAGCGTCTTCACGCGCCCATCGAGGATCTCGGGCGAGCCGGTGAACTCCGAGACGTCGACGACCGCGACGCCGCCCTCGCGCAGGGCGGCGGCTGTTCCGCCGGTCGACAGGATCTCGACCCCGATCTCGCGCAGCCCGCGGGCGAAGTCGACGACCCCGTTCTTGTCGGAGACCGAGATCAGCGCCCGCCGCACCCGCACGGGGCCGCCCGCGGGCGCCTGTCCGCCCTCGTGGGTGATCGCGGCCTCGATGCTCATCGAATCGAGTCTAAGCCCCGGGATCGATCTCGACCACGCGTGTTCCCGGCTCGATCGAGACGCGACCGGCTGCGATCAGCCTGATCGCCTCGGGAAGCAGCGCGTGCTCGGTGGCATGGATCATCTCCTCGAGCGCGGCGCGGTCGCGACGGGCCGGCACCGGCACCTCGCGCTGCAGCAAGATCGGCCCGGTGTCGACACCCTCGTCGACGAAGTGCACGGTCACCCCCGTGACGTGGACGCCGTGCTCGAGCGCCTGCCCGATCGCGTCGAGACCCGGAAACGAGGGCAGCAGCGCGGGGTGCACGTTGACGATCCGGTTGGCAAACCGGCGCACGAAGCCCTCGTCGAGCAGCTGCATGTAGCCGGCGAGCACGACCAGGTCGACCTCTCTGCCCTCGAGCCATTGCGCCATCGCCTCGTCGCGCGCCTCGCGGTCGGCATAGCTCTCGGCCGGGAACGATTCGGCCGCGACGCCGGCCTGTTCGGCCCGCTGCAGCGCCATCGCCGCCGGACGGTCGGAGCCGACGGCGACGACCTCGATCCCGTCGCGTCCGTGCAGCTGGTCGAGGATCGCCTGCAGGTTGGTCCCATTGCCCGAGGCGAGCACGCCGATCCTGAAGCTCAAGCCGCCACCTTCAGCTTCGGGTAGCGGCCGCCGGTCGAGCGCAGCCGGCCGGCGTCGATCAGGGCGTCGACCTGGCGCAGCAGGTCGTCGGCGCGCCAGTCGTGAAAGTCGCCGTAGCCGGGCAGGCCGTCGTAGCCGTACCTGACCACCACCTTGCTGCGCCCGCCGCGCAGGATCTCGACCGCGCGGGTGCGCCCGATGGTCGGCTCGGCCGCGGCGACGACCGCGATGATCGCGTCGTCGACGCCGGC
>DAIRGH010000157.1:0-4520 GCA_036794585.1 Solirubrobacterales bacterium | reverse complement strand
GATCGACTCCATCGTGTCCTCGACGCTCAAGATGAAGCAGGCCGAGCACTGCGGGCGCTCCTCGAAGCCGACGTTGAACCAGACCGGGCTGTTGAAGGCGGCCTTCTGGTGCAGCAGGATGTGGGTGAGCTCGGCCTCGAAGGCGTCGGCGTCCTCGTCGGAGGCGAAGTAGCCGCCGTCGCGACCCCAGCCGGCGATCGTCCCGGCGACCCGGGAGATCATCTGCTTGACCGAGCGCTCGCGCTCGTCGGAGCTGAGGCGGCCGCGGAAGTACTTCTGCGCGACGATGTTGGTCGCGTTCTGCGACCAGGTCTTCGGGAACTCGACCTCGCGCTGCTCGAAGGCCGGGTTTGCGGGGTCGCCGATGAGCGCGTCGCGAAGCTCCCACTCGACCTCGTCGAAGGGGTGGATGCCGGCCGTCGTATGACGGCGTTTGAAGGTCAGCCCGCCCTGACCGATGGTTACGTCACTTGCAGCGCTTTTGCTCATCCTCTATCTCCTCTTCTGAAGTCTTTGCGGGCCCTGCTCTGCCGTTTGAACGGGGAACGATGAACTCTCTCGCGCACCCCGGACGGAACCCCCCTGCGCGGACGCCGCAAACTCCGCGTTCGGCGACGGCAGGGTGCCGAGGAACTGCAGGTAGGCGCCCTCGTCGAGGTCGTGCAGGCCCTGAAGGCAGAGCTCGCCGACCCGCTCGGCCGAGAGCTCCCCGCCGGCGCTCTCAATCGCGACCTCGATCCGGTCGACCAGCGCCTCGACGTCGTCGGCGCCGACCTGGCGCTTGTGGGTCGAGCGCAAGAGCGCCGCGCGCAGCTTGGTGCGGTCGAAGCGCTGGCGGGCGCCGTCGCGCTTGAGCACGAAGAACGGATCGCGGTCGCGGCGCTCGTAGGTAGTGAAGCGGTGTCCGCAGCTGGGACACAGGCGCCGGCGCCTGATCGCGGCGCCGTCCTCGGCGCGGCGACTCTCCAAGACGCGGGTCGGCTGGTCGCAGCTCGGACAATTCATCTGCAGGTATTCTACTAGGGCTAGTGCTTTCCTTCTCAGCATAGGCACTAGATATAGCGTATTAGGCAGTGAGGGGGAGGAGTTCGGGCGGGGTGGCGTGCTTGGCGGGCGAAACGCGGCTCCATGGCGCCTTATTGGCGGTATGCGCCAATAACCCGCCATCGGAGGCCGATGCCGCTGCCGATGGCGCGAAACTCGTCCTATAGACGACTAGGCGCCAGCGGCTGACGTTTCGCGCTGGCGCCACCCGCCCCACCCAGCTCCAACGAGGTCACGCGGCGCGGATGCTCCTCAGGTTAAATTCGAGCCCGATGACTCCGAGGGAACGATTCAACGAGCGCCGCGACGCGGCCCTGGATGCGATGGCCGAGCGCCGCGACGCCGCCCTGGACGCGATGGGAGAGCGCCGTGACGCTGCGATCGACGCGATGGCCGACGCGCGTGATGCGGCGGTCGAGCGGTTCAGCGACGCCAAGGACGCCGCCGCCGAGCAGATCGCCAAGGTCAAGCCGCGGCTGCGCGGCGTCTCACACGAGTACGCGTTCTTCGTCTCGCTCTTCCTGGGCGCCGGGCTGATCCTGATCGCCAACGGCGGCGAGGCACGGCTCGCGGTGGCGATCTATGCGATCAGCCTCTCGGCCTTGTTCGGCGTCAGCGCCCTCTACCACCGGGTCGACTGGAAGCGGCCGGCCGCCCGCCGCTGGATGCGGCGCCTCGACCACACGATGATCTTCTTCTTGATCGCCGGCACCGTGACCCCGTTCGCGCTGCTGGTCATGGAGCCGCCGCTCGCGACCGCGCTGCTGATCGCCGTCTGGTCCGGAGCGCTGGCGGGGACGATCGTCGAGCTGCTCTGGATCGACCATCCGAAGTGGGTTGCGGCGATCGTCTACATCGCGGTCGGGATGATCGGCGCGATCGGCTTTCCGGCGATCGTCATCGAGGCCGGGATCGCCGCCGGCGCCCTGATCGCCGTCGGCGGCGCCCTGTACGCGACCGGGGCGATCATCTACGCCGCCCAGCGGCCGAACCCGCGCCCCACCGTCTTCGGCTACCACGAGATCTTCCACGTGCTCGTGATCGCCGCCGCCGCCGCGCACTTCGCCGCGATCGCCCTGTTCGCACTGCCGAGCTAGCCGCAGCGGCCTCGGATCGTGGCACGCTTCTGCGAGGCCCGATGAGACCGCTACTGATCTACCTCTCCATCCTCATGGTGCCGGTCGTCATCTCGGTCCTGTTGCGTCTCTATATGAAGATCGTCACCCGAGCTTGTCCGCAATGCGACGGGCGGGTCGAGCTCGGGAGGCGTTGGTGCAAGCAGTGCGGATACAGCTTCGACATCTCGCGCTGGTGAGGTGTCAGGGCCCGAGCCGCCAGCTAACGGTGCTTGACGCCGGCGTTGGCGAACGGCGCCAGCCGCGTGCCCTCGACGGTGAAGCCGTTAAGCGCCTCGTCGATCGCCGCCAGCGTCACGTCGGAGAGCTCCACCCCTGACGCGGCGGCGTTCGATTGCACCTGCTCGGGGCGGGTGGCGCCGATGATCGCCGAGGCGACCTCGTCGCGGCGCAGGATCCAGGCGAGCGCGAGCTGGACCATGGAGAGGCGCTCGGCCTCGGCGATAGGCACGAGCCGTTGCACCGCCTCGAGCAGGTCGTCGTTCATGTAGGCGTCCATTGCGAAGCCCATCTGCTCGCTGGTGGCGCGCGAGCCCTCGGGCGGCGGCTCGCCGGGCTCGTACTTGCCCGTCAGCACCCCCTGGCCGAGCGGCGACCAGACGATCTGCGAGATCCCGTGCTCGGCGCAGAGCTCGAAGACCTCGGTCTCGGGAACCCGCCAGATCATGTTGTACTGGGGCTGCGATGAGACCGGCTTGACCGCTCCGGGAACCTCGAGCGCGGCGCGGATCTGCTCGGCCGTCCACTCCGAGAAGCCGAGGTAGCGCGCCCTGCCCGACTCGACCGCCGCGCTCAGCGCCTCCATCGTCTCCTCGATCGGCGTCTCCGTGTCGAAGCGATGGCATTGGTAGAGGTCGACGTGGTCGGTGCGCAGGCGCCGCAGCGAGGCGTCGAGCTGCTTCTCGATCTGCCCGGCTGACAGCCCGCGGTCGGTGTCCGACATCGGGAAGTAGACCTTGGTCGCGAGCACGTAGGAGGAGCGCTCGTAGCCGGAGAGGATCTCTCCCCAGGCCTCCTCGGCGGCGCCGGTGCCGTAGACGTTCGCGGTGTCGAAGAAGTTGATGCCGGCGTCGAAGGCGGCGCGGGTACAGGCCTCGGTCTGCTCGCGCTCGACTCCGCCCGAGTAGGTGAGCCAGGAACCGAGCGAGATCTCCGAGACCTCGAGCTCCGAGTCGCCGAGTTGCCGGTACCTCACGGTCCGAGCGTACCCGGCGGCGCCACGTGCGACGATCCCGTCCGTGAGGGCGATCTCGGTCCCGGCGTGCGCGGCGGCGTGCGGAGCCGTGCTGGCGGCCTCCGCGGGGGCGGGCGGCGGCGCGGTCGAAGTGAGCTGTCAGTTCGATCGCGATGCGCACGAGTTGAACGTCGCTCCCGGCATTCCCGGTGGCGGGCCGGGGCAGACGCCTTTCGTATCGATCGGGCGCGAGGGAAAGGCGATCGTGGTGCGTGAGCTCGGGAACGGCCGGGCCGAGCGCCGCGAGTGCGAGGGTGGGCGCGCGACGGTCACGAACACCGATCGGATCCACATCGGCACGCCCGTGCGGGTGGCTGACGTCCTCGTGGTCGTCGACTTGAGCGGGGGCCTGCTCGAGCCAGGCGCCACATCCGCCCGCGGAACCGGAATCAAGATCGAGGCCTACACCGGTGAGAAGGGGAGATTTCGGCTGGTCGGCAGTGAGGGCCGCGATCGTTGGGTGTTCGGCGCCCGTGACAAGCCGTCGGAAGCGGTGCTCGTCAACTTCGACAGCGGCGAGTCGAAGCGGGAATGGGACCTTCTCATCGGCCTCGAGCCGCGGGAGTTGGCGACAGACCTAGGTGGCGGGAACGATCGGTTCAGCGGCGCCGGCGGCTCAGGGACGGGAGGGGCGATGAGCGCCGGCTTCGAGCTTGGCGGCGGGTCTGGCCGCGACCTGATCATTGGTGGGCGCGGCGACGACGTCCTCAGCGGCGGTGACGGCGACGACGTCCTCATGGGTGAGGACGGCAGCGACCGCCTCGACCTCACTGGTGGGGCGGGCGCGGACCGGCTGGATTGCGGGCCCGGCCGTGACCGCTTCGGCCACGACGACGCCGACCGGGTGCGTCACTGCTAGTTGATGAACCTGTAGTCGCACGCCGGACAGCGCTGGCGGCCGAGCTCGACCATCCGGCCGCAGAGATGGCACTTGCGCATCGCGGTGTGGCGGTAGATCCGGACGCCGACGGAAAACGCGATCAGGATGACGACGAACCCGATGTAGATGTAGAGCGGGTTCACGAGATGATTGATTCCACGGGCTCGTGTACGCGGGGGCGCGCGGGACCGAGCTGGGCGTGGCCGGCGGGCGAAGCGCATGCCGG
>DAIRGH010000156.1:0-4584 GCA_036794585.1 Solirubrobacterales bacterium | reverse complement strand
TGCCGCCGAGGTTCGTGATGTCGCCGGGATAGCTGCCGTAGCCGCCGAGCCGGATGTCCTTGACGAGCACGGTGCCGGCGGCCGTTCCGTCGGACTTCCACAGCTCCTTTCCGCCCACCGCGTTGTCGGCGGAGAAGAAGATCGTCCCGTTGACGTTGGCGAACGAGTCGATCCCGCTGCCGGCGCCGTCGGTGCGAATGTCCTTGACCTCCGAGACCGGGAAGGTGGCGGCATCGGCGTTCGAGACGGCGGAGCCTCCGAAACCCAGCGCCACCACGGCCGCGACGCCGCCGGAGCGCGCCGCCGCACCCTGATGCCGTCGCCGCTTCGCCCGTGCCTTGCGCTGCCGCTGGCTCATCCCGTCCGCACGCTATCCCACCTTGAGGACCCTCGCCGGCTCCGTTCCTCGAGATCGACGATGTAGAGTCGGCGTGCGCCCATGGTGTCGCGGAATCCCCCCGCTGGCGTCATCACCTGTCTCTTCTCCGATATCGAGGGGTCGACGAAGATGCTTCGCGAGCTGGGGGCGCGTTTCGACGGCCTCCTCGCGAGGCACCATCAGCTCCTGCGCGCCTGCTGGGACGAACACGACGGGTTCGAGGTCCAGACCATCGGCGACGCGTTCTTCGTCGTCTTCGCCGACGCGGGCCGCGCAGTCGCCGCGGCGATCGCAGCGCAGCGGGCGCTCGCCGATGACCGGTGGCCCGGCCGGGTGCGGATCGGCATGCACACCGGATACGCGCGCCCGTCCGACGGCGACTACACAGCGCTCGTCGTCAACCAGGCTGCGCGCATCGTTGGTGCCGCGCGCGGCGGCCAGATTCTGGTGACGGCCGAGACGGCTTCGGGCTTCGAGGAGTCGGCAAGCCGTCCTGGCGAAGCCACCGTCCGGCCGCTCGGGCGCTTCCGCGTCCGCGACTTCGACTCCCCTGTCGAGCTCTGGGCCGCGACCGGTCCCGGAGCGCCAAAAGTCGAAGCGCCTCCGCGCGTGCCTCCGGCCGACGGCCACAACCTGCTGCGGCCGACGACCTCGATCGTCGGCCGCGGCGACGATCTCACCCGGCTCTGTGAGCGCCTCGCGGCAGGCCGGATCACGACCCTCGTCGGCGCGGGCGGTGTCGGCAAGACACGCCTGGCGACCGAGGCTGCGCTCGAAGTCGCGGACGCGTGGAGCGACGGCGCCTGGTTCGTCGATCTCGCTCCGGTCCATGACCCGGCACTGATCGCCGAGGCGATTGGCGCCGCCGTGGCAGCCCCGGCGGGATCCGGCGCGGAGCGCTGGCCCGAGGTCCTTACGTATCTCGAGGAGCGCAGGGCGCTCGTCGTTCTCGACAATTGCGAGCACCTCGCCGAAGCGAGCGCCCGGACTGCGGCGGAGTTGATCTCCACCTGCCCGCAGGTCGGTGTCCTCGCGACCAGCCGCCGGCCGCTCGGCGTCCGCGGCGAGCAGGTCTACAGACTTTCGCCGCTACCGACGGAGGGCGCGGTCGACCTGTTCCTGGATCGAGCCGCGACCGAGGCCGACCGCGAGGTGGTTGGCGAGCTCTGCGCCGAGCTCGACGGCCTTCCGCTCGCGATCGAGCTCGCGGCCGCCCGCACGACGGCGATTCCGCCAGCCGAGATCCTGCGTCAGATGGGCCGCTCGCCCGGCGTCTTCCGATCCAGAGACCCGAGCCTTCCCGAGCGGCAGCGCAGCCTCGAGCGGCTCCTCGACTGGAGCCTCGACCTGCTGCCGCCCGCCGCCCGAACCGTGCTCGGTCGGCTCAGCGTGTTCGCGGGCGGGTTCGACGTCGACGCGGCGGAGGCCGTCGCCGGCGACGCGGCGGTCGCTCGAGCTGAGGTCGCAGAGCTGGTGTGGGACCTGATCGACGCGTCGCTCGTCCGTCCTGTCGAGACCGCCGGCGCCACCCGCTACCGGCTGCTGGCCACTGTCCGCGCCCACGCCCGCGAGCGCGCGGATGCCGACGACATCGCCGACGCCATCGGGCGCCTCACGTCGCTGCTCTTGGAGCGCGTCGGGCCGTCCAGGGCGACCCGAATGACCTGGCTGGCCGAGATGGAGCTCGAGCTCGACAATGTGCGCGGCGCCACCGTGACGGTCGGCGACCCCGCCGCCGCCCAGGCGCTGGCGTGGTGCATCGGTCGCTTCCACGATCTTCACGACAGCTTTCGAGAGGGCATCGCCGAGTTGCAGCGGTTCCTCGAGGCGCGGCCCGAGCCTGGACCTGAGCGCGTCGCGATGCTGACGCTCCTCGCGGATCTGCACCTGCGCCTCGGAGACCTCGACCGTTCTGATTCAGTCCTGGCGGCGGCGGCGCAGGCGTCGGAGGTGGGAACACCGGAATGGGATGACGCCTGCGTCATCCGCACGCGGGGCGAGCTAGCTCTTCGTCGAGACGACGCCGCGGCCGCGGCGGAGATCGCGCGCACTGGGCTCGCCGGGGCCGAGTCGCTGCAGGGCCGGGCGAGGCTGTACGACCTCCTGGGCCTTGCCTCTGCGTCGCTCGGGGATTTGGAGACGGCGGTCGAAGCGTTCAACGAGGAGCTGGCTGCGGCGACCGCGGCCGACATCCAAACGCACCTCGGCACCCTTCATGGCAACCTCGCGGAGACCCATCTTCGGCTCGGGAACGAGGCCGCGGCCGCGCACCACCAGGCGATCTCGCTCGGCCTCGCCCGCGACTGGGGGTCGCCGGTACTCGTGGCCTTCGGGATGATGATCGCCGCGCGGCTCGCGTCGGCGCGGGGGGATTCGCACGAGGTCGTCGTCCTACAGACCAACGCGGACGCGCTGCTCGCCGAGGCCGACTACGCCCTCTACGACGAGGACGCGCGGATTCGCTCGGCGTTGTTGTCCGAGGCGTCGTCGCGTCTCGGAGCCGACGCATACGCGTCCGCGGCCGCAGCCGGCGCCGCGCTCACGGCCGACGCGGCGGCGGACCTGGCGGAAAGGGTGCTGCACGCGGTAGGTTCGGTGCCGATCCCCGAGCAGAGGCGATGAGATGACAGGACGCGAGGAGTCGTCGAGGCCCGCGCCGCGCCCCCCGATTGCGTGGTCGCACGGAGCGACGCCGTTCGCGTACGTGCCTGGCCGCGCGCTCGCACGCGGCGCCGCCGCGGCGGACCATTTCGATGCGATCGCCGACCGCGGACACGAGCGGGGGAGCTTGGGGGGTCGCGAGGAGGCACCGGAGGCCGAGTGGATGCTCCTCGAGGGCGTCGAGGACGCCGTCCCCGCCGTCGCACTCGCGCGAGCCGACGGCTTCGATGTCCAGCCCGACCACGTCTTCTTCGCCCACGGGTGCGACGACTGCGGTTGCGGGCCTCATCCGTCGCTGACGTTCGACGCCCTCGCTGCGGATCCGTACCGGGCGAATCCTTATCGCGCGAACCCGTATCGGGCCAACCCCTATCGCGCGAATCCGTACCGGGCCAATCCCTACAGGGCGAACCCCTACCGAGCAAACCCGCAGATCTCCTCGGCGATCCCCGCCGCCGAGCGGACGTTCCCGCCGCGTGATCTGGCCGGGCCTGGGACCCACCCGCGGATCACGGTTCTCGACACGGGGCTTGCCCACGGTGCGCAACTGCCCGACCTGCTCGGCGGTCCGCAAGCATCGCAGCGCATCGCCGGCGATCCCGACGAGCCCGACAACAATCTCGTCGACACCGCCGGCGTGGCGTTCGCCAGGGACAAGTGGCTCGACCCCTGCGCCGGACACGGGACCTTCATCGCCGGGATCGTCGAGCAGCTGGCGCCCGGGTGCGAGATCCGCGTCGAACACGTGATCAGCGGGCTCGGCGACGCGATCGAGAGCGACGTGATCCAGAGCATCCTGGCGGCGGCCGCCTTGCCCACGGGCCAGCGGCCCGAGCTCCTCTCCTTGTCGTTCGGCGGTGCCGCACTCGCCCAGGCACCCGCCCTGCGCAGCGCGATCGCCAAGGCGCAGCGGGACGGGATCGTCGTCGTCGCCTCCGCCGGCAACAGCGGCACCTGCGAGCCGCAGTACCCGGCCGCGTACGACCGCGTGATCGCGGTCGGTGCGCTGGGGCCCGACGGGCCGACGCCGTGGACCAACTACGGCGAGTGGGTCGACGCCTGCGCACCCGGCGCCGACCTCGTGTCGGCCTTCTTCGCCGACTTCGACGGGCCGGACCCGCGCGCCAACACGTTCGATCCCGACCGGTTCGAAGGCTGGGCGATCTGGAGCGGCACATCATTTGCCGCCCCGGTCGTCGTCGCCGCCCTCGCCCGCGAGATGGTGCTCGGGAAGTGCACGGCCCGGGAGGCCGTCGACAGGCTCGTCCACGCTCCGGGCGCCCTGCGGATCCGCTGTCTTGGGACGGTCGTAACTACCTGAGTACTAAAGGCGCTTCGCGTCAGGCCGGCGGCATCTCGTCGAACTGCGGCGCGTCGTCGCCGATCTGATGCCAGCTGGCCTTGTACGCGACCTGCTGGTGAAAACTCGGCTTCATGTCGAGCTCGCTCATCAGCCCTGCGGCCACGAAGTACACCGCGCCGAGGTCATCGAAGATGCTGGAGCCGCAGTTGCTGCAGAAGTTGCGGGGCGCGAGCTCGCTCTC
>DAIRGH010000155.1:0-4599 GCA_036794585.1 Solirubrobacterales bacterium | reverse complement strand
GGCAGCGCCGCCCGCCGCCTGCTGGCCGAGCTGCCGGTGCACGCCCTACGCGACCGGCTCGGCGACGAGTGGGCCGGCGCGACCGTGCCCGACACGCTCGCAAGACTCGGTGTCCGCACCCTTGGCGAGCTCGCCGAGCTGCCCGCCGACGCGGTTACCGACCGCTTCGGCGAGCAGGGGATGCTGGCGCTGCGGCTGGCGCGCGGCGGTGACGAGCCGCTTCGCCCGCGTCCTCCGCGCGAGGAGCTGGTGGCGCGGATCGGGCTGCCCGAGGCCGCCTCGGGCCCGCAGCTCGAGCGGGCGCTGCAGCTGCTGGTCGAGAGGCTGCTGGCCGATCCGAGACGGGCAGCGAGGACGATCCGCCGGCTGCGGCTCGAGGCCCGGCTCGCTGCGGGAGGCGGATGGCGATCCGAGGTCGTGATGCGCAGCGCCAGCGCCGACCCCGAGCGGCTGCGGCTGGCGGTCGTGCCCCTGCTCGGCGATCTTCCCGGCCCCGCCGCCACGATCGCCCTGCGCGCACTCGAGCTCGGTCCCGAGGCCGGCGAGCAGCCGCCGCTGGCGCCGTCGCCGTCCGAGCTGCGGCGCCGCCGGCTCACCGAAGCCGTTCGCCAGGCGCGCGCCGCGGCGGGGCGCGACGCCGTCATGCAGGTGCTCGAGGTCGATACCCGCTCCCGGGTGCCGGAGCGCCGTGCGATCTTCACTCCTTTCCCCGAGCGCGATGGCTAGACCACAGGTCTACTGGCCGCGGCCGATCGCGGTGATCGCCGGCGAGGACGGGGCGCCACGATCGGTCGCCGGCGTCGCGGTCGAGTCGGTGCGCGAGGACTGGCTGGTCGAGGATCGCTGGTGGACACCGAAACCCCTGCAAAGGCGCTATTTCGAGCTGATCCTCGCTGACGGGCGCGACCTCGTCGTCTTCCGCGAGCCGGCCGACGGCGGGCGCTGGTTCGAGCAGCGCGCGTAGCGATGTACGCCGAGCTGCACGCCCATTCGGCCTACTCGTTCCTCGACGGCGCCTCACTGCCGGAGGAGCTCGCGATCGCCGCCGCCGAGCATGGTTATGACTCCTTCGCGCTCACCGACCACGACAACGTCTGCGGGGCGATGGAGTTCGCGCAGGCGTGCAGCGGCCTCGGCGTGCGCCCCATCGTCGGCGCAGAGTTGACGCTCACCGACCGCGACGAGGAGTTTCACCTGACGTTGCTCGTCGAGGATGCAACCGGCTGGCACAACCTCTGCCGCCTGCTCACCGAGTCGCACGCGCACACCCGGCCGAAGCCCGATCGCGACCCCCTCCCCCCCGCGCTGCCGCTCGACTCGCTGCTCGAACACAACGACGGCCTTGTCTGCCTCTCGGGTTGCGCCGGCCAAGGCGCCGTCGCCGGCAGCTGGGAGCGCGGCCGTCCCAGCCGCGCCGAGGAGCTCGCGCGCAGGCTTGCCGCGGTGTTCGGAAGCGAACGCTTCAGGATCGAGCTCCAGCGCCCGTTCTGGCGCCGCGACCGGACTCGCAACCGGCGCCTTGTCGAGCTCGCGGAGATGCTCGGCGTCGGCACCGTCGCCACCGGCAACGTCCACGCTCACGACTCGAGCCGCGCCCAGCTTCAGGACGCGTTCGTCGCGGTGCGCAACCACACCACGCTCGAGGAGTCCGAGCCTCACCGGCGCGGCAACACCAGCTCGGTGCTCGCCTCTCCCGCGGCGATGGCCCAGCGCTTCTCAGAGCACCCCGAGGCGGTCGCCGAGAGCGCGCGGCTGGCCGAGCGGCTGCGCTTCGACCTCACCAGCGAGCTCGGCTACCGCTACCCGGGCTCCGAGGACCCCGAGGCCGACCGCACGCTGGCCGAGATCTGCGGCGGGCGCCTGGAGCTTCGCTACGCGGGCACCCCTGAGCGTCCCGAGGCCGAGCGACGGCTCGACGAGGAGCTGCGGGTGATCCGCGGGCTCGGGCTATCGGGCTTCTTCCTCCTGCACTTCGACCTGCTCGAGCTCGCCCGCGAGGTGGCCACGGAGGTCCGCGACGCCGAATCCGCTCGCAACCTGCTGCCGCCGGGACGCGGCCGAGGCTCGAGCGTCAGCTCGGTGGTCTGCTACCTGACCGGGCTCTCGCACGTCGACCCGGTCCGCGCCGGCCTCTTCCTCGGTCGCTTCCTCAACGAGGACGTCACCGAGATGCCCGACATCGACCTGGACTTTCCCCGCGACATCCGCGAGAAGCTAATTCCTCGCGTGCACGACCGCTACGGGCGCGAGCGCGCGGCGCTGGTCTCTGCCTTTGCCTGCTATCGCTCACGCGGGGCTGTGCGCGACCTCGGCAAGGCGCTCGGCCTGCCGCCGGGCGAGATCGAGCGCGTCGCGGGGATGGCGGACATGTACGCGCGCACCTCGGAGGCGATCGAGCGCGACATCGCCGAGGCGATCGGCAGCGCACGCGCGAGCTCGCCGCGGTGGCGCTGCCTGGCCGGGCTGGCGCGCGAGGCCTGGGGGCTGCCGCGCCACGTCTCCCAGCATCCCGGCGGAATGGTGTTGTCGACGCGGCCGCTGGTCGACATCTGCCCGGTGCAGCCGGCGGCGATGGAGGGGCGCCAGATCGTGCAGTGGGACAAGGACTCGTGCTCGGACGCCGGATTTCTGAAGATCGACCTGCTCGGGCTGGGGATGCTGTCAGCGGTCGAGCGCTGCGTCGAGGAGATCGCCAAGGCGCGCGGCGAGCGCATCGACCTCTCGCGGATCCCGCTCGACGACCCGCCGACCTTCGAGGCGATCCGCGCTGCCGAGACCACCGGCGTGTTTCAGATCGAAAGCCGGGCGCAGATGCAGATGCTCCCACGCAGCCTGCCCGAGACGCTCGACGACGTCGTCGTGCAGGTGGCGCTCGTGCGCCCCGGGCCGATCCAGGGCGGCGCCGTGCATCCGTACCTGAAGCGGCGCAGGCTCCTGCGCGAGAACCCCGACTACGAGGTGCCCTACGAGCATCCGAGCTTGGAGCCGATCCTGGCCGACACACTGGGCGCGATCGTCTTTCAGGACCAGGTGATCCAGGTGGCGATGGCGCTCGCCGGATTTACGGCGGGCGAGGCCGAGGGGTTGCGGCGGGCGATGAGCCGCAAGCGCTCCGAGGCGGCGCTGAACGCGTACGGCGAGCGCTTCGTCGCCGGGGCAATCGCGCACGGCGTCGAGCGCGAGCTCGCCGAGCGCGTGTTCGAGCAGGTGCGCGGGTTCTCGGGCTTCGGCTTTCCGAAGTCCCATGCCGCCGCCTTCGGCCTGCTCGCCTACCAGTCGACGTGGCTGCGCGTCCACTACGGACCCGAGCTGCTCTGCTCGCTGTTCAACGAGCAGCCGATGGGCTTCTATCCGCCCGACTCGCTCTCGCACGAGGCGCAGCGCCGCGGGATCGAGGTGCGGGCCGCCGACGTCAACCGCGGCGAGGTCGAGTGCACCGTCGAGCCGCGGGAGGGCGGCGGCGAGCCGGCGGTGAGGTTCGGGCTCGGCTACGTCAAGGGGGTCGCCGAGGAGGAGGCCCGGGCACTGGTCGCCGAGCGGCATCGCGGCGGCGCGTACCGCGGGCTTGCCGATCTCGCCTCGCGCTCGGGGATGGGTCGCGACGGGCTCGAGCGCCTCGCCTGGGCGGGCGCCTGCGAGTCGCTCGGGGTGGGCGCCGGCAAGGCGCCGCGCCGCGACGAGCTCTGGCGGCTGGGGATCGCCCGCGGCAGCGAGCGCACCCGCGGACGCCAGCACGTCCAGCTTTCGCTGCCTCTCCCCCTTCCCGCTCCTCCAGGCCTGCGCGCGCTCGACTCGTGGGAGAAGATCGTCGCCGACTACACCTCGACCGGGGTCACCCTCGACGAGCATCCGCTCGAGGTCCTGCGCCCGGAGCTCGGCGATGGCCTGACCCGTACCGAGGACCTGCAGGTGCTCCCCGACAACAGCCCGGTGCGCGTGCCCGGCCTGGTCGTTGCTCGCCAGCGCCCGGCGACCGCCAAGGGCGTCGTCTTTATGCTGCTCGAGGACGAGGTCGGGGTCGCGAACGTGATCGTCCCGCCGCCGGTGTACGAGCGCTGCCGCCTGGCCGTGCGCACCGCATCGTTCGCGCTCGTCGCCGGCAGGCTCGAGCGACGCGAGGGCGTGGTCAACCTCCTCGCTCGCTCGGTCGAGCGGCTATCCGTGCCCGAGCACGCGGGCGCCGCTGTGCGCCACATCGAGCCGCCGGCCGACCGCGAGACGGGTCGCGACGGCGCCGAGCAGGAGTTGGCCGCGGTGGCGCCCCGTGCCCACAGCTTCGGCCGTCGAGGCTAGATGCAAGCTTCCTTGCAGAACGTATGTTCTGTCCGGGTACGTCCATAGCTTCGCCCGCGATGAGAACGAGAGAGCACACAAGCAGCGATTTCGGCCAGAGGATCCTCGGCGCAGTCGACCTGGCGATCGACCTCGCCACCCTCGGTGAGTACGGCCTCGAGACCCTTTCCGGGGACGCGGAAGGCTCCGCGGACGGGCTCTGTCGTGAGCGGCGCGGTCACGTAACCGCATGGGAGGCGCTCGCGACAACCCGCCGGCGGGGCTGCGCCCGCCCGGCGACAGCGGCCGGCCGGACGCGCGCCGGCT
>DAIRGH010000012.1:0-46447 GCA_036794585.1 Solirubrobacterales bacterium | reverse complement strand
GGCGGCGGCGGCGCGGTCGCGGCCGAGCGAGAGGCCGCGCAGAAAGCCGGCCGAGAACGCGTCGCCGCAACCGGTGGTGTCGACGACCTCGATCTCGAACGCGGGCACCCGCTCGACTCCGTCGGAGTCGACGAGCACAACGCCGTGGGCGCCGCAGGTGGCGGCGACGCAGCCGACGCCGCGCTCGAGCAGCGCCCGGCAGCCGGCCTCGAGCTCGCTCTCGCCCGTCAGCGCGAGCACCTGGTCGTCGTTGGGCAGCAGGTAGTCGACGTGCTCCAGCGTGGGCGCGATCCAGTCGAGCAGGCCCTCGCCGGGGGCGAGGATGTCGGCCGAGGTGACGGTCCCCCGCTCGCGCGCCTTCGAGAGGATCTTCGCCGCCTCGGTGCCGCCCATGAACTCGGGCCCGCCGAGATGCAGGTGGGTGACGTCTGACAGTTCGTCCCACGGCACGTCGGCGGGGCCATAGGTGGCGTTGGCGCCGACGACGTGAAAGGCCGGGCGGCTGCCGTCGGGGCGGATCGGCAGCACGCTCGCCGAGGTCTGGACGTCGTCGCGCTTGACCAGCAGCGAGGTGTCGACGCCGGCCTCCTGCAACAGGCCGACCAGCATCTCGCCGACCGCGTCCGTGCCCACGGCGCCCGCAGAGCGCACCTCGGCCCCGAGCTTCGCCAGCGTCAGCGCGGTTCCTCCGGCCGAGCCGGCGGCGGTGATCTTGATCTGCTCGACCAGCTCTCCGCCCTGACCTTCGGGGATCTCCTCGACCGGCCGCACGAGCACGTCGAGCACGTGCACACCCATCGTCACCGCCCGCATCTCGCCGCTCATCCCGCCTCTCCCGCCGGTTTCGTCTGCCCGTAGCCGCGCTCGAGCGCTGCGTCGACGACCGCCTGGCGCTGCTCCTCGTCCAGCGTCCGCGGCGCACCCAGTGCGGCGGCTCGCCAGTAGACCGTGCACGCCCACTCGAGCAGCAGCGAGCGCTCGACCGCCTCTTCGACCGTGTCGGCGTAGGCAACCGCGCCATGGTTTGCCATCAGCGCCGCGGTGTGGCCCTCGAGCGCGTCGCCGACGGCGCTCGCCAGCTCCGGAGTGCCGAAGGTCGCGTACGGCGCCACCTTCACCGACCCGCCGAGGAGCAGCATCGAGTAGTGGACACAAGGAAGCTCGTCGATCACGCAGGAGAGCGCCGTCGCTGTCGGCGCGTGGGTGTGGACGACCGCGCCGGCGGCGAAGCGCTCATACACACCGAGGTGAAGGTCGAGCTCGGAGGTCGGCTCGAGCTCGCCCTCGACCAGCGAGCCCTGGCGATCGACGACCGAGACCTGCGCCGCCTCGAGCTCGCCGAGCACCGCCGCCGTCGGCGTGATCGCGACCAGCTCGCCGTCGGTGGCGCTGACGTTGCCCGAGGTGCCCACCACGAGCCCCTCGGCGGCGAGCCGATGGCAGGCGGATGCGACTGCCTCACGTTGCTGTGCGAGCTTCACGCGCGCCATCGTAAGCGGGCCATGACCGACGCGCGCAGGCGGATGACGTGGCAGCATCCGCGCAATGGCAGACGGCGATCGCCAGCACAAGCCGCCCCAACAGCGGCGGGGCTCGGCTGGCGCCTCGCAGGCGATCTCGCGCAGGCAGCTGCTCGGCACGGGTGCCGCCGCCTCGGCGGGCGCGGTGCTCGGGCGCGTGCCTGGCGCAACAGCCGGAGGCCAGCATCCCGACCGCGAGCGTGCTCGTGCCGATGTCGCGATCGTCGGCGCCGGCTTCGCCGGGCTGGTCGCCGCGCGCGAGGTCGAGCGTCGCGGCCATTCGGCGATCGTGCTCGAGGCGCGCGACCGGATCGGCGGGCGGGCGCTCAACGCGAAGATCGGCCACGGCGAGATCACCGAGCGCGGCGCGACCTTCGTCGGCCCGACGCAGGACCACATCCTCAAGCTCGCGGCGAAAATGCGGGTCGAGCTCTTCGAGACCTTCAACACCGGCGAGAACCTCTACATCTCCGGGGGCAACCGGCTGCGCTATGCCGATACCGGGCCGACCGGCACCGCGCCGCCCGACCCGATCATCCTTCCCGACCTGGCGACGGTCGTCACGCAGCTCGACGAGATGTCGAAGACGGTGCCGGTCGACGCTCCCTGGCAGGCAAAGAGCGCGCCCGAGTGGGACGCCGAAACGCTCGAGAGCTGGATCAACTCCAACAGCGTCACGCCGCAGTTCAGGGCGCTCGTGCCCGTCGCGACCCGGCCGATCTTCGGCGCCGAGCCGCGCGAGCTGTCGCTCCTGTTCGTCCTCTTCTACATCGCGGCCTCGGGCAACGAGGACAACATCGGCACCTTCGAGCGCAACTTCAACACCCGCGACGGCGCGCAGATGTTCCGCTTCGCCGGCGGC
Organism: Solirubrobacterales bacterium; assembly: GCA_036794585.1. GTDB lineage: Bacteria > Actinomycetota > Thermoleophilia > Solirubrobacterales > 70-9 > WHSW01. The sequence continues at coordinate 44,065 of DAIRGH010000012.1, read as the reverse complement.
TCGCAGCTGATCTGCGAGCGGATGGCGAAGAAGCTCGGCGGCGTCGTGCTCGATTCGCCGGTGCGAAGGATCGTCCAGGAAAAGAACGGCGTGACCGTGCACTCAGATCGACTCGACGTGCGCGCCAAGCGGGTGATCGTCGCCGTGCCGCCGGTGCTGACCGGCAAGATCGACTACGAGCCCGGGCTGCCGGAGGAGCGCGAAGCGCTGATCGACAACCTGCCGCAGGGCACGTTGACCAAGGTCGCAGCGGTGTATGACCGTCCCTTCTGGCGCGACGACGGCTTGACCGGACAGGTCCTGTACGACCAGGGGCCGGTCAACGCGACCTTCGACGACTCGCCGGAGGACGGAAGCCAGGGCGTGGTCTTCGGCTTCGTCGGCGGCGACAAAGCGCGCGAGCACGCGAAGCTCTCGAAGGCCGAGCGGCGCGCCGCGGTGATCGCCAACTACACCGAGTTCTTCGGCGAGCAGGCGGCGACCCCGCGTAAGTACGTCGAGAGCGCCTGGCGGCGCGAGCGCTGGTCGCGAGGCTGCCCGGTGGCGATCGCCGCCCCCGGGGTGCTGCTGGCCCACGGCGAGGCGCTACGAAAGCCAGTCGGCCGCGTGCACTGGGCGGGGACCGAGACCTCGACCTACTGGAACGGCTACATGGACGGCGCGGTGCGCTCGGGCGAGCGCGCCGCGGCCGAGGTGCTCGAGCGACTGTGAGGGCGCGCGCCCGGGCGCTCGTCGCCGGCCTGCTGCTGGCGCTCGCGGTCGCGGCGCCGGCGGCGGCCGAACGAGCCCGCTTTCACACCGAGGTCTTCGCTCTGATCCCATCGCCGGGGTTTCCGGCGCGTGCCTACGTCGCTCCCAACCACCGCGTCTACGAGGGCACCTACACCAATCCGTCCGGCGACCCGATGCCCTCGCGCGTGTTCGAGTACGACCGCCACGGGGCGCTGCTGCGCTCGTGGACGATCTCGGGCCAGAACCTCGCCGAGGACCACGGCGTGCAGGTGGCGACCAGCGACGCCCGCGGGCGGCTGATCCTGCTCGACAAGTCGCCGGCGCGGGTGCTGGCGCTCAACCCGCGCACCGGCCGCCAGCGCCTCTACGCCACCTTCCCCGGTGAAGCGCTTCCCAATTACGCCGCCTGGGGACCTCGCGGCGAGCTCTACGTCACCGACTACATCCACGGCGTCCTCTGGCGGGTGCCGCCGCACGGCGGCGAGGCGAAGGTCTGGCTCGACGACCCGCGGCTCGACGGCGCCGAGTTCGGGACCACCGGGATCGTGCTCACAGGGGACCGCGACCGCCTGCTTGTCGCCCAGCAGAGCTCGGCCGGAGGCGGCGACGGCAACCCGACCACCGGCAAGATCTATGAGATCGCGATCGGCGCCGACCGCAAGCCCGGCGAGATCACCACCGTCTGGGAGAGCGAGCCCTTCGACGGACCCGACGGCTTCTGGGTCGGCCAGTCCGGCCGCCTTTACGTGACCCTCCTGGTCGCCAACCAGATCGCGATCGTCGGCGCCGACGGGGTCGAGGAGGAACGCTTCCCGACCGCGGCGGGCGGCGGCGACAACGGCTCGGCGGTGCCGTTCGACAATCCCTCCAGCGCGATGTTCCTCGGCCGCCGGCTGATCGTCGCCAACCAGGCGTTCATCTCCGGCGACCCGGCCCACATGGCGATCCTCGACACCTGGATCGGCGAGCGCGGGATCCCGGAGTTCATCCCGAAGCGCGCGGGCCCGCGACGGCCGGGCTGACGCGCCAGCGCCGGCTCAAGCTAGTCAGCGACGTGCCAGAAGAAGTACTTCGGCTTGGAGTCGTGAGTACACGATCCACCCTCGTCGAAGTTGCTGCCAGACGAGCAGTCGAAATTGCGAGGCTCCCACTCGCCATTGGTCCTGTAGACCCGACGCGCATAGTGCTTCGCGGTCTTGCAGCGCATGTTCTCCTTGCTGAATACCTTGGGTCCGCCCAGGTTGATGCTGGTGCAACCGCGCTTCCCATCCGAGCTGGCTGACCCTGGCGGCACTCCGGCCAGGAGCGCCACGGCAATCCCAAGCAATCCAATTCTGCCCTTCATGATCGCCAGCCTAGCCATCGCGCTGAGCCGCCAGCGCCCCGGGTAGGAGTCGAACCTACGGCCTACCGCTTAGGAGGCGGTCGCTCTATCCACTGAGCTACCGGGGCCTGCGAGCAGGTTACGACGCGCGCCCCGGCTAAGCCTGCGGCTGCAGGGAACACTCCATTCGGGGGCTTAAGAACCGTCGAGCGTCGCCTCGAGTGAGCGCTTGCTCAGCTCGGTGGCGTCGAAGACCTGGCTGTCGGGCGGCACGCCGATCTCGGGTGTGATCCCGAAGTCGAAGAAGTCGGTCGTCATCGTCAGCTGCGAACCCTCGCCCCCGACGAGGTTGAACGGGATCGTGTTGGCCATCCGGTGCACCAGGCCGTCCTTATCGCCGATCCAGACGTCAACAGTCTGGTCGCTGTCCTGGCTCTCGATCACTTCGGCGCCGAGCTCGTCGCCCGCCTCGCGCGCCTGCTCGGCGGCGAGCTCGGGATCGATCGTCGCCGCGTAGTGGGTGGTGGGGACTCCTCGCACCCGCTCGGAACCGACGCGGCGCGCGTCGCTGCTGACCGCCCGCAATCCATTGAGCATCCCACGCGCATCCGTCGCCCCAGCGTCGAGCGACGCGGCCTCGGTAGACGTGAGCTCACCGAGGTCGATCCTCATCCACGGCTTCCCGATCTCGCTCTCGAATATGGGTGAGCCCATGTACATGACCAGGCCGTCCTGAACGCCCGTCATCGGCCCCATCATCTGCGCGAGCTGAGGCTGGGCGGGCACGTCGAAGTCCATCGTCGTCGACGAGCGCTCCGAGCGGGTGTTGTAGACGCCGACGAAGCGCATCTTCATCTCCAGCCCGCCGGCCGTTCCCGTTCCGGTCCCGGCGAAGCGCGCGCCCGAGACTGCGGCGGTGCGCTCGGCCGCCTTGGCGATCGGCGCGAAGGGTGTGCCCTTGGAGGGGTTGCCGCCGGCGCTGAAGATGACAAGCGCCGCTACCGTGCCCGCCGCGACCGTGGCTGCCACGGCAAGGACCCGGCGGATGGGCAGGCGTGAAAGCGCTCTGGTGCTGGTCTCCACCCCCTTCTCTTCGGCGGCTCAGCGCCAGGGCTTGATCCGCTTCTCGCGCCCGGCGACCGCGACCGTGCGCGCGTAGGAGGCGCGGAGGGCGGCTGCGTGATCCGGGTCGGCGCCGGCCCGCGCAGGCAGGACGACGTAATCGCCGTGACGGACCCAGATGGGCACGTAACGGACCCGGCGTATGCGAACGCGCTCGCGGCGGACGTTGAAGTCGAGCAGGGCGATCAACCCGTCCTGTGTGGCCGCGGGCTGCCCGCTGGCCGGGGACTGGTTGGAGACCAGGTTGCCCTCGCTGAAGACGACGAAGTTGCCGTTCATCTTGCGGATCGGCTGCACGACATGCGGGTGCTGGCCGATGACGACGTCGACGCTCTCTGCGCGGGTGATCAGCTCGGCGACCCTGAGCTGGGACGGGTTCGGAGAGCGCGCGTACTCGGTTCCCCAGTGGATGTTCACGATCACCGCGTCGGCGCCGGCGCGCTTGGCGCGGCGGGCGTCGTCGAGGATCGCCTCCGCGCCCGCGTCCGGGTTCGCGGCGGCGTACTCGTTCAGCGACCAGGGATGCGGGGAGGTGATTCCGTTGGTGCCGTCGGTGTAGGAGACGAATCCGATCCTCACCCCGCGGACGGAGACGATCGTCGGGCGCTTCGAAGCGCGGGGCGATCGGAACGACCCAGTGTGTTCGATCTCGCGCTGGTGCAGGGCCTTGACCGTCCCATCGATCCCCGCTTGGCCCTGGTCGTTCGAGTGATTGGAGGCCGTGCTGCAGGCATCCCAGCCGCTGCGCCGGATCGACGCCGCCAGCCCCGTCGGCGTGTTGAAGATCGGATAGGTCGACGGCGGCCCCGGGCCCATCGGCGTCTCGACGTGACAGAGGGCGAGCTCGACGCCCTCGACGTGAGACCGGATCCTGCGAAAGAACGGGGCGAAGTCGTACTCGCGCCCGCCGCCGTTGGCGCGGGCGCGGTCGAGCAGCGGCTGATGCATGAGCAGATCGCCGCTGGCCGAGACGGTGAACCGGATCGGCTTCGTAGGTCGAGAGGCGAGTTTGCCGCCTATATGACGGTTAACTCTCCCCTCGTCGATTGATGACGCCGCATCCTCGCCGCAACCGCCGGCGGTGCACCCCGCTACTGCCAGGACGACCGCTACGACGAGCGTCATCGGCCGAGGCATCGCCTACTCCGCTGCGGGCTCCGGCTCCGGCTCCGCGTCACCCTCCGCGTACAACCCCTCGGACGCCAGCTCGCGCACGGCGCGATCCCAGAGCTTGACCTCGAGGTACAGATCGTCGCCGAAGCCGTGCACCGCGTCGACCGCGAGCAGCGTGAAGCGCCCGTCGGCGACCGGCGCCTGGTCGAGCGTCTCGCCGTCCAGCTCCGCCGTGGCGGCAACCGCGCCGCGGACGAGTGGCAGGCCCCAGATCAGGGTCACGTCGCCGCCGCGCCCGCCGTCGGTGCGCCAGCTGCCGACGACGTCGTCGTTCAGGTCGATGCGCCAGTCGGGGTTCTGCTCGGCGGTAACGTCGGTGAAGTCGGCCTTCGCGTGCAGGTCCTCGGGCTCGTCGGTCTCGTTGCCGCGCAGAAACGAGACCCAGCCGTAGTACTCGGCGAGCACCGACTCGCCGTCCTCGGTGTCAACGGCGCCCGCAGCGCGACCGGAGGCGGGAACGTAGACCCGGCCGCCCCACGAGCGGTCGGGAAACCACTTCACGGTCATCGGGTCGAGCGCCGACCCGGCTTCGGACGCAAGCGGCTCGCAGGCGCCGGCGAAGACCTCGCGCAGGCGCTCCTCGTAGCGGCCGTACGGCCGCCCCTCCTGGGAGGCGTCGGCGATGAAGCGGGGGAAGGGGCGCTTGGTCGGCGGCACGGGTGGGCCAGCCTAGCGGCGCTAGCGCCCGAGCAGGTTGCCCAAGGCGCCGGCGGCAACGCCGGCGGTCACCCTGCCCTCGGAGGGCTGGATCAGCAGCCAGCCCTGGCCGGAGAAGGCGAGCTGGAAGGTCTCGCCCGAGCCGCGTCCGATCAGCGTCTTCAGGTTGACGTCGGTCTTCACCGAGCTGGTCACGCCCTGTGACCAGGTGATCGCCGCCTGCGGGTCCGCGTACGTGGCTTCGCCGTCGATCTCGATCAGCACTGGCGGGCCGTCGGATACGACCGCGACCGTGCCGGTCCCCGAGAGCTCCATGTTGTAGAGGCCGCCCGAGAGCGCGCCCGATGCTCCCTCGACGCGCTTGATATCCCAGTCGATGTCGGCGTCGAAGGCGAGCACGTGAGCGCCGTTGACCGTGATCGACTCGCTTTCGAGCCGCAACAGCTGGATCTCCTGGGCCAGGTTGGCCAGGAACACCTCACCCGAGCCGGAGATCTTCATCAGGTCGGCGCCTTCGCTGGTGACCGCCTTCTTGATCATCCGTGAGATCCCGCCCGAGCCGGCGTGCTCGAAGCGCACGTCGCCCTGGTAGGCGACCATCGAACCGAGCGCCGCCTGGATCTCCACCCCGGCGAGCTCGACCTTGAGCAGTTTCGAATTCTGCAGGCGAAAGCTCTCCCCGCCTTCGGTCTCCTTGAACTGCGCCAGCTCCTGCTCGACCGCCATCGTCCGTTCCTCCTTGTCGCTCAAAGTCCGTGCCGCAGGCTAGCGCCGTCACGGGGCTTTCATCTGCCGCGCCTAGCGTCGGTCGCACGACGCAAATCGAACACGCGAGGAGGGAACGTCATGAACCATGCAATCCGCCCGTTTCCGTTGGTGCTGCTTGCCGCGCTGTTCGCCGGCGCGCTCATTGTCACCGGCGCACACACCGTCGAGCGGACGCAGGCGCAGGCCCCGGACATCCCGCTCAAGGAGGCCAAGCTCAACATCGAGCACAACGCGACCGACAAGGACACCGGCTTCCAGGGAGCCATCGACAGCGAGGGCTGGCAGCGCCTCGACGTCACCGGCCCCGACGGCCAGGTCCTGGCGTTCGAGGGCCGGGGATCGATCGGCCAGCTCGGCATGACCGAGCTGTTCTTCGAGACGGTCGAGCCCGCGAACGCCGACGTGCCGATCGCCGACATGCTCGCCAAGCTCCCGGAGGGCAACTACACGATCTCCGGGCCGGCGCAGGAGAACGGCGTGAGCATGGGCCGGACCTCAGGGACGGCGCTGCTGACGCACGACATCCCGAAGGGCCCGAAGCTCGTGAAGCCCGCCGAGGACGCGACGGTGCCGACGACCGGTCAGGTCGCCAAGTGGAGGCCGGTGAGCAAGACGATCACGGGCGAGTCCGTGAAGATCATCGCCTACCAGCTGATCATCGAGAAGGACCGTGACCCACACAGGCACATGATCGGGAAGTTCGGCCTGAGCATGTACCTGTCGCCCGGGGTGACGCAGATCGAGATCCCGGACGGGTTCCTCGAGCCCCACACCAAGTACGCCTGGGAGGTGCTGGCGATCGAGCGCAGCGGCAACCAGACGCTGTCGTCAGGCGCATTCCAGACCCAGTAGGCGAACGGCCACGCCTCGCCTAGCGAGGCGTGGCCCAGAGCCAGTCCTGGCCGCCGTGGCGAAACTCGGCGACGAGCAGCTCGCGGTCGATCTGGCGCAGGCCGCGCAGCCGCATCAGCTCTTCCCACTGCGACGCCCACGGCGGCCGGGCGCGGACGACCGAGATCTCGTGGGTGGGGGCAAAGCGGTCACTGAGCCGCGCCTCGATCTCGGAATCGACGCTGGTATGGAGCTCGACCAACCACGAGGCGCGAGCCATCCAGGGCGCGAGCCCGGGGTCGGCGAGCTGCGCCTCACAGCCCTCGCAGTCCATGACCACGCAGACCGGGCCGTCCGCGAGCCGCTCGTCGAGCGCCGCCAGCTCGGCTTGCGTGCACTCGCCGCGGGCCTCGACCCTGTCGTCGACTCCGTTCAGCCGCGCCAGCCGCTCGCCCGCGGCGCGGATCGCCGGGTCGGCCTCGAACGCGGTCACCTCAAGCTCTGCCAGCCGTTGCGCGAACCCGACCGCGTAGTAGCCCTCGCCGGCGCCGACGTTGACGAGCACTCGCGGCGAACCGGCGACGATCCGCTCGACCGTCGGATGCAGCTCGCCCTCGTAGCTTCCGACCTGAAACGGCCCCAGGAACAGGTTGCGCGGGAGGAACGAGAACGGATAGCGCATGCCGCCGAACGGGCCGAGCAGCACGTGGCAGCGCGTCTGGCGGGCGATCTGCGCGCTTGGATAGGCGAGCGGCGAGGCCAGCCACGACGCGAGGCGGCGCGGGCTGATCACCTAGTCGAGCGCGTCGCGTAGGTCGGCGGCGGCGCGCTCGGGCGCGTAGGTGTCGATCTCGACGCCGGTGCCGAGCTCGAACCCGGCGCGGACGGTGAGCCGCGGGGCGATGTCGATGTGCCAGCAGAACTCGTCGGCGCCGCGCGGGGCGGTACGGATCCAGAGGTTGAACTGCGGCAATGCGCCCAGCGCGCCGGCGAGCGCGCGCAGCGCCGCCGCCAGCATCCCTGCGCCCTCCTCGCCGTGCTCGAAGCTCGGCGCGGTCCGGCGGGGCACGACGCGAAGCTCGAACGGCGAGCGCGACGCCCACGGGCACAACAGCAGCGCCTCGTCGTCGACGGCGACGACGCGCTCGCGCCGGCGCACCTCCTCGGTGGCGACGTCCTCGAGCAGGTGCGACCCCATGGTTCGCTCGTGGTAGGTGCGGGCGCGCTCGCGCTCCCGGGCGACCTCGGCGGGAACGAAGCCGAGCGCGTAGAGCTGGGCGTGGCTGTGCTCGAGCGAGGCGCCAGCCGCGGGCCCCTCGTTGACGATCAGGTGCACGTAGGCGGAGTCGGCGTGAGCCCGCATCCGCTCGCGCCAGGCGGCGAGCACGGCGGCGAGCCGCTGCTCGGAGAACTCGGCGAGCGAGGTCACGTGCTCGGGCGAGTGCACGATCACCTCGTGTGCCCCCTCCGCGGGCTGGGAGCGAAACAGGTCGGGCTCGCCGGCGCGCGCCGATTCTGCGAGCGGATCGATCGCGCTCGCAAGCCCGCTCTCCTGCGAGCCGACCGCGCCGGACGCGGCAAGCACCGGATAGAGGTTCGGCACCGCGCGGGCGGTCCAGCCGGGCGTGTCGGGGTCACCGCCCTGCGGCCGCTCGGCCCAGACCTCGGGCGGGGTGCGGTCCTCGCGGCCCTCGCAGAACGGACAGCTCTCGGCCGCGTCGGGGCGCGGCTCGGCGGGGATCGGCGCGAACGCGTCAGGGCGCTCGGCGCGACCCGGGGCGAGGATCGCCCGCAGGCCGGTGAGCTGGTCGATGCGGACTTCGGGAGCGCTCAGGACGCGGGAGGCGAGGGAGGTGGTGTCGGCCCCACTGGTGGCACGGTGCCCTTGCCCTGCATGAACGCGCCGAGCAGGTCCATCGGCAGCGGGAAGACGATGGTCGTGTTCTGGTTGACGCCCATCTCGAGCAGGGTCTGCAGGTAGCGCAGCTGCAGCGCCGACGGATCCTGGCTGATGATCTCGGCCGCCTGGGTGAGCTTCGCCGCCGCCTGGAACTCACCGTCGGCGGAGATGATCTTCGCCCGCCGCTCGCGCTCGGCCTCGGCCTGGCGAGCGATCGCGCGCTGCATCTCCTGCGGGAGCTCGACGTCCTTGACCTCGACGGTCGAGACCTTCACCCCCCAGGGCTCGGTCTGCTCGTCGATGATCTGCTGTAGGTCGACGTTGAGCCGCTCGCGCTCGCCGAGCAGCGCATCGAGCTCGGCCTTGCCGAGCACCGACCGCAGCGTCGTCTGCGCGATCTGCGACGTGGCGAGCAGGAAGTTCTCGACCTCCGTGATCGCCTTGTTCGGATCGACCACGCGGAAGTAGGCGACCGCGTTGACGCGCACGGTCACGTTGTCCTTGGTGATCACCTCCTGCGGGGGCACGTTCAGGGTCACCGTCCGCAGGTCGATGCGGACCATCTGGTCGATGATCGGAATCAGCAGGATCAGCCCCGGGCCCTTCTGGGCGATCAGGCGGCCGAGCCGGAAGATCACCCCCCGCTCGTACTCGCGCAGGATCCGCACCGACGAGGCGAGCAGGATGAGCAGGAGAACGCCGAGGATCGCGATGACTACGAGCGCAACCATGAAAGCTCCTATTCCTCTCCCCCGTCTGGGGCCGGATGGACGTGGAGGGTCAGCCCCTCGACCGAATCAACCCGGACTCTAACGCCGCGCTCGCGCAGGCGCTGGGCATCGGCCTCGTCGACGCCGTCGGCGGCGACGGCGCGCCACAACGCGCCCTGCACGAAGACCTGTCCGACCGGGTCCAACGGCACCCGGACATCGCCGCCGGCGCCGATCAGCTCCTCCCAGCCGGTCAGCGGCTGCGCCCGGTGCGCCTGGACGACCTTGCGGACCGCGAACGCGAGCGCGCCGCCGAGCGCGAGGCCGACCGCGATCACCGCCGGAGCGGAGACCTCGAACTCGTCGCTGCCCGTGTCGAAGAGCAGGAGGCCCGAGATCGCGAGCGCGGCGATGCCGATCACCCCGAGGATGCCGCCGGTGGGCAGGTGCGGCTCGGCGACGATCAGGACGATCCCGACGACCAGGAGCGCGATCCCGGCGGCGGTGACCGGGAGCTGGGCGGTGCCGAAAGCGCCGAGCAGGAACGAGACGACGCCGAGCGTGCCCGGGATGATCAGGCCCGGGCTGAAGAGCTCGATCGCGATCCCGACGAGCCCCACGAGCAGCAGCAGGTAGGCGATCGTCGGGTTGACCAGCAGGCCGAGCAGCTCGTACTGAAGCGGCGTGTCGCGCTCGTCGATCTCGAGCCCGGCCGTGTCGAGCGTGGCCTTCTTCGGCCCCTTGACCTCGAACCCGTCGAGCTCGGCGAGCAGCTCGTCCTCGTCGGCGGCGACGACGTCGATCAGGTCGTTGCCGAGCGCCTCCTCGGAGGTGAAGTTCGCCGCCTCGGTGACCATCTGCTCGGCGAGCGCGCCGTTGCGGCCATGCGCGCCGGCGAGCGCGCGGATGTACGCGGCGGAGTCGTTCTCGATCTTGCGGCCCAGCGTGCCCTCGATGTCGCCGCCGCCCGCGTCGACCGCGCTCGCCGAGCCGATGTTGGTCTGTGGCGCCATCGCGGCGACGTCGGCGGCCTGGGTGATGAAGGCGCCGGCCGACGCGGCGCGGGCGCCGTCGGGCGAGACATAGACGACCACGGGCATCGGCGCGTTGAGGATGTCCTTGACGATCTCGCGCATCGAGCTGTCGAGTCCGCCGGGAGTGTCGAGCCGGATGATCGCCAGCGGCGCCTCGTCGTCGGCGGCGTCGTCGAGCGCCGAACCGATCCACTTCTCGCTCGCCGGGTCGACGGTCGAGTCGAACTCGATCGACGGCACGGTCGAAGATTCCTGCGCCGCGGCGCCCGGCACGAGGGCCAAGGCGGCCGCCAACACCAGCCAGATCCAGATCTGCGCCCGGCGCATGAACGAATTATCTATTGCGTGTAGCGGTCGATGTCGGCGCCAAGGTCGTCGGCCGACTGGTACGGGCCGTGGTGGACGAACGCGAGCTCACCGCTTTCGTCGTAGAAGGCCGTGATCGGAGGGCCCCGTCCGCCGAGGTCGCGCAGGATCTCCTTGTCCGGGTCGTCGATGCTCGGATAGGGCAGGGGCAGCTCCTCCAGGAAGTCGCGGGCGGCCGGCTCCGTGTCGTCGGTGAGCACGCCGAGGAAGGCGACCTCGTCGCCCTGCTCGGCGGCGACCTGCTGGAAGTAGGGAAACTCGAAGCGGCAGGGCCCACACCATGACGCCCACACGTTGACCACGGCCGGGGTGCCCTCGAGCCGGGCGAGCTCGTCCTCGTAGGCGTCGAGCCCTCCCGGCAGCACCGCGTCGCCCTGCTCGTAGAGCGCCGCGAGCTCGGGCGGCGCGTCGGCGAGCGCCTTCTCGTAGTCGACCGCCGCCGATTCGGGGTTGCCGGCGTCCTCGTCGCCGCAGCCGGCCACGCCGAGCGTGACCACGCATGCGAGCAGGGCGACTGTGGGACTGCGACTAGGCATCGACTTGCCGTTGTGGTTCAATTCAAGGTGGTCCCGTTTGTTCTTGGACCAGCGGAGGGCTGTCGGACCGGCCGGAGGGGAACTCGGCCCGGCGCCCGCCTCTTTCCGAGCTTACTTCGCTCGCCGTTCGCGACTCGATCACCCGGCGAGCGCGGGATCGAATCTCCTTTCCAATGTCCGATACCACCCACGTTGCCGCAGGCGCGGCGAGCGCGCTGAGCGAGTCCGACCTCGATCGGGTCCGGGAGTTCACCCGCGAGCCGATCCTGGTCGAGGGCGAGACGGTCGCCGACCTCGAGCCCGGGACGGCCCGGAGCCGCGCGGTCGAGTCCGCGCTCGCCGAGCTCGATGCCGGCGCCGAGGCGCCGTCGTTCGAGTGGCGGCAGAACTACTCGCTGCTGCTCGGCCTCGAGCGACTGCTGTGGGAGGAGAAGCCGACACTCCTCGACGGCGCCGAGCTCGACGAGCACCAGGTCGACGCGCTGGCCGGCACGCTGGCCGCGATCACGGCCGAGATCGAGAGCCCCGAGGGCGCGGCGCGCCGCAGCAACGGACGCGGCAACGGCAACGGCGTCAAGGTCGAGGCCCCCGCCGATCCCGAGTCGGTCAACGGCGAGCCCGAGCTCGACGAGGACGAGGACCTGCTGGCGCCCGACGAAGAGCCCCAGGACTGGGAGGAGCCGACCGACGAGGACGCCGAGCTGGTCGCCGAGGCGCCCGAGGACGCGGGCGCCAGCCGGCGCTTCTGGTTCGAGCATGCCACGGGCGCGGGCAAGACCGTCGCCGCGGTCGGCTTCGTCGAGGCCTCACGAACCGGCGGCATCCTGATCCTCACCCACCGCCGCAACCTGGTCGACCAGTTCATCGGCGAGATCTCCGACCGCGGCTACAAGGAGCGCCTGTCGCCGGCGCTGCTCGACGGCGCCGACCACCCCTACGGGCCGGTCACGGTCGAGACCTACCAGTGGTTCGTGCGCAACGCCGGCCGCGTCTCGGATGCCTACTCGATCGTGATCTGCGACGAGGCGCATACCGCGCTCGGCGAGAAGACCAGCGCCTGCATCCGTCGCTGGACCGGCCCGGTGTTCATCGGCATGACCGCGACCGGAGCGCTGATCGCCCGCCACGTCGCCGACCTGTTCCCGACGCAGACCTCACGCTTCGACCTCGCCCAGGCGGCCCGGCGCGGCGTGATCGCGCCGCTGCGCTGCATCCGGATCCCGCCCGGTCCCGGGGTGAGGACGATCGCCAACGTCCCGCTTCGCCGCGGCGAGGTCGACCAGGACTTCGACCAGGAGGAGCTGGCCGCGCTGCTCGACCAGGAGCCGTTCAACGTCGCCGTCGCCGACCTCTATCAGTCGCGCTTCCGGCGGGTGCCGGGCGTCGTCTACACCGCCGGCGTCAAGCACGCCAACAACGTCGCCAAGGCTTTCCAGGCGGCGGGCGTGAACGCGCGCGCCGTCTCCGGCGAGACGCCGAAGCGCGAGCTGTCGGAGATCCTCGCGGCATTCGAGCGCGGCGAGGTCGACGTGCTCTGCAACGCGATGCTGCTCGCCGAGGGCTGGAACTCGCCGCGGGCGACGATCTGCATGCACCTCGCACCGACCGCTTCGCGGCGCGTCTACCAGCAGCGCGTCGGCCGAGTCACCCGCCGCAACCCCGGCAAGGAGGCCGGCCTGGTCATCGACTTCGTCCACCCGGCGACGACCCACGACGAGACGGTCATCTCGCTGCACAGCCTGCTCGACCGCGACGTCTACCGCGGCGGCGCCATCGTCGTCGGCCCCGTGCGCCGCGGCCGCGGCCGCCGCGTTCGGGTCGAGCGCCGGGTGGTTCCGGTCTCGGCCGATCCCGAGCGCCGCCTGGCGGTGCTCGAGCGCGAGCTCTGGCGGATCGCGGTCGAGAACCTCAACTACTCCGAGCAGCACGCATGGGCGGCGCTGGCGGGCGCCCGGGTGACCGCGAACAACTGGCGCCGGGCGAAGGCGATGATCCAGCATGATCAGGCCAAGGAGCTGCGCCGCCGCTTCCTGCTCACCTGCCTGCAGCGAAACCGAAACCACCAGCTGCGGTTGAAGGCGCTCGCCGAGGTCGCGGCGCTGCGCGAGGCCGAAGCGTTCGACGACGCGGTCGAGGTCGTCGCCACCTGGGCCCGCGACGAGCGCCGCGCGGGGGCGAAGGTCCTCCTGCAGGCGCTCGCCGAGCGGCGGATCGGCCGCCGCGACCAGGCGCAGGCCTGGGTCTGGCGTCTGGCGGCGATCACCCGCGAGCTGCATGAGGAGTACGCGGTTCAGCGTTGGCCGGAGACGAAACGCCTGCTGGGCTTGTTCGTCAACTCCTCCGGGCGCGCGCACGGGCGCAACGCCCGCCGCATCGTCCACGCCGCCCGCCAGCAGGACCGCCGGCTCGCCGTCGCCCTGCTCGCCGCTGCGGTCGCGCACACGCCCGAGGCCGAGGAGGTCCTGCGCGGCGCGCGGATGCGGATGGCGAGAAAGCCCTCGGCCGTTGCCCGCGAGCTGCTGCGCAACTTCCCCAAGGCCGGCAAGCGGCGCCGGCGGCGCTCGACCAAGCGCGGCGACGATGGCGCCAACGGCGCCGAGCGCAAGCGCGAGCGCCTGGCGCCCGAGAGCGAAGACCAAGGCGAAGACGAAGAGGCCGAGGTTGCGGCCGAGGCCAAGGCCGAGGTCGAAGCCGAGGCGGAGGATGAGGCGGAAAGTGCGTGACGGGCGTCAGCCGCTCGTGTTGTCGAGCAGCTGAAGCAGGTCGTGAGCCGCGAGCTCGACGTCCTTGTGACGCCACTCGGCGGCGCGGTAATGGCACGCGATCAGGCCGCTGCGATGAACGCGGCGAAGGTCTCCGTAGACGAACCCGTAGCGGGCCTTTGTCTCGTCGGCGGCGCCCTCAGTGAGACCGAGATGCCACTGGGCGTACTCCTCCCAGGAGTGGGAGTCCAGGAACGCGTTCTCCGCCTCGGCGTCGGGCTGAACGTCGCCCCAGTCGCTGTCGAGCACGTACTGACGAGCGCCGATCAGCTGCCGCGCATGCGCGACGGCCGCTTCGTTGATGGAGTACGAGGCCACAGGCCGCCGTCAGGCTGCCTCGGCGGCTCGCCCGACGCCCCGCGCCGCGAGCAGGATCCCGAGCGTTGCAAGCCCGGCGAGCGTTGCGTGGACGATCGCGTCCCCGCTCGTCGGCAGGTAGAGGACCCCGAGCGGGCGGTCGTCGAGCGCGGCCCAGACGGCGACGGCCGCGTCCGTGATTGCGCGGTAGGCGAGATAGGGAACGGCGAGCGCGGGAAGCCAGGCGATCGCCAGTCCGGGCAGTCCGACGAGCAGCGCCGCGAGGGCGTGCCAACCGTTCCAGTCGACGATGAACGACTCCGCCGTCGCGTCGTCGCCGACTGCGAAGTCCGGGTTGATGGCCAGGCCGATCAGCCCGGTGACGGTCGTAAACGCGGCGATCCAGACGGCGAAGTGCTGGGCGATCGTCCAGTCGCGCATCGGCGTCATCGCCGGCATGGCGACAGTATCTCGCCTACTCGACCCCAGACGTAGGATTGACCGTCGCCCCGGCGATGAGTTCTTGCGCCGGCGCCGGTCTTAACTCCATCTGCTGACAACCCCAAGAGGAGGCCGTGATGGGTCGCTACGTCGATGGATTCGTAATGCCGCTGCCGAAGGCGAACCTCGATCGCTACCGCGAGATCGCCGGGCGGGCGGGTGCACTCTGGAAGGAGCATGGCGCGCTCGAGTACGTCGAGTGCGTCGCCGATGACGTCAAGCCCGGCGAGCTGACGTCGTTCCCGCAGAGCGTCAAGCTCGAGGACGACGAGACCGTCGTCTTCGCCTGGATTACATACGAGTCGCGCCAGCACCGCGACGATGTCAACGCCAAGGTGATGGCCGACGAGCGGATGAAGGAGTACATGGAGTCCGACCAGGACGTCGCCGACTACAAGCGGATGGTCTACGGCGGCTTCGAGGCCATCGTCGAGGCCTGATCGGCGCTAGCCCAGCCGCAGGCTGACCTCGCCGGATCCGAGCGCGAGGCGGGCGCCGGCGACCGTCTCAATCACCAGGTTGCCTTGCTCGTCGACGCCGCGGGCGGTGCCGCTGCCGGGCTCGATGCCGGCGCCCTCCCACCCGACGTCGCGTCCGTGCAGCGCGTCGCGCTTCCCGAAGGCATGGACCACGGCGCGCTCCGGCGCCTCGACCCACTGCGAGAGCGAGCGTGAGAGGGCCTCGCGCGCCGCGTCGACGGTGACGCCGTGGCCGACCGAGGTGGCGGGCCAGCGCAGCTCGGCGGGGAAGTGGCCGTCGGCGATTGCGACGTTGATGCCGACCCCGATCACCGCCCACTCCGGCGGGCGGGCCTCGATCAGCACGCCGGCGACCTTGCGCTCGTCGATCCAGACGTCGTTGGGCCACTTGATCCGGCACTCGACCGTCGCCAGCGCCTCGATCGCCTCGCAGACCGCCACCGGCACCGCCAGCGGCAGCAGGCCGTGCTCGGGCTCGAGCGGCCTCAGGATCGCCGAGTACAGCAGCGCCTGGCCGGGCGGCGCCGACCACGTACGCCCGCGGCGCCCTCGCCCGGCGCTCTGCTCGGCGGCGGTGATCACCGTGCCGCTCGGCGCCCCCGCCTCGGCGAGGCGGCGGCCACGCTCGTTGGTTGAGGCGGTGACCCGCAGATGCAGGTGCGGGCGGCCGAACTCCGCGATCGGAGTCACGCGCCCTTGAGCACGACTTCGTCGCCGGCGGCGATCCCGAGCCGCTCGGCGGCGCTGGCGAGGTTGACCGCGAGCGCGAGCCCGCCTGACGAGTTGAGGTAGAGCACAAGCTTGCCCTCCTCGACGTCGGCGAAGGTGAGTGCGTATAGCGCTTGGTGGGACGAGCCGCCGGCCTCGACGATCACTGCCGCGCCGGGACGCAATCCCGCCTCGGCGGCAACGTCACCCGCCGCGATCAGGGTCGCGTTGCCGAAGTTGTCGACGTAGCCGACGGCGGCCGTGAGCCCGTGCTCGGGCTCGACTCGGGGGGCGGGGCGCTCGAGCCTGACCAGCTCGCCGGGGTCGAGCGGCTCGCCGACCGCGGCCGGCGACATGCCCAGCGCGAGGTGTGCGGCGACCGGCGCAAAGACGTCGCGCCCGTGGAAGGTCGCCGAGACAGGCTCCAAGCGCACGGGCGAGCGGCTGATCTCGACCGCCTCGACCGCGCCGCCAAGGATCTCGATCGCCGCGCCGAACAGACCGTTGTCGGGACCGACCATGACCCGGTCCTCGTGCGCGACCCGCACCGCGACCGCCCGGCGCTCGCTGCCGACGCCCGGGTCGACGACGGCGAGGTGGATCCCGGCGGGCGCGTACGGCAGCGCGTTGGCGAGCATCGCCGCGCCCCGGGCGACGTCGTGACGGGGGACCCCGTGGCTGATGTCGATGACTGCGACCTCGGGCGCGATCCGCGCGATCGCCGCCCGGCAGACGCCGGCGAACTCGTCAGCCAGCCCGTAGTCGGAGAGGAAGGTGATGGGGCGCGGCACCGGGGATCAATCTAGTCGCGCGCGCCACCGCCGCGAGGCCACCGCGGCGCTCGCAGCCGTGAGTTCGATCGCGGCCGTCCGCGGTCAGCCGGTCGCGCCCCGCACCGCAGTTGACGTGGTCCACCGCGCGATCGCTGGTCTCCACGGCGTCGTCGCCGCCACCGGCGATGACCAGGTCCGTGCCGCCACCGCCGACGAGGGCATCGGCCGCGGGCGTACCGAAGAGCCCGTCGGAGCCCGCTCCTCCCAGTAGCCCGATCCCAAAGCCGGACCCGGGCGGGGTGGGCGAGTACTGGTCGTAGGGACCGGGGGGAGGCGGTGCGGCGCTGAGCAGGTCGTCGCCGCCCATGCCGAGGATCACGAGCCCGCCGCCGCGGATGAAGACGTCGAAGTCGAATGGCGCCTCGAACGCGTTCAGGCTCGCAATCGTGTCGGTGCCGAGGTCACGCGCGTAGACGGCGTCGTTGCCGGGCATCATCAAGAAGTACGCCAGGCCGCGTCCGCCGAGCTCGAGGTCGAACTCGATCTCCGGGCTGTCGTCGCCCTCGTCGGTGTCTCCCGGAGCGAAGGCTCCCCGGCGCTGGTCGACGAACACCTCCGCCGATCGCAGGCGCCGCGCCGTACTCACCTGGACCGATTCGAGGTTGAGGGTCGTCGGCGTCGGCCCCCTGCACGGCACCCGCCGCCCACCGCCGCCGGCGAACACGTAGACGATCTGCTTGCGCGCCGCGATGTAGGCGAAGCCCGAGCGGATTCCGCCGACCGCCGGGTCGGGCTCGACGACGATCCGCAGCACCCGCTCGGGGCCGGCGAATGAACAGCGCGCTCCCCGGTCGGCGCCTGCGGCCGCGTCCGCGCCCGCAACCATCGCCAAGGCGAGCGCGGCAGTGGCGATCCCTGCCCTCCGTCTGCCCAGCACCCAGCTCAGCCTAGGGGGCGGCGTCGGCGAGCAGCGCATCGACCAGACCGCTCGGATCGTGGCGGTCGGCCTGGACGGCGACCTCCAGCCCGGCCTCGCGGACCGCTTCGCTCGTCACCGGACCGATCGAGACGATGCGGGCGTCGCGCGGGAAGCGGTCGCCCACCGCGTCGAGCAGGTTGCGGACGGTCGACGACGATGTGAAAGTGACGTAGTCGGCGCTCTGAGCCGCCTCGACCGCGGCCGGATCGGGTTCCTCGCGGACGGTCTCATACAGCGCGACGACGTCGACCTCGCCGCCTCGCTTCGACAGCGCGTCGGGCAGCACGTCGCGGGCCTCGGCGGCGCGCGCGATCAGCACCGGCTTGCCGCCGACGTCGAAGTCGGCGAGCGCCTCGACCAGCGACTCGGCAACGAACCGCTCGGGAACGAAGTCGGCGATCACGCCGTGCTCGGCGAGCGCGGCGGCGGTGCCGGGGCCGATCGCGGCGACCTGCGCCGCGGCGAGCGCGCGCGCGTCGCGGCCCTGGGCCGCCATCGCCTCGAACAGCAGGTGGACGCCGTTCGGGCTCGTCAAGCAGACGAGCGCGTAGGTGTGCAGCGCGGCGACCGCGTCGCGCACCTCGGCCGAGTCGAGCCGCGGCTCGATCCTGATCGCCGGCAGCTCGATCACGTCGGCGCCGAGCCCGCGCAGGGTCGCCGCCAGCCCGCTCGCCTGCGCCCGCGCCCGGGTGACCACAACCCGCCTGTCGTGCAGCGGCCGGCGCTCGAGCCAGGCGACGGTCTCGCGGCGCGCGGCCACCGGGCCGAAGAGCAGGATCGCCGGCGCTCGCAGTCCGGCCTCGTCGACCGCGGCGGGCAGCTCGGCCAGGGTGGACGCGACCGTCCGCTGCCCCGGGCTGGTGCCCCGCTCGACGGCGGCGGCGGGCTCGCCCGGATCGCGCCCGGCGGCGCGCAGCCGCTCGGCGATCGCCGCCAGGTTCTTGATCCCCATGTAGAGCACGAGCGTGCCGGGAAAGCGGGCCAGCGCCTCCCAGTCGAGCGCCGGCTCCTCCTTACCGGGATCCTCGTGGCCGGTGACGAAGGCGACCGCCGAGGCGTCGTCGCGATGGGTGACCGGGATACCCGCGTAGGCCGGCGCCGCGACCCCGGCGGTGACGCCGGGGACGACCTCGAACTCGACCCCGGCTGCGGCAAGCGCCTCGGCCTCCTCGCCGCCGCGGCCGAAGACGAACGGGTCGCCGCCCTTCAGACGGACGACGCTGCGGCCCGCCCGCGCCCGTTCGATCAGCAGCGACTCGATCTCCTCCTGGGCGACGCCCCCCTCGCCCGGCCGCTTGCCGACGTAGTGAAGCTCAGCGTCTGTGCGAGCCTGCGCGAGGATGCCCGGAGGGATCAGGCGGTCGTGCACGACGACGTCGGCGGCGGCGAGCAGCTCCAGCGCCCGCACGGTGACCAGGCCGGGATCGCCGGGCCCGGCGCCGACGAGGTACACCACTCCCGCCCGGGCCGTCACGCGGCCCTCGCCAGGATCTCGCCCGCCCCTGTCGCGAGCATGCGCTCGGCGAGCGCCTCGCCGAGCGCCCCCGGTTGATCGGGGTCGCCGGCGACGCGATCGCGCACCCATTCGCTGCCATCGGGCAGCCCGGCGTAGCCACGGACGACGAGCCCATCGTCCTCGAACCGCGCGCAGACGCCGATCGGGGTCTCACAGCTTCCGCCCAGGGCCGCGGTCGCGGCGCGCTCGGCGGTGAGCTCGACCAGCGCCGCGCGATCGCTGATCCGTCCGGCGGCCGCCGCGGTGTCGGCATCGTCGCCGCGCGCCTCCAGCGCGAGGCACCCCTGCCCGGGGGCCGGAGTGAGCTCGTCGAGCCCGAAGCGAAAGGAAACCTCGCCGACCCGTCCCAGCCGCGCGAGGCCGGCGGTCGCAAGCACGATCCCGTCGTAGTCGCCGGCGGCGAGCTTGTCGAGCCTGGTGTCGACGTTGCCGCGCAACTCGGCGATCTCGAGGTCCGGTCGCAGTGCGAGCAGCTGAGAGCGCCGGCGCAGGCTGGCGGTGCCGATCCGCGCCCCGGCCGCAAGCGCGTCGAGTGACGCCGCGGCGCCGACGTAGGCATCGGTGGGGTCCTCGCGACCGGGCACGCCGACCAGGGCGAGCGCCTCGGGCAGCTCGCCAGGCAGGTCCTTGGCCGAGTGCACGCCGAGATCGACCTCGCCCTCGAGGAGGGCGGCCTCGACGCCGCGGACGAAGCGCGACTTGTCGCCGACCTCACCGTCGCCGCTGCGAACCGAAACCACCTCGGCGCCGCCGAGCGCGTTCGCGACCGCCGCGGCCTGTGCCAGCGCGAGCCGGCTGGAGCGCGTGCCCAGCCTCAGCGCCGGGCTCACGCCCCGCGGCGGCGCTGGCGGTCGCGGAGGTCGGAGACCTCGGCGCCGGCGGCCTCGATCGACTCACTCGCCGGGTCGAGGCCGAAGAGCTCGCGCATCACCGCGAGCTTCACGTAGGCGTCGTCGTCGCCGGCGTCGCGCTTCAGCCGCAGGGTCGGCTCGTGCAGCAGGCGCGAGGCGATCGCCCGGGCCGCCACGCTCAGGCGCTCGCGGTCGGCCTCGGTGAGCCCCTCCCAGCGCTGCTCGTTCTCGGCCAGGACCCGCTCGACCACCTCGTCGGCGCGGGCGCGCAGCGCGGCAACGGTCTCGGTCACGTCCTGCGCCGCGAGCCAGCGGTCGAAGCCGGCCTGCTCGACGCGCAGGACTCCCTCCGCGCGGCGTGCCTCGGCCTCGCGTCCGGAGAGGTTGCGCTCGACCAGGGCCTGCAGGTCGTCCATGTCGTAGAGGCTCACGCCGGCGAGCTCGCGGCAGGCGGGGTGGATGTCACGGGGGACCGCGAGGTCGATCAGCAGGAGCGGGCGGCCGTCGCGAGCGGTCATCACCTCGGCGAGCTCGTCGCGCTCGATCACGCTGTGCGGCGAGCTGGTCGAGGAGACGACGATGTCGGCGTTCACCAGCTCCTCCGGCAGGTTCTCGAAGCGCACGGCCTGGCCGGCGAAGCGCTGGGCGAGGCCGATCGCGCGGTCGTAGTGGCGGTTGGCGATGAAGATCGCCTGCACCCCCTTGGCGGCGAGCGCCTTCGCGGTCAGCTCGGCGGTCTCGCCGGCGCCGACGACAAGCACCCGGCGGTCGTCGAGGTCCCCGAGCGTGCGCTGGGCGAGGTCGACCGCGATCGACGGCACCGAGAGCGCCCCCTGCGAGATCCTGGTTTCCGAGCGAGCGCGCTTGCCGGCCGCGAGCGCGGAGCGAAACAGGCGGTTGAGGACCGGTCCGGTGACACCCTCGACGAGCGCGAGCTCGTAGGCGCGCTTGACCTGGCCCTGGACCTCGGCCTCGCCGATGATCATCGAGTCGAGCCCGGCGGTCACCCGCATCAGCTGCGCGACCGCATCGGAGGAGCGCAGCGAGTACAGGTGGCCGACGAGGTCGGTCGGCGGCGTGTCGGCCTCGCGCGCCAGCAGCCCCAGGGCGAGCGACTCGGCTGCGACCGCGTCGTCCGCCCAGAGGTAGAGCTCTGTGCGGTTGCAGGTCGAGATCGCCGCCGCCTCGAGCACCGACTCGTGCTCGACCAGCTCGCCGAGCACCCCCACCGCCCGGCCCTCGGTGAGCGCCAGCCGCTCGCGCAGCTCCAGCGGCGCCGTCTTATGCGAGGCGCCCAGTGCCAACAGCTCAGCCATCGCGCTTCCCCTCCGCAAGCTCGGCCAGCTCGGCCAGCTCGCGGTCCAGGCGCTGCAGGCGCACGGCCATGATCGCGATGTAGATCAGCAGCAGGGCGAGAAAGACGACGTACGCGCCGGCGACGTACTTGCCCGCCTCGTCGAGCGGCAGCGCCGGCATCAGCCCGCAACCTCCCGCGGCACCGGGGCGACCCGTGAGCTCGCTGGAGCGATCTCGTCGTCGGCGAGCGCGCGCCGCAGCCGCCCGAGCCGGGCGCGGGATGACTTCGCCGCGAGCTCGAAGCTCACCAGCGTCTGCCACAGCAGCGCCATGCCGGCGAGGCAGACGAGGAAGGCGACCCACATCTTCGCCGGCATGCCGCCCTCGGCGGTGGCAAAGACCCGCGGGTGGACCAGGGTCTCGGCCAGGCGCACCGCAATGAAGTTGAGCGGCACGAAGGCGCCTGCCGTGATCGCGAACACCGACGAGTAGCGCGCCTGGCGCTCGCGGTCCTCGATCGCGTACCGCAGCGGGTAGTACGTGCAATAGAGCAGGAACACGATCAGGAACGAAACCAGCGTCGGCTCGTCCCAGACGAACCACTTGCCCCACGAGGCGCGCGCCCAGATCGCGCCGGTGAGCAGCACCGCGACGCCGAAGATGATCGAGATGTGGATCGAGACGTACGAGCGCACGTCCCACTTCGAATCGCCGCTGCGCAGGTGAAGGATCGCCTGCACGGCCGCGACCATGAACCCGACCAGCGCGCAGGTCGCAAGGGGCACGTGCAGGTAGAAGATCTTCTGGATGAAGCCCTGGTCGGCATCGTTGGGGGCGAAGAAGAAGACCAGGGCGAAGCCCGCCGTCAGCGTGACAGCGGCCAGTGGAGCGATGAGTCGCGGGCTCGAAAAGCTCATTGTGCGAAGCGGGCGGCGATCAATCTTCGAGCACGAAGTCGTAGACCGCGTAGCCCACGAGGCAGAACACAACATCGTAGAGAGCGAGCACAGCCACCCACTTGCCAACGCCGTCCCATGAGGGCCCCCCTGCCGCGAGCAGCGGCTCGGCGGCGCCACCCGCCGCGATCATCACCGGCACCAGCAGCGGGAGCAGCAGGAGCGGCGCGATCAGGTCACGGGCGCGCGAGTTGACCGCGATCGAGGAGACCAGCGCGCCGACCACCGCCAGGCCGAGATCGGCGAGCAGGAGCACGGGGGCGAGCGCGAGCAGCCCAGTCCCGCCGCCGAAGAGCAGCGCGAACAGCGGCACCGCGACGAGCTCGAGCGCGATCAGGTAGGTGATCAGCGCCACGACCTTGGCCGCGTAGAGCGCGGCGCCGTCGATCGGCGCCAGCCGAATGAGATCGAACCCACCCTCCTCGCGCTCGGCGACGAAGGCGCGGTTGATCGCCAGGATCGCGGCGAACAGCAGCGTCGCCAGCAGCACCCCGGCGGCGAGGTCTCCCTCCAGGCTCTCGCGGTCTAGCCCGAAGCGAAAGAGCACGAACGTGGTCGCCGCGAACAGCGCCATCGCCGGGATCGACTCGAGCGTGCGCAGCTCGATCCGCAGGTCCTTGGCGAGGATCGCCCGAAACGCGCTCATGCGACCGTCCCCGGGTAGATCGCGCGCGCCTCGCTGGGCGCCAGGCCGTCGGCGGGACCGCAGTAGGCGACGCGGCCGTCGGCGTGCAGGGCCAACGCCTGGTCGGCGCGCATCAGCGCGCTCTCGACCTCGTGGCTGACGACCACCCGGGTGCGTCCCGGCACCGGCCCGAGCAGCGTGGCGGCGATCTCGGCCCCGGCGGCGTCGAGGTGGGAGGCCGGCTCGTCAAGGAGCAGCAGGACCGGGTCGGCGAGCAGAGCGCGGCAGATCGCGGCTCGCTGCAGCATCCCAGCCGACAGGTTGCGGACGAGCTCGTCGGCCCTGCGCGTCAGCCCGCTCGCCTCGAGCAGTTCGCCGATCCGCCGGCGCCGCCGTTCGACGCGGTGAAGCCGGGCGTTGAAGTCGAGGTTCTCGCGGACGCTGAGATCGCGATAGAGCAGCGGTTGGTGGCCGAGGTAGCCGATCCGGCCACGCGCCCTGTATGCCTGGCGCGGAAGCTCGGCACCGAGCACCTCGACCTCGCCTCCGCTCGGCTGAAGCAGCGTCGCCAGGATCCGCAACAGGGTGCTCTTGCCGGCGCCGTTCGGCCCCACAACCGCGAGCGTGGCTCCCTCCGGCAGCTCGAGCGAGACGTCGCGCAAGACCGCCCGCTCGCCGTAGTCGCGGCCGAGGCCGCGCAGCTTGACCGCGCTGTCCATGCCGCCGGGAAGGATCGCGGACCGCAGGCGCCGCCGCGTTCGTAGTCGAGGCGTGTGGATAGAAGTTGCGCTGGCCGTGGCCGCGCTCGCGTGCGGGCCCACGGGGGATCCGCGCCCGGAGATCGACTGGCGAGACTCGGTCGCGATCGGCTCGCCCGCGGCTGGAAGCCTCGAACGCGGAGTTCAGCTGCCGGCCTCAGGCGCTTCGTGGTTCACCTGGGACCCCGTGCTCAAGCGCTCGCCCAACCGCGGTTGGCGGCGGTGGGGTACCGACGACGCCGTCCGCGCGACCATCGGCGTGCTCAGGGAGTTCCGCCGCCGCCATCCGGAAGCCCCGCCGGTCGGCGTCGGCGACCTCAGCTTGCCGGAAGGCGGTTACTTCGGGCCCGAGGTCAGCGGCGGGATCGGGCATGGCACTCACCAGAACGGGCTCGACGTCGACGTCTACTACCCGCGCCTCGACCGCCACCTGCGCGCGCCGGGCCGGCCTGAGCAGGTAGACGTCGCTCTCGCCCAGGAGCTGGTCGACATGTTCGTCGCCGCCGGCGCGACGACGATCTACGTCGGCCCGAGCCTCCCGCTCACCGGCCCGCCCGAGATCGTCTCACCGCTCGTCAACCACGACAACCACCTGCACGCGAGCTTCGCTCCCTGACGAGCCGATACTGTTGGGCGCGATGACCGGGGATCCGACGACGACCGCCGGGCTGCCGGCACGGACCACGGTCGCGACCTACGGCTCCTACCGCGAAGCGGAGGGCGCTGTCGACTTCCTGTCCGACCGGGAATTCCCCGTCGAGCGCGTGGCGATCGTCGGCACGGGCCTGAAGACTGTCGAGCAGGTCGCGGGCCGCCTGACCACCGGTCGCGCCGCGCTCATGGGCGCAGGCCAGGGGGCGATGATCGGCCTCTTCTTCGCGCTGCTGTTCGGGATCTTCTTCACCGTCGACGAGGCCTTCTTGGGCGTGCTGCTGTACGGGTTGGTCGCCGGCTCGCTGTTCGGCGCCACCTTCGCGGCGATCGCCCAGGCGGCGACCGGCGGCCGGCGCGACTTCGCCTCGGTGACGGCGATGACGGCCGAGCGCTACGAGCTTCAGGTCGATCACGAGGTCTCGGCGCGGGCCAAGCAGCTGCTGGCCGAGATGCCGGCGAGCTAGCGCGGACCGGCAATGAGCGCGGCATCGGCGAACGGCGGCGTACCCCGCCACGCCCGCGTCGGGATCGTCGGCGCCGGCTTCTCCGGGATCGGCATGGCGGCGCGGCTGCGCCGCGACGGGATCGACGACTTCTTCATCCTCGAGCGGTCCGACCAGGTCGGCGGAACCTGGCGGGACAACACGTACCCGGGGTGTCAGTGCGACATCCCTTCCCACCTCTACTCGTACTCGTTCGCTCCCAATCCCGAGTGGTCGCGAATGTTCGCGTTCCAGGAGGAGATTCAGGACTACCTGTTGCGAGTGGCCGCCGAGGAGGGGGTCGTGCCGCACGTCCGCTTCGGCCATGAGGTCCGCGGCGCCGCGTGGGACGACGACGCGAAGCGCTGGCGGCTCGAGACCTCGCAGGGGGAGTTCACGAGCGAGGTGCTCTGCGTCGCGATGGGCGGTCTCAGCGAGCCGGCTCTGCCGGACATCCCTGGGCTTGACGACTTCGGCGGCACGATGTTCCACTCGGCGGAGTGGAACCACGATCACGACCTCACCGGCGAGCGCGTGGCAGTGATCGGCACAGGCGCCTCGGCGGTGCAGATCGTGCCCGAGATCCAGCCACGGGTCGGCACCCTTTCCCTGTTCCAGCGCACGCCGGTCTGGGTGATGCCGAACGCCGACCGCCGGATGACCGAGTTCGAGCGGCGGCTGTTTCGGCGGTTGCCGGCGGCGCAGCGCGGCCTGCGGGCCCTGATCTACGCGCTCCAAGAGGGCACTGTGATGGGAACGATCTTCAATCGCCGCCTGCTCGAGCTGCTTCAGAAGATCGCCGAGCGTCATCTCGAGCGCCAGGTTCCCGACCCCGAGCTTCGGGCCAAGCTCACCCCCTCCTACACGCTCGGCTGCAAGCGGATCACACAGTCCGCCACCTACTTCCCGGCGCTCACCCAGCCGAACGCCGAAGTGATCAACGAGCCGATCGCGAAGGTGACCAAGACCGGGATCCGCACCGCCGACGGCAAGCTGCGAAAGCTCGACACGATCATCCTCGCGACCGGCTTTCAGGTGCTCAACAACCCCGGGTTCGCCGCGCTCCGCGGCCGCGACGGGCGCTCGCTGCTTGAGACCTGGGACGGAAGCCCGCGCGCCTACCTCGGGACCACGGTCCCGAACTTCCCCAACCTGTTCTTCCTCGTCGGCCCGAACAGCGCCGGCGGCTTCAACTCGATCGTCTTCACCTCAGAGTCCCACATCAACTACGTCACCGAGTGCCTGCGCGAGATGGACCGCGCCGAGGTCGCCACGGTCGAGGTCAAGCCCGACGCCTTCGCGGCCTTCAACCGCGAAACCGAGGAGCGCCTGGCCGACAGCGTCTGGAACGCGGGCGGCTGCGCCAGCTGGTATCTCGATGAAAACGGACGCAACTGCGTCTGGTGGCCGGACTTCATGTGGCGGCTGTGGCAGCGCACACGGCGCTTCGACCGTGGCAGCTACCGGGCCGAGCTCGCCGCCGCATAGGGATCCCCGCTAGCGGTAGCCGTACTTGCGCAGCGTGCGCTTGAGGTGGCGGATGAACCGCTCGCCGAACGGTCCGGTGTCGAACCGGCCCTGGCGCTCGAGCAGGCCCTTGTCGAGGGCCTTTTCGAGGACCCGCTCGGCATCATCGTCGCGGTCGAGGCGATACAGGTCGGCGACGTAGGCGGCAAGCGCCGAGCGGACCCCGAACTTGCGCCGTGTTCCCGCCCGGCGCTTGTACTCGCGGCGGAGGGTGCGCGCATCCTTGGCGACGGCGTCGGCGTAGTCGGCGGTCGTGTCTCTGAAGTTGCCGTCGTCGAAGCCGATCACCTGGACCGGGAACACGGATTCGGCGAAGGAGCCGTAGAGGAAGGCGAAACGCGCGTCGCGCGAGCCGAACTCATACACGCCGTCGCCGTCGAGATCGTCGACGCCGTAGCCGGCATCCAGGAAGTTGTTCTCCGAGGCGACGTAAGTGGAGCCGTCCCAGCGATAGACGATCGCGATCACGCAGCAGTGCGCGCCGCCGGTGAACCCGCCGACGATCGCCTCGGGCTCGCCGTCGCCGTCGAGATCGCGCAGGTCGAGTGGCTTGGCGCCGGCAGGCCACGGACAGGCGATGCGGACCTTCAGCGGATCGCAGGCCTCGGCAACGACCTTCGTCTCGAAGACGCGCGTGCCGGCCCTGTCGATCGCGATCCTGAACTTCCTGGTCTCGGCGAAGTTGTGCTTCCAGGACAGGGTCGCTGTCACCGAGCCCGCGGTCCGCGTCTCGACATGGGCCGCCGTGGCGAGCGCGGGAAAGGCCAGCAGCGTCATCGCGACGGCGGCAACGACGATCGAGACGCGCCTTCGCATCACTTGCCCTTGCGCAGCGTTCGCGCGCCGACCTTGGCCAGCGGCACCAGGCCCTCGCGCAGCGCCTTCAACCGGGTGCCGTCGCGCCCGTAGAGGAGGCGGGTCGAGGAGCGCAGCGCGGTGCCGAGCGTCTCGTCGTAGGGCTGCCACCAGAAGTCACGGGTCAACCCCGGCTCCCAGGCGATCAGCTTGATGTTCACGCACTCATAGAAGCCGAACTTCGAGTGCGAGCGACCGAGGCCCGATTCCTTCACCCCGCCCCACGAGCACTGCAGGGCGCCGTGGGAGTAGGAGTGGTCGTTGATCCACACCATCCCCGACTCGATCCGGCGCGCGATCCGCTCGCCCTTGGCGCGGTCCTTGGTCCACACCGAGGCGCCGAGGCCGAAGTTGGAGTCGTTGGCACGCTCGACCGCCTCGGCCTCGTCCTTGACCACGATCACCGGCACCACCGGGCCGAAGATCTCCTCCTTCATGATCCGCATCTCGTCCTCGACTCCGGCGAGCACGGTAGGGGCGATGAACCGCCCCGAGAAGCCCGGGACCTCCCGGGGGCCGCCGCTGACCCGGTCGGCCCCGGACGACAGCGCGTCGTCGACCAACCCGGTAACGATCTCGGCCTGATCGGCGGAGACCATCGGCCCGATCTCGGTCTCCCAGTCGAGCGGGTCGCCGACGGTGAGGCGCTCGGCCTCGCGCTGCACCCCCTCCAGGAAGGGCTCGGCGACCGACTCGACCACGTAGGTGCGCTCGATTCCCGAGCAGGTCTGTCCGGAGTTGGCAAAGCCGCCCCAGACGCAGCCCGAGACCGCGTTGGCGAGATCGGCGTCGGCGCAGACGATCTGCGGGTCCTTGCCACCGAGCTCCAGCACTGAGCCCTTCAGCCGCTGGGCGCAGATCTCGCCGACCTTGCGGCCGACCTCGACCGAGCCGGTGAAGAAGATCTTCTGGGTCGAGGCCTCGCACAGCGCCTGGCCGATCGCGCCGCCGCCATGCACCGTGCGCACCAAGCCCTCGGGAAAGCCGGCGTCGTCGAAGACCTTCTGGATCCGCTCGCCGAGCAGCGGCGTGAGGCTCGCCGGCTTGAGGACGACGCCGTTGCCCGCCATCAGCGCGATCGCCACCTCGCCGAAGGGAATCGACCACGGATAGTTCCACGGCGCGATCACGCCGACCACGCCCAGCGGCTCGTAGGAGAAGTGGCTGCGCTTGGTCTTCAGGAACGCCTGCGGGTAGGGGATCTTCTCGTCGGCGAGGATCTTCGGCCCGGCGTTCGCGCACCAGCGCAGGGCGTCGATCGTCGGCACGACCTCCATCACGTAGCTCTCCGCCAGCGGCTTGCCCTGCTCGCGGGTGAGCAGGCTGGCCACGTCCTCCATGTCCTCGACCAGGACGTCGGCGGCCTTGCGCATGTAGCGGGCACGGTCGCGAAGCGAGAGCTGCGCCCAGAACGGCTGCACCTCGGCGACGTCGTCGACGACCGCCTGCACCTGCTTCGGCGTGATCGTCTCGACCGTGCCGACCAGCTCGCCGGTGGCGGGGTTGAAGGACTCGAGGGTGCCCATTCGCGGCGATTCTAGGTAGCTGCGACCGGCCGGGCGCTAGTCCGCCAGGCGCTTGCGAATCTCCGCCAGTCGCTCGCCCAACTCCTTCTCGAAGCCGCGATCGGTCGGCTCGTAGAAACGCTCCCCCTGGACCTCGGGCGGCAGCAGCGGTTGGTCGGCGACGCCGCCGGGCTCGTCGTGAGAGTAGGCGTAGCCCTGGCCACGGCCGAGCTTCTTCGCGCCCGGGTAGTGGGCGTCGCGCAGGTAGTCCGGCGGCAGCTTGGCGCCGTGCTCGCGGACGTGACGCTCGGCCTCGCGCAGGCCGAGGTAGGAGCGGTTGGACTTCGGCGCCAGCGCCAGGTAGACGGCCGCCTGGGCGAGATTGAGCGCGCACTCCGGCATCCCGACGCGATCGACCGCGGCGCCGGCCGCCGTCGCCACCACCAGCGCCTGCGGGTCCGCGTTGCCGACGTCCTCGGAGGCGAGGATGACCATCCGGCGGGCGATGAAGCGGGGGTCCTCGCCGCCCTCGAGCATCACGGCGAGGTAGTAGAGCGCCGCGTCGGGATCGGAGCCGCGCAGCGACTTGATCAGCGCCGAGGCGTAGTCGTAGTGCTGATCGCCGCCCTTGTCGAAGAGCACCGCCTTGCGCTGCAGGGCGTCCTCGGCGACCGCTAGATCCACCTCTTCGCCGGTCGTCTCGACGGTCTCGGCCGCACGCTCCAGGGCGGAGAGCGCAGTGCGGGCGTCGCCGCCGGAGCGCTCGGCGAACAGGTCGAGCGCCTCGTCGGCGACCTTCGGCGGATCGGCGATCCCTCGCTCAGGGTCGGCGAGGGCGCGCTCGAGCAGGTCGCGCACCTGCGCGGCGTCGAGCGCTCGCAGCTCGTAGACCTGGCTGCGTGAGAGCAGCGCCGAGTTGACCTCGAAGTACGGGTTCTCGGTCGTCGCGCCGATCAGCGTCACCAGCCCCTCCTCGACCGCCGGCAGCAGAGCATCCTGCTGCGCCTTGTTGAAGCGGTGGATCTCGTCGAGGAAGAAGATCGTCGGCTGACCGGTGCCGCGCCGGCGCTCTGCGGCCCGCTCGATCACGGCCCGCACCTCGGCGCGGCCGGCGTTGACCGCCGACTCCTCCTCGAAGGCGCCGCGGGCGGCTGTGGCAACGATCCGCGCCAGGGTCGTCTTGCCCGACCCCGGCGGCCCGTACAGGATCATCGAGTGCGGCTCGCCGGTCTCGATCGCCGTGCGCAGGGTCGAGCCCTCGCCCAGCAGGTGGTCCTGACCGACCAGCTCGTCCAGCGTCCGCGGCCTGATCCGCACTGCCAGCGGCGCCTCCTCCACCGGCACGGGCGTGCGCCGCTCGGCGGCATCTTCGCTTCCGGCGTCGAACAGCCTTCCGGTCATCGCGCCAGTATCGAGCACGGGTAACCTGGATCGTCCATGGGCGAGGAGACCGCTGTGGCGGAGAGCCAGCTCGGCGAGCAGACCGTCGCGCTGCTCTCAGAGCTGATCCGGACCAACACCTCCAATCCGCCCGGCAACGAGCAGCCCGCGCAGGAGCTCCTCGCGGCGAAGCTCACCGACGCCGGCTTTACGTGCGAGCTGCTCGCGGCCGAGACGGGGCGGCCGAACCTCGTCGCCCGGCTCGCCGGCGAATCGCCCGGCGAGACGCTCTGCCTGCTCGGACACGTCGACACGGTCCCCGCGGATGCCGGCGAGTGGAGCTTCGACCCGTGGGGTGGCGAGGTGGCAGGCGGCGAAGTCCGCGGCCGCGGTGCCCAGGACATGAAGGGCCAGGTCGCCGCCGAGGTCAGCGCGGTGACCGCCCTCGCTCGCGATGGCTGGCGCCCTGCTCGCGGCGAGCTGAAGCTGGTGACCACGGCGGATGAGGAGAAGGGGGCCGCGATCGGCGCCGCCTGGCTCTGCGAGAAGCATCCCGACAAGGTTCGGGCCGATCTCGTCGTCAATGAGGGAGGCGGCGCCGCGTTCGAGCTCGGCGACCGGCGCTTTTACCCGCTCTGCGTGGGCGAGAAGGGAATCAGCCGCTTCCTCCTGCGCGCCCGCGGGGTCGCCGGTCACGCCTCGGTGCCCGGGCTCGGCGACAACGCGCTGCTGAAGCTCGCTCCCGCGCTCGAACGGCTCGCGAACCAGCCGCCGCTCGAGCCGACGCCCGAGGGCGTCGCGTTCCTCGAAGCGCTGCTGGAAGAGGAGCTCGAAGCGCCCGACGGCAGCGTGCTGGAGGGCGCGGTCGAGCGCCTTCGCCTCCTGTCGCCGCGAGTCACGACGTTGCTCGCCGAGCCCATGCTGCGGGTGACCCTGGTGCCGACGAAGGCCCGGGCCTCCGAGAAGGCGAACGTGATCCCGTCGCGAGCCGAGGTGCTGGTCGACTGCCGCGTGCCCCCGGGAGGCGGCCCGGCGGAGGTGCGCGAGCGACTCGACGCCGTCCTTGGCCCGCTCGCGGACGGGCTCGAGGTCGACTTCGAAGGGCAGGAGCAGACGACGGGCAACCGATCGCCCTCGGAATCGAGGCTGGCCGACGAGATCGCCGCCTGGCTCGCCGAGGCCGACCCCGGGGCGACGCTGGTGCCGATCGTGATGACCGGCTTCTCCGACAGCCACTGGTTTCGCAAGACGTTCTCCAGCGCGACCGTGTACGGCTTCTGCCCCCAGCGCACCTACGGGCTGGTCGAGGCGTTTCCGCTCGTCCACGCGGCCGACGAGCGTGCCGCGGTCGACGATCTCGCGCTCGCGGCGAGCTTCTATTCCGACCTCTGCCGGCGGATCCTCGGATGAGCGCCGAGCAGGAGAGCTCCAACGGAGCCGGCGCCGAAGGCTCGACCGCCGAGGCGCCGATGCGGCTCGGCGGGATGGCGCTGCGCAACGGCCTGCTGATCCACGGACCC
This sequence comes from Solirubrobacterales bacterium, assembly GCA_036794585.1. GTDB lineage: Bacteria > Actinomycetota > Thermoleophilia > Solirubrobacterales > 70-9 > WHSW01. The sequence continues at coordinate 12,488 of DAIRGH010000012.1, read as the reverse complement.
ACGTCGTGGGCGATCGCCGCTCGCGCCGAGGACGGCAGCATCCAGGTCGCCTCGGGCCCCAAGCCGACCCTCGCGCGGGGCCGGCTCGCGCGCGTGCCGCTGCTGCGCGGCCCGCTGCGGCTGGCCGAGGCGTTCGCGGTGGTGCCGCTCGCGCGCCTGCGCCTCAGCTCGGCGAGGCTGCCGTTCGAGGATCGCGCCGTGATCGCGTCGATGCTCGCCAGCGCCGGAGCCAGCGGCGCGCTGCGGCGGATGGGCCCGGCGAGCGTGCGCCGCGAGGCGGCGGTCGCGCTACTGGGCGCGCTGCCGGCGCTGACCGCACTGCGCGACCCCGACCTGGCCGCCTACCACGGCGTCGAGCACAAAGCGATCGGCGGCTACGAGCAGGGAGTCGACCCGGCCGAGGTGCCGAAAGAGCACGAGCGCTGCGGCTCCAACCTGGTCGCGCCGATGGTCGCGCTTTCGCTCGCCGGGCAGGTGCTCCTGGAACGCCTTGCCCGGCGGCCGGGGCCGCTGGCGCGCGCGGGGACGGCACTCGCCGGCGTCGGCGCCGCGGTCGAGCTTTTCGTCTACGCCGAGCGCAATCCGGACTCGCCGGTCGGGCGCGCCGTGCACGGCTCTGGGCACGAAATCCAGCGCCGGGTCTCGACCCGGGAGCCGACCGCAGAGCAGCTGGAGGTGGGAAAAGCGGCCCTGGACGAAATATTGAGGGCAGAAGCTACTTAGATCCCGGTACCTTGTAGGGGAGACCGGCAGGAGGCCGGCCGGAAGCGGTTCGGAGGTTTCAAGCAAGTGGGCGTAACGGCGGCTTTCCTGGGCCTGACCTGGGACCTGTACACGATCAGCACCCTGCTGATGCTCGCCTTCATGGGCGTGATCGCATGGTTCGTCGTGCGCACGTTCAAGCTGTTGCCGCGGACCGCGCCGCAGGAGATCTCGGCGAAATCGAAGACGGCGGTCACGTGGGAAGACGTCGCCGGCGTCGACGAGACCAAGGACGAGCTGCGCGAGGTGGTCGAGTTCCTCTCGGACCCGAAGCGGTTCAAGCGCCTCGGGGCGAAGGTGCCGAAGGGAATCCTCCTGCACGGCCCGCCGGGGACCGGCAAGACGCTGCTGGCAAAGGCCGTCGCGCAGGAGTCCGGGGCGAACTTCTTCAGCCAGTCGGCGTCGTCGTTTATCGAGATGTTCGCCGGGCTCGGCGCCGCGCGGATCCGCCGGCTGTTCAAGGAGGCGCGCGAGAACGCCCCGGCGATCGTCTTCATCGACGAGCTCGACGCCGTCGGCGCGCACCGCGGCTCCGACATCTCGGGCGAGCGCGATCAGACCCTGAACCAGCTGCTCGTCGAGATGGATGGCTTTCAGGGCCGCGACGACGTCGTCGTGATGGCGGCCTCGAACATGCTCGAGAAGCTCGACAAGGCGCTGCTGCGACCCGGCCGCTTCGACCGCCAGGTCTTCGTCCCGCCGCCCGACATCCAGGGTCGACGGAAGATCCTCCAAGTCCACACTCGCGAGAAGCCGCTGAGCCAGGACGTCGATCTCGAGCGTGTCGCCCGCCACGCCGCCGGCCTGACCGGCGCCGACCTCGCCAACCTCGCCAACGAGGCGGCGATCCTCGCCGGCCGCCAGCAGCGCGACTTCATCTGCCAATCGGACTTCGACGACGCGTTCGAGCGCGTGGTCGCGGGACTTCAGTCGCGCAAGGTGATCACCGACCACGAGAAGCGGGTGGTCGCCTGGCACGAGGCGGGCCACGCGCTGGTCTCCGAGCTGCTGCCGACCGTCGACAAGGTGCAGAAGGTCTCGATCGTGCCCAGGGGCAAGGCGCTCGGCTACACGCTCAACCTTCCCCAGGAGGACCGCTACCTGAAGACGCGCGAGGAGCTGATCGACTACATGAAGGTCTTGCTCGCCGGGCGCGTCTCGGAGCAGATCACCTTCGGCCGGGTGACCACCGGCGCTTCCGACGACCTCAACCGGGTTACGGCGATCGCCCGCTCGATGGTCTACGAGTACGCGATGGGGACGACGATCCGGTCGCATCAGGTGCCGGCCGACGACTACAACCTCTCCGAGAACCTGCGCCAGACGCGCGACGAGGAGGTCACCGCGATCTCCGAGGAGGCCTACCGCGGAGCCCACATGCTGCTCGCCGACCATCGCGACCTGCTCGACGAGATCGCCGAGCGTCTGCTGGCCCACGAGGTAATCGAGCGCGAGGAGATCAGGGCGATCATGGACGCCCAGCGCGACAGCGGCGAGCGCGCCACGGAGGTCTACGTGCCCGCGCCCGGCGACCCCGCCGGCGCCCTGGTCAGCCAGCCGCCTCCCGGAACCACCGGGCCGCGCTTCCGCCGCTAGCCGAGTATGCGGTTTGCTGCCGCTCGTCGCGCAAGCGACAGCGGACTCGGCGGCAGTCTGAGGCACACTCCGCATGGAAAGCGACACTTTCAGGGGATACTGCGACGGCACATGTCGCAGGAGAGCGTCGCGATCGTTCAACTCGCGCATCAACGCTTAAACGAAGGCGACATCGCCGGGTTGATCGCGCTCTGTCATGACGACTTCGAGCTCGACATGTCCGCGCGGGCAATCAACCCCGATACGTATCGCGGCCATGAGGGCATTCGGCGCTTCTATAGCGAGGTGAGCGAGATCTGGGAGGAGTTCCGCTGGGAACCGGTGCGCTTTGTCACAGCCCGCGACAAGGTTGTCGTGCTGGTGCATTCCCATGGCCGTGGCAGGGCAAGTGGGCTCGAGATGGCTCGCGATGCCGCGATGGTCTGGACGGTGCGCGAGGGCCGGGCCGTGTCTCTGTGCTTTTACGTCGACCAGGTGGAGGCTCTCGAAGCCGCCGGGATCCGGGAGTAGCGCTTCGGACGAGAAGCGACACTTCAGCGCCTGATCGCGGCTTAGCGGCCGGTCGGGGCGTAGACGAGTTGCTGCACGCGCCCGTCGAACAGCTGTGAGTCGACGAGCTCCAGGTCGATATCGGGCAGATCGGCCAGGATCGGATTCTCTCCCGATTCCCCGGTGATGACGGGAAAGACCATCACCTCCAGCCGATCCACGAGGCCGGCGGCGAGCAGCGCGCGGTTCATCGAGATGCTGCCGTGGGAGCGCAGCGGACTTGGCGACTGCCCCTTCAGGCGCGGCACTGCGTCGACCGCGTCCTCGGCGATGAGCGTTGAGTTGTCCATCTCCAGCGGCTCCTCCAGGGTCCGGGAGATGACGATCTTCCGGGCCGCGTTGAGCGACGCGAAGCTCGGATCCTCGCCCATGTCCGCGACGAAGCTCGCCATCAAGCGGTAGGTATTCGCGCCGAACACCAGCGTCTCATCTTCTGCGCCGAAGAAGGTCCGGGCCTGATACTCCCGCAACTCGGGGCCGTCCTTTCCCCAGTAGCCGACAGGACCCGTGCCGAAGCCGTCCAGGGTTGTGAACAGGTGTGCCGTGTACGTCGCCATAGGGGACCCTCCTCCGGCGTTCATTGAGTTTGCGCATCGGTCATATTCACTAAGACCCTCGGACCAGCCTGAAGTCATCGCTGCCTTCCGACGTCGCCAGCGGGGAACACTCTTCGTCCAAAGCGGCACTCCAGCGACCAGCGAACGTCCCGGAGCACCCCGTAGAGCGGCTAGTGCCGGACGCTCGCCGAAGCCGGGCGTAAAGAGTGTCGCTTTCCATGCGAAGTGTGTCTTTTCGCGCCGCTTCACCGGTAGCCTGCGGCCGATGTTCGGCCTGATCGACCACGTCGGCATCGCCGTCGATGACCTCGACGCGGCGATCGCCCTGTACGAGGGCACCTTCCGGATGCCGGTCGCGCACCGCGAGACCATCACCGAGCAGGGTGTCGAGGCGGTGCTGCTCGACGTCGGCGCCTGCCACGTCGAGCTGCTGCGTCCGCTCGGCGACGAGACCGCGGTCGGCAAGTTCCTGGCCAAGCGCGGCCCGGGCCTTCACCACGTCGCCTACAGGGTCGACGACATCGAGGCCGCGCTCGCCCAGCTTCGCGACGAGGGGGTCGAACTGATCGACTCCGAGCCCCGGGTCGGGATCCGGGGAAGCCGGGTCGCGTTCCTGCATCCGCGGGCGACCGGCGGGGTGCTGACCGAGCTCGTCGAGCCGGCGCCCGGCCTTCACTAGTCTGCTAGGCGAGATGGCGAACGACGCGAAGCGAGTCGAGATCGGCTTCGACGGCGGCCAGGTGGTCAGCGTGAGGCTCGACGACGACGGGCTCGGCGCCCTCCGCCGGGCGGTCGAGGGCGGTGGTGGCTGGCACGACCTCGAGACCGAAGAGGGCAGGTTCTCGGTCGACCTCGGCAAGGTCGTCTTCGTCCGCGGCGCCGGCGGATCGCACTCGATCGGCTTTTCCGACTCCGGATGAAGCTCCTGCTGGTGGCCGCCGCCGGTGCGCTGGCCGCGGCCCTGTGGTGGCGCCGGAACCCCTCGGCTTGTCCCTACTCGCAGCGCTTCTGGGTCGAGGCGCCCCACCCGCTGATCACCCGCGAGCGGCTGCGCGAGACACTCGAGCCCGAGCTCGGCGAGCGGATCCTCGAGATCGGCCCGGGCACCGGCTATTACACGCTCGACCTCGGCGAGTGGATCGGCGTCGAGGGCGTGCTCGAGATCTTCGACATCCAGCAGGAGATGCTCGACCACACGATGAAGCGCGCCGCCGAGCGCGGACTCGCCAACGTCAACGCGACTCAGGGCGACGCCCAGGACCTGCCGTACGCTGACGACAGCTTCGACGCGGTCGTGCTCACCACGGTGCTCGGCGAGATCCCCGACCAGGCGGCGGCGCTGGGCGAGATCGCGCGGGTCCTGCGCCCTGGGGGCCGGCTCGTGGTCGGCGAGCTGTTCGGCGATCCGCACTACACCAGCCCCGCCGCGCTGCAGCGGGGCGCCGCGGCCGCGGGGCTGCGCTTCGAGCACCGCAACGGGCCGGCGTTCGGCTACTTCGCCCGGTTCGCCGCCTGAGCGGATTTCCGGCGGCTCCTGCGAGGCGTAGCCGAGTCGCGCCGCTGTTGAGGCGCCTGATTTCGGGTAGGAGAGCGTCCCATGCCACGACTTCGACGTGTCGACTGCGCCTCGCCGGGGATTCGCCGGGCCCGCCGCGGCCGCGGCTTCTCCTATCAGGAGGAGGACGGCACGCCGATCGCCGATCGCGAGGTGCTCCAACGGATCCGCGAGCTGGCGATCCCCCCGGCCTGGACCGAGGTCTGGATCTGCCTCGATCCCCACGGCCACATCCAGGCGACCGGAATCGACGACGCCGGCCGCAAGCAGTACCTGTACCACGCGCTCTGGCGCGAGCACCGCGATCGCGAGAAGTTCAAGTCGATGGCGAGGTTCGCCGGGGCACTCCCGGAGATGCGGGCCAAGACCGACGAGGATCTCGCCAGGCGGGGGCTTGCCCGCGACCGGGTTCTCGCCTGCTCCGTGCGCCTGCTCGACCTCGGGTTCTTCCGGATCGGCTCGGAGCGCTACGCCGAGGAGAACGAGACCTTCGGCCTCGCGACCCTGCGCAAGCGCCACGTCACGATCGAGCGCGGGGTGGCGATGTTCGACTACGAGGCGAAGGGCGCCAGGCGCCACCGCCAGGAGATCGCCGACCCGGTGATCGTGCCCGCGATCAAGGCGCTGCGAAATCGCAAGGGCGGCGGGTATGAGCTGCTCGCGTATCGCAACGGCCGCGGCTGGGTCGACGTCAAGGCCGCTGACATCAACGAGTACTTGAAGGTGATGATGCGCGGCGACTACAGCGCCAAGGACTTCCGGACCTGGAACGCGACCGTGCTCGCCGCGGTCGAGCTGGCTGCCAACGGCCACGAGGCGAGCTCGAAGACGGCGCGCAAGCGCGCCGCGGCCGCCGCGACCAAGCGCGTCGCCGAGTACCTCCACAACACCCCGGCCGTCTGCCGCGCCGCCTACATCGACCCACGCGTGTTCGACCGCTACGACTCCGGCGAGACGATCCGCGGTCCGCTGAAACGGATCGTCGCCGGCAGCAATCCCGACGAGTTTCCCGAGCGCGAGAAGATCGAGCGCGCGGTGCTGCGGCTGCTCAGGAACTGAGCGCGGCCCAGAGCTGCTCCTCGGTCTCGAGCACCCGTGCCGCAGCGTCGCCGACGAGCCGCCAACGCTCGGCGTCGGGCTCGTCCTGCTCGCTCGCGGCGAGGAGCTGGCCGGCGAGCGCCGTCCAGCGCTCGGCCGCCGACTGCGCCAGGCCCGCCTGCGGGCTGGCGACCTCGGCGAGGAAGCGCGAGTACATGAGCCTGAAGTTGCCGCCGCCGGTGCCGCGGCGCTCGATCACCTGGTAGCAGAAGCGCGCCGACCACTGCCAATCCTCGATCTGCTCCGGCCACTCGCCGACCTCGGCAGCGAAGCGGCGCAGCGCCGGCAGCCCCTCGTACTCGCCCATCGCCGGCTCGATCATCTGGCGCGCGTTGCGGGCGATCGCCCGAGGCGCGGCGCTCACCGGGTCGCCAAGCTCGGCGCCGTCCGGCAGGGTCAGCATGTGCCCGGCGAGCGGGAACACGGGATGCTCGCCGTGCCGCGCCTCGGCGAGGCTGGAGAGCCGCGTGGTCTGCAAGTCGGCAAACGAGGTGTCCGACAGATAGGCGAGCTCGGCGTCGTAGCCGGCCAGCACGACGGCGTGACCGGGGAAGTGCGCCGAGCGCCCATAATGATCGAGGTAGTAGAGGTCGGTGAGCAGCAGCGCGGGGCGCCCGGAGTCGACGGCCGAGCGCGCCGCCTCCCAGGACTGCTCGGGTCCGTCGAACGTCTGCAGGCGTAACGGCGTGCCGGTGAGCTCGACGAACTGCTCCTCCAGGCGCCCGAACCGGCCGTTGGTGAACCGCGACGGCGACTGGCCGTCGAGCGGCACGTAGTAGAAGCACACGCCGGCGCCGAGCCCGAGCGCCATCTCCTCGCTGACCGCGACCCCGTGGAAGGCGAGCAGGTTGCGCAGCGCGGTCGAGCCGCAGTGGTGGCCGGGAACGTGGCGGTAGCCGGGGATCATGGTCGCGCTCACGCCGTAGCCCCTCGCGCGCGCAGGTACTCGGCTCTCGCCCTGAAGCTCGTCCGCATCTCGGCGGTGAGCTCGCTCAGGAACTCCTCGCGGTACACGGAGTCGGTGAGCATCGCGACGGCGAAGTAGAAGCCCGAGAACGCCGCCAGGCCGCCGGCGACGCGCAGGAGCTCCTCGGTCAGCTCGAATGTGTCGCCGCCGACCGAGATCGAGACCAGGACGTCACCGGTCTTGCCAATCCACTCCTCGCGCACCGACTCCTCGATCGCGAGCATCCCGAAGACGACGAAGAAGGCACCGATCGTGAGGCTGACGAACAGCACCTGAAGCGCCTGGCTGACGAACAGGACGAGGCCGACGTTGACGCGCTGAGCCCGGGTCAGCGGCGGGCCGTCGGGGCAGGCCTCGCGCTCGATCGCGCGAACTTCGCGCGGTACGCGCACGGAGAGAAAGGCCGTGCCGAGGATGACGAACAGGCCGATGACCGCGACATAGGCCTGTTCGGAGAGGCTCGAGAAGATGTCCCAGACCTCCTCGTTGGTAAACGAGAGCAGGGCGAAGATCGCCAGCAGCGGGATCGCCTTGGCGATCAATCCGAGCGACGACGCGAGCTGGCTCGCGAGCCGGATCAGCACCCAGCGCAGGATCGCCAGCAGCCCGTAGACGAACACCGCGTAGATCACCGCCAGGATCAGCAGGTTTATCGCGACGGTGAGCGCGGCGCTGCCGAGCTGGCCGCCGAAGATCAGCGGCAGCAGCGCCGGTAGCAGCACGAAGCCCGCCAGCTCGGTCTTGCCGATCCGGTTCGGAACCGCGCGCGCCGGACGCCCCGCGAGCAGGTTGATCGCGACGATCCCGCCGATCACCACCGCAACGCCGCCGGCGAGCGCCAGCACGTTCTGCCACCAGCTCCAGTCGAGCTGGCCGGCCCCCATCAGCTCGGCGATCACCACGAGCCCGAGCACGGGCGCGGCGCGGTTGAAGACGTCGGTCGAAGCGGAGAAGCCCTCGACGAACATCGGCAGGCCCGCGCGGCGGAACTGCATCTCGTACGCGGCCGGCTCGTCGCCCTGGCTCACGATCGCGGATTCTGCCCGGTTTCGCGGTCAGCGCCCGCGGGTAGGTGCGCCGGTGCATGGAAGCCACGGCAGGAGACCTCTCATGACCATCGCGGTGATCGTCGGCGTGTGCATCGTCCTCTTGATCCTCGCCTTCCTGCTGCCGCGGGCGTCGTGGTGGCCCCAGAAGGGCGTCGACAAAACGCTGGGAGCCGGCCAGGACGCCGCCTCGAAGCTGCCCGGCAAGGCGGGCGAGCTGGCCGAGAAGCCGTTCGAGAGCTCGCGCAAGGCGGCCAACAAGAGCGCGCAGAAGGGGCGCGAGGGCCGCGCCAACCTGCCGACGTAGTGCGGGTCGCACTGCTCGTCAACCCCGAATCCGGGGCGGGCGAGGCGGTTGAGGTCGGGCGTCTGCTCGCCGACCACGGCGCGGAGGTGGCGACGTTCGGGCTCGACGAGTGCGACACGGCCGCGAACTCGGGTGCCAACCGGATCGTCGTCGCCGGCGGCGACGGCTCGGTGGCGTGCGTTGCCGAGGTCGCGGCGCGCACTGGAATCCCCCTGACGGTGATTCCGGTCGGCACGGCGAACGACTTCGCGCGCGCGCTCGACCTGCCGACGGAGCCCGAGCGTGCTGTCGCCCTCGCGGTCGCAGGCACGCGGACGCGACAGCTCGACCTGGGCATCGTCGCCGGCGAGCGCCCGTTTGTGAACGCGGTCAGCACGGGGTTGTCGCCCGTCGCGGCGCAGAAGGCTCGCGGGCTCAAACGGTTGCTCGGTCCTGGCGCGTACGCAATCGGAGCGCTTCGAGCCGCGCTCACCGGACACTCGGTCTCATGCGAGGTCCGCTGTGACGGCTCGGACCTCTACGCCGGCGGCGTATGGCAAGTCACAGTCGGGTTGACCGGCGCCTTTGGCGGCGGCGCCGACGTGCAGGCGGACCCGCGCGACGGCCTGCTCGACGTCGTCGTGCTCCCGGCGGGGTCGCGGCTGGGTCTGGTCGTCCACGCCTACGGGATGCGCGCCGGGGTCGTCGAGAAACAGCGTGGCGTGCTCACGGCACGGGGGCAGGTGGTCGAGATCGACACTGATGGCGCCACCGGCTTCAACGTCGACGGCGAGATCCTCGAGGCGCGGTCGGTCCAACTCTCCATCAAGCCGCGCGCCTTCGAGGTAGTGACGGGCTGATCGCCGTATCCTGGCCAGCGTGTTCACACGCGACCGCCGCGCCACGGTTCTCGCGAGAAGCAAGGGTCGCTCCCTGTTCGCGCGCCGCCAACGGCATCCGGTGCTCGCCGCGCTCGGCGACGCCGATCAGGCGGCGCTGAGGTTTCTGCGTACCCGCGGCCACCAGGAGCCGGTCGAGACGGTCATGAAGGCACTCGGCGTCTGCGGCGAGCTGGCCGCGATCTGGGTCGCCATCGGCGCCGCCGGCGCCTCGATCGACGAGCGCCGCCGCGGACAGTGGCGGACCGCGGCCGCGAGCGGCCCTGTCGCGATCGGGATCAACTACGTCGTCAAGCGGGCGATCGGCCGCGAGCGACCGCTGATCGAAGAGCACCCGCCGCTGGCGAAGGCGCCGACCAAGCTCTCCTTCCCCTCGACCCATGCGACGTCCTCCGTCGCCGCCGCGACCGCGCTCGGCCGGGTCGAGCCCCGGGCGCGCCCTTATCTGTTCACTCTCGCCGCCGCGATCTGCGTCGGACGGCCCTACCTCGGCATGCACTACCCCTCCGACGTGCTCGGTGGCGCGGCGCTGGGGTTCTGTCTCGGGATGCTCGCCCCCGGCATCGGTCAGCCGCCCACAGAGGAGCGGCTGTTCGAGCTCGCCGTCGACGCCAACGAGCGCGCCCAGGCGACCCGGCGCGCCGAGGGCAATGGCGGCGCGGTTGCCGCGGTCGCGCCCGACGGGTCCACGGAAGCCTCCGAAGCCGCGTGAAGATCGGCATCGTCGGCCTGCCGAACGCCGGCAAGTCGACGCTCTTCAACGCGCTGACGCGCGCCGGCGCCGAGACGGGCGAGTACGCGTTCACGACCATCGATCCCAACGTCGCGATCGTCCCGGTGCCCGACGAGCGGCTCGGGCAGGTAGCAGCGGTCGTTGGATCCAGCGAGGCGGTTCCCGAGACGATCGAGTTCGACGACATCGCCGGGCTCGTGCGCGGCGCCTCGCAGGGAGAGGGGCTCGGCAACCAGTTCCTGGGCGCGATCCGCGAGACCGACGCGATCTGCCACGTCGTCCGCGCGCACACGAGCGGCGCGATCCCGCACCCCGAGGGCCGGATCGACCCTGGCGACGACATCGACCTGATCGAGACCGAGCTCTACGCCGCCGACCTCGAGCAAGCCGAGCGTCGGCTCGAGCGGGTGACCAAGCAGGCTCGCTCGCTCGACAAGGGGGCGATCGCCGAACGTGAGTGGCTCGAGCAGGTGGTCGAGGCACTGGCGTCCGGCCGGCCGGTCCGCGACGTCCCCGTCCCGGACGCCGCTCGCGACGCGCCGCGAAAGCTCGCGGCGCTGACCGCCAAGCCGGTGCTCTACGTCGCCAACGTCGACGAGGGCGTCGACGAGGTGTCTGACGTCATCGCCGAGCACGCCCGGCGAGCGGGCGCACAGGCGGTCGCGATATCGGCACGGGTCGAGTCGGAGCTCGGCGAGCTCGACGAGCAGGAGGCGATCGAGATGCGCGCCGAGCTCGGGATCTCCGAGTCGGGACTGGAGCGACTGGTGCACGGCGCCTTCGCGCTGCTCGACCTGATCGTCTTCTACACCGCCGACACAGGCAAGGAGGCGATGGCGCGGGCAATCGGCCGTGGCGCAACCGCCTGGGATGCCGCTGGACAGGTCCATACCGACATCCAGAAGAAGTTCGTCCGCGCCGAGGTGATCGGCTGGAGCGACCTGGTCGAGGCTGGCGGCTACGTCGCCGCCCGCGACCGCGGCCTGCTGCGCACCGAGGGGCGCGACTACGTCGTCGCCGACGGCGACGTCGTGCACATCAGGGTGTGACCAGCTCCCGGCCGGACTCCGAGACCGTGATGTGGATCGCGCCCGGCTCGACCGCGTAGTCGATCAGGGCCAGGGCGCTGAGCCGGTCGATCGCGTGCTGAAACGCCTCCGCCTGGGCCCGTGAGGCGTAGTCGCGCTTGACGTCGAACGCCCAGCCGGTGGTGTGCAACGAGTACTCCGCGGTCGCCTCGGGGTTCGAGGCGATCAGCAGCTCCTGATAGGAGCGGTCGCGGACGGTGCTAGTGACCAGCAGCGGCGTCGGGTCGTTGGACTCGTACAGGACGAGTCCGGCCAGATAGCTGAGCGTCGCCAGCGCCTCGGGGCGCAGGGCGCGGTAGAGCGCCGGCTCCTGGTCGATTCGCGACGCGAGCTCGCCCATCTGCTTGTCGGGAATCCAGCCGAGCCCCGGGTCGAATGGAAGCGGCACGAGCTCGCCGTCGGCGATGCCCTCGGCCAGCTCGCCGGGGTCGTCGTAGATGTCGGTTTCGGCCTCCGGGTGAAAGAGCTCTTCGAGCGTGGCCTTGGCGGTCGCCAGGTGCGCGTTCTCGGCGAGGCGCTCGCGATCCGAGCGGTAGAGGCGCATGACGTCGCGCGAGGTGCGCACCTTCCACGAGTACTCCGAGGACTCGTCGCCGAAGCTGTTGAGCAGCTCATACGCCTCACGATGCGCGACCGCCGAGGAGTCGAAGTAGACCTGCGCGTAGGAGAGCCCCTCTGAGGAGACGAGCTCGCCGATCGGCTGATCGCCCTCGCCCCCGGCGTATGCCCGCAGCACGCTTTCGAGGTTGCCGATGCCCATGTGGTAGGAGGCGACCGCGAGATCCTCGGCGCCGAAGCGATCTTCGGCGATCTCGAGGTAGCGGGCGGCGCCGTCGAGTGCCGCCTCGGGGTCGAAGCGCTGGTCGATCGCCGCGCGCTGGGCCAGCAGGCGCTTGACCTGCTGGGCGTTCTCCGCGGCCGAGATCCTGCCGGTGAGCTCGATGCTGCGCGCGAGGTCGACCTCCATCCCGAGCAGCTCGGTCGCGGTCGAGGGGATGATCTGCGCCAGGCCCGCCGCCGACTCGGGCGTCGGCCCAGCGATCACCTGCGGCCGGCCGGCGCTCTCGAGGAAGACGATCGCCTCGAGCGTGTCGGGGTCGACCCCGTGGCGGACCGCCGCCGACTCGATCTGGTCCCTGAACGCCGCCGTGCGCGCCGCGGAGGCGACCACGCCGCCGGGGCTCATCTCATAGATGACGTGGGAGGCGCCGGTCGCCGCGCGCGCCTCGAACTCCGCTCGGCGCCCGGGATCCCAGGCGAACGGATCGGCTTCCGGCGCCGCAGCCGCGCTGGCGCGGCTAGCAATCCGGGCGACGCGGATGTCGAGCGGCTCGCGCTCGCCGAGACCGAGG
>DAIRGH010000154.1:0-4708 GCA_036794585.1 Solirubrobacterales bacterium | reverse complement strand
AACAACCACGACCTCTACTCGATCGAGGACCTCGCCGAGCTGATCGACGAGCTGAAGACGGTCAACCCCGACCTGCGCGTGTCGGTCAAGGTCCCCGTGGTGCCGAACATCGGCACGATCGGCCTCGGAATCGCCAAGGCGGGGGCGGACATCATCACCCTGTCGGGCTTCGAGGGCGGCACCGGGGCTGCGCGGCAGCACGCGCTGCGCCACGTCGGCCTGCCCTCCGACATCGGGACCCGGCTCGTGCACCGGGCGCTGATGGAGGCGGGGATTCGCAACCGGGTCGAGATCTGGGCCGACGGCGGCTACCGCCACGCCCACGACGTGCTGAAGCTGATCTGCATGGGCGCCAACCGGATCGGCTTCGGCACCCTGGCGATGGTCTCGCTTGGCTGCACGATCTGCCGCGGCTGTCAGCTCGACACCTGCCACGTCGGCATCGCGACCCAGATCGAGACGACCGAGGAGGCCCAGCAGCACGGGCTGAAGAAGTTCACGCCGCAGGAGATCGGCGATGCGTCGGCGAGCTGCGCGCGCTTCTTCGAGGCGATGGGCGAGGAGGTGCGAGCGCTGACCGCCGAGCTCGGCTACGAGCGCACCCAGGATCTCGTCGGGCGCTATGACCTCCTCGAGCAGTCCGGCCACACCAAGCAGCTCGACCTCGCCGAGCTGATCAGCCCGCTCGATCAGTACCTCGACCTCGAGCCGGCCGACATGCCGGCGCCGGGCGCCGACGAGGAGCTGGTCGCCGCCGAGGCGCGCGCCGAGGCAGGGCTCGTGCGCGCGCGCCCGCTGCGGATGGAGCCCAAGCAGGCCTCAGCGCAGATCGCCGCGCTCGCCGACGAGGTGTGCGCGGGAGGTTCGGTGCGCCAGGAGTTCCCGCGGCCCACCGACGCCAACGACCGCGTGCTCGGCGCCGAGCTGGCCGGCGCGATCTCCAGGGCGCGGATCTACGAGGGCGCCGCGGAGGGCTCCTGGGACACGCTCGCAGAGCTCGAGTTCAACGGCGGCTCGGTCGCCGGCCAGGGCTTCGGCGCCTTCAACGCCTGGGGCATGGTCGTCCGCGTCGAGGGCGGCGCCCAGGACGGCGTCGGCAAGGGCATGCTCGGCGGCGTCGTCTCGATCATGAAGGGACTGGGCCGCGACGGCCGCCGGGTCAACGGCTCGGTCGGCAAGTCGTTCGCGTACGGGGCACAGAGAGGCCGGCTGTTCGTGCAGGGGTCGGCCGACTCGCGCTTCTGCATCCGGCTCTCGGGCGCCGACGTCGTGCTCGGCGGCGAGCCGGCGCAGCCTCTGGACGACGGCATCGGCTGCGTCGCCGACCGCGCCAACGCCAAGGGTTTTGCCTTCGAGTACATGACCAGCGGCCGAGCCGTGGTCCTCGGAGACATCGGGCCATGGGCGTGCGCCGGGATGACCGGCGGGCGCGTTTACGTGCGCGTCAACCCCGAATTGAGCCTCGACCGCGAGGCGATCCTGCGTCGCCTCGGCGAGGGTGCCAAGGTCGAGCTCACTGAGCTCGACGCCGAGGCCCACCTCGACCTCGACGATCTGCTCGGCCACTACGCCGAGGAGCTGCGGGCGACCGATCAGGACGAGGAGGCCGAGCGCATGCTCGCCTTGGCGTCAGCGGCGAGCGAGAACTTCCTGATGATCGTCCCGCACAAGGTCCAGGCCGACCCGAACATCTCGACGGAATGAGCGCCTACGCGGCGAGCACGTACAACCGATACCGCCCGATCTCGAGCTCGTCCTCGTCGCCGAGCGGGGCCCATTCGACCAGTTCGCCGTTGACGAACAGGCCGTTCAGGCTGCGGTCGTCGAGCGCGCGCAGGTCGCCGCTCTCGGTGAGCACGATCAGCGCGTGCCGGCGTGAGACGGTGGGATCGTCGAGGCGCACGTCGGCGGCGCCGCTGCGGCCGATCCTCGTCCAGCCCGGTTCAAGCCGGATCACCGCGTAGCTGTCCCCGCCCTCGTCAAAGGCGAGGTAGTGGCCGGGCTGTTCGAGCTCGGCGCGCACTTCGATCAGCCACTCCGGCGGCGACTCGGGTGCGACGGTTGCCTCGTCGACCGAGGGCCCCTCGAACAGCGAGGCGCGGCGAAAGCGCCGCCCGCCGCAATTGGGGCAGTCGGGCAGCGAGTCGATTGCGGCGAGCGCGAACGCCCATCCGCATTCGACGCAGTACAGCGACCCGGATTGGGCAAGCGTGATGCGTTCCCCGGTCTCATGGATTTCGGGGCTGCTGGAGGGGGAGATTCGTTGTTGGAGCACCGGCACCGGTCTACCCAACTTGTATCGATGCTAACGGTCCCCGCCCGAACGTCCAGGCTTTTGCAACGTCGTGTACGGAAATTGCGGCCCAGACGGTGCCCCGCGGTCATAGAATCGCCGCGCCATGCGCCCCGTCTCGGCGACGATCAGCATCGACGCGCCGCGCGAGCGGGTCTACGACCTGCTCGGAGACCTCTCGGTGCGGCCGTCGTTCACCGACCATTTCCTCAGCGACTACCGGCTCGCCCGCGTCGATCCCGTCGGGCCCGGAGCCGCGGCTCGGTTTCGGCTGCGTGAGTCGGGCGTCTGGCTCGACACCGTGATCGACGAGGCAAGCGAGCGCCCGCATCTGCTGCGCGAGCATGGACACGGCGGGCGCTCGAACCGCGTGCCCACGTTCACGGTCTGGGAGCTCGCCGAGGGGCCGGGGGGTGAGGGAACCGAGGCGACGGTCACCTTCTGGACCGAGCCAAAGAACCCGCTCGACAAGGCGCGTGAGCTGTTCGGCGCCTCGCGCTACTTTCGCCGCGATTGGCGCCGGGCGCTCGCCCGGCTGCGCGAGCTCGCCGAGGGCGAGCGATCGGTGGAACGGGTCGCAATCGCCGGCGCCGATCGGCTTCCGGCGTTCAATCCCTAGCCGGTGGGAGGCCATATGCTTCCGCCCGCCATGCGACCGCGCCTCGCCGCCCTGTTCGCCATCTGCCTGCTCTCCGCGCTCGCGGCGGTCAGCGCCGGCTGCGGCGGCCCAGAGGCGGTCGAGAGCGAGGGCAAGGAGGGCGAGCCGGTCGAGGTCTCCGAGCTGGAGTACAACGTCCAGCTCACCCGCTTTTTGAACCCGGCCGACAACGAGGACTCCGAGTATCTGGTCGGCGCGCCGCCGGCGCCGCCCGGGAAGGCGTATCTCGGGGTCTTCCTCGTAATCGAGAACCAGACCGAGGAGGCGATCGAGTCGGCTGACGACTACACCGTCGCCGACACGCTGGAGAACGAGTACGAGCTGCTCGAGAGCGAGAGCCCGTACGCGCTCGAGATCGGCGCCGAGGTGCCGCCCGAAGAGCAGCTGCCGGCCCCGGACACGACGCCGTATGCGGGATTCAACAAGGGCTCGCTGCTGGTCTTCGAGGTCGACGAAAGCGTTGGCGAGAACCGCCCGTTGCAGCTCCACATCGAGAGCCTCGACGACTCCGGCGAGGTCGAGCTCGATATCTAGCTGAGCTAGCCGACCCCCAGGCCGACCGCCAGCACCTCGCGGGCGATCGGCGCGGCCACGGTGCCGCCGTCTCCCTCGGAGTCGACGATCATCACGGCGATCGCGAGCGACGGGTCCTCGGCCGGTGCGAAGGCGATGAACCACGCGTCGGTTTCCTGTGGCGGCTCCTCGCCGGGCTTGAGCTCCTGGCCGGGCTCGAGCGCCGCGGGGCCGAGCTCGGCGGTGCCGGTCTTGCCGGCGACCTGGACTCCGGGCAACGCCGCGGCGATCCCGGTGCCCTCGTTGACGACGCCGATCATCAGCTCGCGCACCGTCGCCGCAGTCTGCTTGGAGGTCGCCTCGACGGAAGTGGCGTCGGAGCGCAGCTCGGGCGTGCGCGCGATCGGGGTCGGCAGCCGCACGCCGCGGTTGGCGATCGTCTGAGCGACGCTGGCCATCGACAGCGGCGTGGCCAGCACTTGACCCTGGCCGATCGCCGACTCGCCCGTCTCGACGCTCTCCTGAAGCTCCTCCGGGATCGTGCTCGCCGGCGGTTCGATGATCGCCGTGGAGCGCCGGTCGAACAGCGTGGGCGTCGAGTTGAAGCCGAAGTCCTCCGCGGCCTCGACCAGCCGCTGGCCGCCCAGCTCTGCGCCCAGGGGCGCGAACACCGTGTTGCACGAGCGCGCGAAGCTGACCGCGAAGGTCCCGCCGCAGGGTTCGTCGTGGGCATTGGGGATCTCGCGCCCGATCTCGCTGTTGGAGGTCTCCACCGGGAACTCGTCGCTGGGCTTGACGATCCCGGCGTCGAGTGCGCCCGTGGCGGTGATCACTTTGAAGGTCGAGCCCGGTGGCTGCGGCGCCGAATACGCCACCCCGGAGAGGGCGAGCACCGAGCCCTTGCGCGCGTCGAGCACGGCGACGCCGCCATAGAGCTCGCCGAGCGCGCTGACCGCCGACTCCTGCAGCGTGGGGTCGATCGTCGTTCGCACCGCCCTGCCGCGCACGGGCTCCCCGGTCGCGAGGATGCGCCCGCCCCCGACCTCGCTCTCCTCGCCCTCGCCGACCGCGAGCAGCTGGCCACCGGGGCTGCCCGAGAGCCGCTCGTTCCAGGCAAGCTCCAGGCCGCTGATCCCGGTCAGGGTGCCGGGTGGAAAGCCGCGGCTGGCGAGCTCGTTCGCCTGCGGGCCGGTCGCAGCCCCCACGGCGCCGACGACGGCGGCCGCGGCGCCGTCGACGGATCG
>DAIRGH010000153.1:0-4714 GCA_036794585.1 Solirubrobacterales bacterium | reverse complement strand
GCCAGGCGAAGTTGAAGTCGGCGAGCATGTGCTTGGAGTTCATGACGTCGTAGGCGCCGCCGTAGGCCTTGCGGGTGACCACGGTGAGCTTGGGAACGGTCGCCTCGGTGAATGCGTACAGCAGCTTGGCGCCGTGGCGGATGATCCCGCCCCATTCCTGCGAGGTGCCCGGCAGGAAGCCCGGCACGTCGGTGAACGTGAGCAGGGGGATGTTGAAGGCGTCGCAGAAGCGCACGAAGCGCGCCGCCTTCTCAGACGACTCGATGTCGAGCACCCCGGCCAGGTGCTTGGGCTGGTTGCCGACGATGCCGATCGGATAGCCGTCGAGGCGCGAGAACCCGATCACGATGTTCTGCGCGAAGTGCTCGTGGACCTCGAAGAACTCGCCGTCGTCGACGACCAGCGAGACGACGTCGCGCATGTCATACGGCTTCTGCGGATCGGGCGGGACGATCGTGTCGAGCGCCTCGTCGGCGCGCTCCGGGTCGTCGTAGGGCTCCACGCGCGGCGGCAGCTCGAGGTTGTTGAGCGGCAGGAAGCTCATCAGGTAGCGGATGTCTGACAGGCACTGCTCCTCGTCGTCGGCGGCGAAGTGCGCCACGCCGGACTTGGTGTTGTGGGTCATCGCGCCGCCGAGCTCCTCGAACTCGACCTCCTCGCCGGTCACCGTCTTGATCACCTCGGGCCCGGTGATGAACATATGCGAGGTCTCCTTGACCATGAAGATGAAGTCGGTCATCGCCGGCGAGTAGACGGCGCCGCCCGCGCACGGGCCCATGATCGCGCTGATCTGGGGAATCACCCCCGAGCACTGCACGTTGCGTACGAACACGTCCCCGTAGGCGCCGAGCGAGACGACTCCCTCCTGGATCCGCGCCCCGCCCGAGTCGTTGAGGCCGATCACAGGGGCGCCGACCTTGGCGGCCAGGTCCATCACCTTGCACATCTTCTCGGCCATCACCTCGCCCAGCGAGCCGCCGAAGACGGTGAAGTCCTGGCTGAAGACGAACATCGGCCGGCCGTCGATCGTCCCGTAGCCGGTCACCACGGCGTCACCGTAGGGCCGCTTCTTGTCCATCTCGAACGCGTGGGTGCGGTGGCGGACGAACGTGTCGAGCTCCTCGAACGAGCCCGGGTCGAGCAGCTTCTCGATCCGCTCGCGCGCGGTCAGCTTGCCCTTGGCGTGCTGCTTCTCGACCGCGTCGGCCGAGGCCGAATGCACGGCCTGCTCGCGCAGGTCGCGCAGGTAGGCGAGCTTCTCCTCGAGGGTGATCGGGTTCTTCTCGCGCACGGCCGCGCGGATTCTATGGCTGCGGGCTCAGCCGAAGGGGCGGCGTTCCGGCGACCCGAGCTCATCGAGCAGCTCCTCGAGGGCGGCGATCGCCTCACCCGGATCCGGGCGCGAGTGCTGGGCGGTGATCTCCACCGCCGTGCCCCAGCCGCTGTCGGCGAGCTCGATCGCGATCCGGGCATGGGCTTCGGGCTGTGCGCACCGCCAGGCGATGATCCGCTCGGGCTCGCGGTCGGTGACCTCGACGGCGATCGGACTCGGCAGGCCGACTAGGTCGCGCATCCACGCCTCCATCCGCACCGGGTCGTCGGCGAGCTCCCACAGCTCAGGCGCGGACTTGACCAGCGTTCGCTTGGCCTTCGATTCCATTGCGGCTCGCTTTCGGCCGGCGGCCGTGAAGTCCTCCTAGTAACAGCGCACCCGGATCGCCGTGCGACCGCCCGCGCCATCGGTCGCGACCAGCCTGCCGCACGCCTGCCGGCTGAGCACGAAATCTCCGCCCTCCAGCGTCACCGGCCTGCCGTCGAGGGTGACCGCGACCGACGACGACGCCTCGTTCGCTCGCGCCCGCCAGCCGTCGTCGAGCGCCTTGACGCGGTCGACGAAGGCGTCCATGACGTTTCCCGGAACCGCGTATGGCGGGATCTCGAAGGCGGCCGGGGTGCGCCAGCCGTAGGTGAACTCGCTGTCCAGCGCCGCGGCCGCTGCGGCCTCGTCCAGGTCGCCACGGAGCTCAGCCGCTCGGTCGGGGTCCGGCGCCGCGGCGCTCCCGCGAACCCGGCCGTGACCGCGCAGCGCGAGGGCCGGCCGCTCCGCTTCCAGCAGCTGCGCTGCGAGATCGCCGGCGAGTGCGGTGGCCGCCGCGGCAGCGAGGAAGTCGGCGCCCTGCTGGGCGATCCCGGGCTCGGGCAGCGACGGCAGCCGCCGCGGCGCCGCCTCGACGAGATTCAGCTCGCGCAGCAGCCGTGCCAGCGAGCGCGGCCAGCCCCCGCCCGCCTCATAGCGCGCGAGCAGGCGGCTGGACTTGGCGACGAAGGTCGGGGCCTCGCGCTCGCGGTCGAGCTTGTTCGACCAGCTCGCCTCGGCCCAAGCGCGCAGCGAGGCTCTGCGCCGCCGGGACCGGCGGTCTGTGCCCGGAGCCAGCTCGCGGACGGCGCGGCGCCACGACGGGCGGGCGCGGTAGCGGCGCGGGTCGTGCATCCAGTCGGCGGCGGTTGCCAGCGGCAGCAGGTTGAGGTAGGCCTCGTTTGCCGGGTTGAAGATGAACCCGCGCACGGCGCCGGCCGCGTCCGCCTCGCGGAGATAGGGCCCGAGGAAGATCCGCGCGGTTCCGATCGGCTGCACGGCGTTACCGGCGGTGTCGTTGTTGGTCCAGTTCTCCCAGACCACGGGCTTGCGACCGATCGCCTGGGCGTACGCCGCCGCATCGCCGGCCTGCCAGTGCTCGGACGGGACCGAGGTCCCGGTCCACATCACCTCGATCCCCGGCGCCAGGGTCGAGCGCAGCCCGCCCAGGTATTCGGTGTCGGAGGTGCCCGAGTAGTCGGCGCCCACCGTCAGCACCCGCGTCGTTGGCCACCGCTCGCGCAGCGCATCGCGCAGCCTGGTGAGGAAGTCGCCGTTGGCGGCGCCGAAGCCGCGATCGCCGCCGCCGTAGGCGGCGACGTCCTCCGGGTGCGTACCGAGCTTGCTGACGTCGTCGAAGGAGATCATCACCGTCCGCGTGCCCGCGTCGAGAAAGGGCTCGAGCTTCTCGATCACGACCGCCAGGTCGCCGGGGCAGGAGAAGCAGAGGTCGCGGCTCGGTGGCCGGGAGGGCACGGCCGGGGTCGGGATCAGCGGCTGCGCCGGGCTGAGGCTCGGTATCCACTCGACTCCGCGCCGGTTCGCGAGCCCGATCTCGCGCTCGAAGTCGGCCATCTGGTCGGCGGGATACGGATCGCGCCAGTTCGTGCGCTGATACAGGTCGTCCTTGGGCGCGTGCACGTAGGCGTTCATCCCGTGCGCCGCCATCCAGCGCAGCACGTCGGCCCGCTCGGGGTGGGTCCAGGTCCGGCCGTACGGACCCTCGACGATCCCCCGCCACGGCATCCGCTCCGCGCTCGCCGGCGCCGAGAACGCAAGCGCGACCACGGCGACCGACAGGGCGAGCGAGCGTTTCACGCGCAGGTCGCTAGAAGAAAGCGCCACCCTTGTACTCGCCGAACACGTCGCGCATCGCGTTGCAGACCTCGCCGATCGAGGCGTTCGAGCGCAGCGCCTCGCGGATCGGGATCAGCAGGTTGCCGTCGCCGTTGGCGACCTCGCGCAGGTCCTCGAGCCGGGCATCGACGGCGCCCTGATCGCGGGCGGCCTTGAACTTGGCCAGCCGCTCCTTCTGGCGGCGCTCGGACTCGGGATCGACCCTGAGGATGTCGACGTCGTCGACGGTGTCGGTGACGTACTTGTTGACGCCGACGACGATGTCCTGGCCCGAGCGGTAGCGCTCGTGGTAGGACATCGCCGACTCCTCGATCTCTCGCTGGATGAACTCGAGCGCCTCGACCGAGCCGCCGAGCTGCTCGACCTTGTCGATCAGCTCCCAGCTGCGCTTCTCGATCTCGTCGGTCAGCGACTCGATGAGGTAGGAGCCGGCGAAGGGGTCGATCGTGTCGGCGGCGCCCGACTCGTGCGCGATCACCTGCTGGGTGCGCAGGGCGATCCGCGCCGAGCGCTCGGTCGGCAGCGCGAGCGCCTCGTCGAAGCCGTTGGTGTGCAGCGACTGGGTGCCGCCGCAGACGGCGGCGAAGCCCTGCAGCGCGACCCGGATGATGTTGACCTCCGGCTGCTGGGCCTGCAGCGTCACCCCGCCGGTCTGGGTGTGGAAGCGGATCATCTGCGAGCGCTCGTTGTCGGAGCCGAAGCGCTCGCGGACGATCTTCGCCCACATCCGCCGCACCGCCCTGAACTTGGCGATCTCCTGAAAGACGTTGTTGTGGCAGTTGAAGAAGAAGGCCAGGCGCGGCGCGAACTCGTCGATCTGGAGGCCGCGGGCGAGCGCCGCCTCGGTGTAGGCGATCGCGTTGGAGAGCGTGAACGCGACCTCCTGCACGGCCGAGCAGCCCTTCTCGCGGATGTGGTAGCCGGAGATCGAGATCGTGTTCCACTTCGGCACGTTGTCGCGGCAGTACTCGAAGATGTCGGTGGTGAGCCGCATCGTCGGCTCGGGCGGGTAGATGTAGTTGCCGCGCGCGACGTACTCCTTCAGCACATCGTTCTGAACCGTCCCGCGAAGCTGCTCGGAGGCGACCCCCTGCTCCTCGCCGACGAGCTGGTAGAGCAGCAGCAGGATCGCCGCGGGCGCGTTGATCGTCATCGAGGTCGAGACCTCGTCGAGCGGGATCTGGTCGAAGCAGATCCGCATGTCCTCGATCGTGTCGATCG
>DAIRGH010000152.1:0-4717 GCA_036794585.1 Solirubrobacterales bacterium | reverse complement strand
AACGGGCGCTCTTCGAAGACCGGGATGCGCAGGCGCTGCTCTTGGACGATGTAGAGCGTCGTCGCGGCGGCCAGGACGACCAGGCCGACGATCGCGATCGCGTCGCGCAGGTGCTTGCGGACCGCTCGCATCAGCCCGCCCCTCCCGCGATCTGGGCCTGCAGGCGCTGCTGGTAGCGCGGCTGGTCACGCTCGACCAGCTCGAGCCAGTCCCGCGTCAGGGCGTCCTCCGAGCCGGCGTCCTCGCGGAGGATCCGCAGCGCCTGGCGGACCATGTCCCCCAGCGGCCCGCCGAGCTCGTCCGGAGCCGCCGTCGCCGAGGTCTGCTGCTGGGGCGCGGGGCCGATGGTCGCCCCCAGATCCGGCGCCTCCTGGGTCTCGCAGCCGACGTCGCGACGGAACGGCGTCTTCGCCGAGTCGAGGATCGAGGGCGCCGAGCCGAGCAGTCGAGACGAGGTGAGACCGAACGCGGTCTCGCCGTCCGTGTCACCCGGCAAGCCGCTCGGCGGGATGACTACCGTGTTCGGCCCGCCGCCGGCCGCGACTCGGATGTACTGGCCGTTGGCGTCGCCGGTGCGGCTCTCGCCGGCGACACCGGCCAGGCCGAAGCCCGTCTCCTCGTAGACCGTGGCGGGACCGTCGCGGGTCTCGGGCGCTGGATGCGGGTACTGGCCGCCATCCGGAAGCGTGCCCGTCGCGTAGATGCTGTCGTTCGACCACGGGATCACGACCTCGTTGAAGCAGCTCGAGAGGCCCCGCACCTGCTCCATGAAGGCGATCGAGCGCTCAGAGAGCGAGGCGAGCTCGGGGATCGTCGGGCGCAGGTCGGCGACCAGGCCGCGCAGCTCCTGCTCGGAGACCAGCGCCCTGACCTGTTCGACGAACGGAAGTGCTGTGTCGAGGGTCTCGGGCGCCGTCTCGGCCCCCGGCAGCGCCTCGCGCGCGAACGCGCGGAGCGCCGGGAACGAGCGGTTGAGGTTGGCGAAGGCGGGCCGCGCCGACGCGAGCGTGTCCGGCAGCTCGTCGATCGCCTGGCCGAGCGCGACGTCCTCGGCGGCGAAGGAGCCCGAGAAGGTGCGCAGGTTGGTCACGAGGCCCTGCAGCGCCCCCTCGTTTCGGCCCAGACCGCGGACCACGCGATCGAGCCCACGGATCCAGCCCGAGAGGTCGTGCGGCTCGGTGCCGAGCAGCGCCTCGTTGACCTGCGAGGTGAACTTGTAGGAGGCCGGCGAGGTGCGGTAAAGCTCCCTGAAGCCCTCGGCGCCGCCGTGCTTTATGAGCCCGTTGCCGAGCTGGTTGAGCAGGACCTGGAGGTTGGTCCTGACGTCCCCCTGCAGCGTGGTCAGCACCTGGTCGAGCTGGACCGAGTAGGCGGTCTGGTTGACGGGGAACGTGTGACCGTCCTCGACCTCGGGCGCATTCGGGCTGCCCGGCTGGAGGTCGACGAAGTAGTTGCCCTCGAGGAACAGCCGCGGGCGCAGCTTCAGGGTCGCGTCCTCGCCCACCGGGCGCGCGTCGTCGCTGAGCTCCATGGTCACGATCGCGGCCTCGTCGCCGTCGGCATCGGTCGAGGTCACCGGCTCGACCCGGGTCACCTCGCCGACGTTCACGCCGGCGATCCGCACCGGCGAGCTGGGGCGCAGGTTCTGCGCCGAGGCGAAGACCGCCCTGACCTCATAGGCCGAGTGCCAGGGCACCTGCTTGGTGAAGGCGTAGAGCGTCCCGAGCGCGAGCACGACCAGCAGCGCGAGGCCGATCAGCCAGCTCGGGAGGCGGCGTCCGCGGGTGCGGCGGGTGTCGCTCATCCGCCGACCTCCTGCCAGGTCTGGGGCTGACGGCCGGCGACGCGCGTGTCGCGGACCTCGCGGGTGCCGTCGCGGTGCCAGTAGTTGGTCGTCGGACCCCGATGCCCGGGCGCGCCGAAGGCGATCGACGCCGGGTTCGACTTCGGCTGGCCCTCGAGCAGGTGCTGGCCGAGGATGTAGCCGTCCTGGCCCGCGTGGCAGTCCTCGCCGTTGCGCCCGGCGGCGTCGTAGAGGTAGTCGTGCTGGATCGGCAGCTCGAAGGGCTTGAACACGCCCGTCGGGCCCTCGCGCCCGTTGGCCCCCAGACCCGAGTAGCCGCCGACCGGCGCCTCGACCTCACCCGGGATCGTCACCTGCCCGGGCGGCGCCGGCGACGTGTCGATGGTCACCGGCCCCGGCGGGGGTTGGACCAGCACCACGCGCTGCCCGTAGCCGACCTGGTCTCGCTCGGTGATGTGCTCGGGCAGCAGCGTGAACCAGTAGTTCCAGTAGTTGCACACGGTCTGGGCGGGGACCACATGCGCCGCCAGCCGCTTCGCGGAGTCGAAGGTGTCGCCGAGTCGCTGGAGCGTGAGCCTCGTCGTCGGCTGGGTGACGAGCCGGTTGAGCTTCGCCAGCGCGTCGCGCAGGTCGCGGTTGGTGCGGGGTGCTTCGTTGAGCACCGGGGTCCCGACCTCGACCGCCTCGTTCAGCACCGGCAGCGTCGCGCGCAGGTCGGTGACTCCCGGCCGCAGCTCGTGGGAGAGCAGGGTGAACTTGCGCAGGAACGGGCGCTGGCGCGGCAGCAGCGAGATCCCCGCCTCCAGGGTCGGGACACCCTCGGAGATCGTCTCCTGCAGGGCGACCGGGTCGGAGGAGATCGCGGCGAAGGCGATCCCGGCGTTGGTGAAGAACCGCGCCTGCTGCTCGGCGACCGGGGCGACGATCCGGGCCGCGTCGGCGAGCTCGGGGAAGAAACGGTTAAAGCGGGTGTCCGACTGGGTCAGGACCTGGGCGACCGGCTTCAGGTCCCTGAACAGCGGCTCGAGCGTGTGGATCGCGTCGTTGAGCGAGGTGCCGCGGCCGGCGAAGCCGTTGCCGAAGCCTTCGAGGTTCGTGCGCGCATTCGTCCGCGTCTGGGTGTCGAAGGTGTTGTTGATGTCGTCGAACTCGGTCTGGCCCTGAAAGCAGCCGTTCCGCGCCGGCACGCCGAGCGAGCTGGCGAACTGGGCCGGGTTCGTCGGCAGGCGGCAGACGTCGCCGTCGTCGGTGCCGTCGAAGGTGAAGCCCTCGGGCGCCGGCTCGCCCTCGCCGCGGACGATCTCCAGGTACTTGAGCCCGAACGAGGAGCGGTAGCGGACCCGGAAGATCGAGTCCTGGGGCAGCGGGCCTGCCGACCTGTCGAGCTTCAGGTTGAGGCGGGCGATCGCGCCGTTCTCGGCCGGCAGCGGATCGATCGACTCGACCACGCCGACCCTGCTGCCGCCGATCCGGATCTCGTTGTTGTTCGTCAGCCTCGATGCGTCCGGAACCTCGACCGAGACGCGGTAGACCGGCACGAACGGCAGCCCGTTGTTGGCGTTGTAGGCGAGGAAGACGGCGACGATCACGATCAGCGTCGTGACCGCGCCGACCACGGTCGGCGAGCTGCCCAGGGCTCGGAGTGGGTTCGCCGATCGCATCAGGGCGCAAACAGGAAGTCGAGGAGATCGCCGGTTGCCCCGGTGCCCGGGCTCCCGCCCGCGCCGAGACCGCCCTGGCCCTGCTGAAGCGCGTCGCCGAGGTTGCCCGGCAGCTCGTCGAGCGCGTCGGCGGGCAGATCGTCGAGGATGTCGTCGAGCACGTCGTTGCCGGTCGGGCCCTGCCCGCCGCCGTCAGCAGGCCCGCCGCCCCCACCAGTGCCGCCGCCGTTCCCGCCGTCGCCGGAGCCGCCGTCACCGCCACCTCCGCCACGGCCCCCGGCCTGGCCGCGCGTACCGCGTCGAGCCGGCGCGCTCGCCGCCTCGCCGGGATCGCAGAGCTGCTCGCGCGCGAGCTCGGGCTCGGTGCCGTGGGGGCAGACCGACGGGTCGTACTTGGGCAGGTCGACCTCCTGGTTGATCCCCGGCTGGTTGGGGCCCATCCAGGAGACGCAGGGATCGGCATCGACCCAGTTCGTCGTCACGCCGCCGTCCGCCGCCGGCACGCCCGGCTCGCCCGTGTTCGGATCGTGGCCGGTGCTGTACGGGCCGCACGGTCCGGTGCCGGCGTCGAAGATCGAGAAGTGCAGCATGTGCCCGGTGCGGTCGAACTGATTCAGCGCCGCCGGCTGGTAGTAGGCGTAGTTGAGGAGGCCCTCGAAGCCCGTGTAGCCGGTCGGCGCCGGTCGGCCGGTGTCGCGCGTCGCCCGCGCGTCCTCCTCGATCGCGCGGCCGGGATCGTCCAGGTCGCGCAGGAAGTCGGCCAGCATCTCGGCCGTCACCGGCGCCTTGCTCCCCGCCGCGGCGAGCAGCCGGATCTCATCCCGCCCCCTGCTCAGCGCCCGGTCGCCGACCACCGAGGCCTCGCCGAGGGTGTCGAGCGAGGCTTCGGTGGCGCGATTGAAGCCCGGCAGGTTGGTCGCCAGGGTGTTAAGGCCGGGGGCGGCGGCGCGCAGGTCGGTGAGCAAGGGCGTCTGCTCACGGGCCAGGCCCTCGAGGTCTCCCAGCGTCGGCCTGAGCTCGGCGAGGAAGTCGTCGAGGATCTCGAAGTCGCGGGAGAGGTCCTCACGCCTGGAGACCGAGATCTCGGCGGTGTCGCGGGCCTCCTTAACGAACCTGACCACGTCATTGCGACGCTCGGCGAGGCGGCCGATGACCTGATCGGAATCGGCGTTCAGGTCGCGGATGATCCGGTTCTGCGAGGCGAGGATCCGGGTCACCTGGTGTAGCTGGCTCAAGGCCGGGGCGCCGAGGC
>DAIRGH010000151.1:0-4766 GCA_036794585.1 Solirubrobacterales bacterium | reverse complement strand
GGCGCGGTCGTTGCCCGCGGCGCCTGCGGCGCGGTCTGGGCCGCCGACCAGGCGGAAGGCGTCGCCTGCATCGCCGCCGGTGAACGCGTCGCCTGCGGCACCGCCGAGGTTGGTCACGGCGACGCCGGCGCACAGCAGCAGTGGCCCGCTGGCCTCGGTGTAGAGCTCGCGAGCGGTCGTCGACTGGTATGGGCCGTACAGGTGAAAGAGGTCGCCGGCGTAGCCGTAGCTGACCACCGAGGCCACGCGGCCGCCGGCGATCACCCAGCTGCCGCCGCTGGAGCCGCCGGTCATGTCGCACTCGATCTCGAGCGGATCGGGGCCGCCACCCGGCGGGCTGTCGCTGCCCGTGAGCGGCGAGGCGCAGCTGTAGAGGCGTTCGCCGTCGAACTCCGGATGCAGCAGGGTCGGCAGCGCCGGATAGCCGAAGGCGGTGTAGTCCTGCTCAGGGGGCTCGTCGAAGGCGATTCCCCGCGCGCCGATCACGTCCTCGATCCCGCGTCCGGACGAGTCGCGGGCAAGCACCGCGGCGCCGAGGTCGACGCGGACGTTGACGCTCTGCCGCCACCCCTTGGTTGTCAGTAGCTCCTTCGCCGCCCAGGTCCCGAAAGGGCGCTCGCCGTTGCGATAGCCCGGCACGAAGGCCCAGTTGGTGGCAAAGCCGCCGCCGAACTCGGCGTCGTTCACGCAATGGCCCGCGGTCCATGCGAGCGCGTGGCTGTTGGAGGTGACGACCGTCGCGGAGCAGACGTAGTCGCCGGGCTCGCTGCCGCCCTCGATCGTGAAGAAGACCTTGCCGTGCACCCGTTGGGGAAAGCCGGTGTTGTCGCCGCTGGCGTCGGTGGCCGTGCGCGTTACGGGCGATGCGGGAACGAGGCCGCCGTCGGCACCCCGGCGCAGCTCGGCGGGCCGGGCTGCGCGCATCCGCGCCGCCGTCCAGTAGGCGCGTACGTCGGCAGGCCGCTCGGCGACATCGGCGCTGACGGGCCTCGATGCCTGCGCGGGGGCAACCGCGCTGAGCGCGAGCGCGAGCGCACAGAGCAGTGCCGCAGGTCCCCGCCGCAAGCAAGTCACGTCGAGGACTTTAGGAGACTCGCCGCTCAGCGGCGGCGCTTGCGCTTGCGCTTGCGCGCCCGCTCGCGACGCGCCGAGTGGTCGACCGGATCAGCCGACTCGGGGAAGACTTCGCTCGCGTCGCCCTCGACGGCCGCCGGCTCCGGCTCGGCCGGCGCCTGGTCGCCAGGACGCGGCCACGGGATCGCCTCCCCGGCATCCCAGGCGGGTGGGCGGCCCTTCGGAAGCCGGTCGAGGAAGATGAACCCGAGCCAGGCGAACCAGATCGTCACCGCAACCAGGGCGAACTGGTACCCGATCAAGATCGTTGCTACCCCGAGCGCCATCCCGAGCGTGGCGAAAAAGCGGGTGAGCAGCCCGACACGCATCGCCTGGAGCGGCACGTAGACGAGCCCCACGACCGTGCCCAGAATCGCTGGGAGGAGAAGGCTGTTGGCCGCGGCAATGAGGCTCGAGTCGTCGATCAGGTCGTCGAGCAGGGTGTAGACGTCGCCGCTGCCGGCCGCCTCGGCGACGAAGTCCTTGGCGACTTGCAGTTGCGCGAACGCCAGCATTGCGATGGCCGCGCCGAGCAGTACCGGCCCGATGAAGACGAAGCCGACCATCGCCCCGCTGACGCGCTCGCTGCGCGCCTGCGCCGCGCGGAAGAGATAAAAGAGCGGAATCACCAGCAGGAACACGGCGAGTGCGGCGAGGATCGAGGTGAGCAGGAGCCTGCCCCCCTCGCTCTCGACGACCCGGAGCTGCTCGGTCGGGAGGCTGAAGTCGAGGGCGGGGTGGCTGCTCTGCAGATACGAGGAGACGATGTAGAGCGGTGCCGCCAGGAGCGCGCCGACCGCGGCGACCTTGGCGTACTCGCTCTCGCGCTGGAGGATCTGCTGGCGGTTCATCGATGGGGGACGCTAGTCGGAGAGCTCGCGCGCCGGCTGGTCGCGAGCGGGCGGGCGATCCGCAAAGCCGAGCTCGAACGCGTCCGAGGGCGGGCGAATCGGGATGTAGTCGTCGGCCGGGCCGACGATCCGCGAGATCCGCTCGCCGGCGCCCAGCACCAGGTCCAGGAACGGCGCCGCGAGCCCGATCACGCCCTCGAAGCGCTCGCGCCGAATCTGCTGCTGAGGAGTGAGCTGGGAGATGGTCGTCCGCTATCCGCGCTCGTGAAAGAAGAATCCGGGGATCGCGCCCTCGATCACCTCTTGGGTCATCCGCTGGGCGACCTCGAGGTTGCCCGTGCGTACGGCGATGTCGTCGAGGGTGACGATCCCGACCAGCGTGCCCTCTTCGACGACCGGCAGCCGCCGGACCCGGTGCTGGACCATCAGCGCGGCCGCCTCCTCCAGGTCCATCGCCGGCTCGCCCGTGACCAGGGGCCGCGTGGCGTGCTCGCCGACAGGCTCGTGCAGCGGGCGCTCCTCGGCCAGCGCGCGGACCGCGAGGTCGCGGTCGGTGACCATCGCCGCGGGCTCGCCCTCGTGGTCGCAGATCACCACCGAGCCGACGGAGTGATCGCGCATCAGCTGGGCGATGCTGAGCAGGTCGGCGTCGGCGGTGGCGGTGACGACTCCCGGGGTCATGATCTGGCGCAGTTGCACGGAGTCAAAGATATCCGGGCACTAGGGTTCGCGGACCTTGACCGCCCTCGCCGCCGCATCTCCTTCCGTGTCGACCGGCCCGGGACCGTGCCCGCTCTGCGGCCGGCCGCTGTACGGCTGGATCGCGCTAACGCCCAAGGCCGGAGCGCACGGCGAGCCGGGCGAGCGGGTGATCGACCGCTGCGAGAACTGCGGCGTCGCGCTTGGACGTGGTCGCGAGGTCGATCCTGTCGCCGAGTGGGAGGCGGTCTGCCGGCGGGCCGAGAACGGCGAGCGCAGGATCGCGATCCCGGATCGCGGCAGCCTGCAGGCGGCGATCGGAGTCGAGGGTTGGGCGGCGATCGAGTCCTCGCCGGGCCACCTCCTGCTCACCCGCTCGAGCCTCGAGCTCCTTGCGCGCCTGAATGGCCACCGCCTCGAAACGTGCCGGTGGCCCGTTTGGGGCCGCAACCAAGCGTGGATGTGGCAGACGCTGCTCAACGGGCTCACCTTTCACCCCAACTTCGCCCGTGAGGTGCGCGCGGGGCGCCTGCGCGTCGCCAACGCCCGCGGCAGGTTTGCCTTCGGAATCGATCTCGTCGTCACGGTCCTCGGCGCGCCGCTGGTCGCGGTCGCGTCGTTTCCGATGGAGGCGATCGCCGCGCTCGCGCGCCGCGGCGGCGAGCTCAAGGCGCTCGCCCGGCCAGACGCGGACTAGGTTCCCGAGCGCCAGAGGCGCTTGACGAGCGGCAGGGCCAGCATCCGCGGCGCGTGGTGACCGGTGAGCGCTCCGGCGCGGTTCATCACCCCGCCCGGCACGACCACGCGCTTGTCCTTCTCGGCGCCCTGGACGGCTGCGCGAGCGACCTCCGCCGCCGAGGCCCAGAACATCCCGGGCAGGCTCTCCTCGGCGGTGCCGATGCCGGCGACCTCGACGAACTCCGTCTTCACCGGCCCCGGGCAGAGCGCGGTGACGGTGACGCCGTGCTCGCCGAGCTCGGAGTGCGTCGCCTCGCTGAGGCTGAGCACGAACGCCTTGGTCGCCGCGTAGGTGGCGGTTCCCGGAATCGGCTGAAACGCCGCCATCGAGGCAACGTTGATCACCGCGCCGCGCCCGCGCTCGACCATGCCCGGCGTATATCGCGCCTGCAGGTCCAGCAGGGCGACGCAGTTGAGCTCGACCATCTCCACCAGCCGCTCGCGGTCGCCGGCCGAGACGTCCCCGGAGCCTCCGAACCCCGCGTTGTTGACGAGGATCTCGACCTCGAGCCCCAGCTCCTCGAGGCGGGTCGAGACGAGGTCGCGCCCGGCCTGACCGCCCAGGTCGGCGGCGATCGTCTCGGCGCGGATGCCGTGCTCGGCGCTGAGCTCGTCGGCGAGCTCGCGCAGGCGCTCCTCGCGCCGGGCGACCAGGGTGACCCCGTGACCGCGCGCGGCCAGCTCGCGAGCGATCGCGGCTCCGATCCCCGACGAGGCGCCGGTGACCAGCGCGGTCGAGCCCTCGGCTGGATCGGGGAGCGCCATATGCGGCAGTCTATGATCGAGGCATGGAAGGAAGCGACCCCTTCGGCGGCCTGTTCGGCGATCCCGACGAGCTGCGCGGCCGGCTGGCCGACATGGCGGAACAGATGCAGGGTGCCCAGCGCGTCGCCTGGGCCGATAACGCGATCAAGCTCGCCGTCGACATTACCGTCGCCGCGATCGAGCGACTCGATCTGCAGGGCTCCAGCGACGAGCAGGCGATGCAGGTCCGCGACGCGATCCGGGTGGTTTTTCCGGAGGCCGTCACCCTCGTGCGCGAGGCGCGCGAGGGCCTTTCCTGACTGATTCGACACCAGGGTGAGCCCGGCGTCGCCGCGGCGGCCTTAGCGTGGCGCGCCGATGCGCGCACCGACCGACTCGGGCACGGCCACGGTCGAACACGCCGGCCTCTCGCTGCTGATGGCACTCCTCGTCGCCGCGGTCGTGGCGGCGCTGGCGTCCGCCCCGGCCGAGAGCGGGCGCGAGCTCGGCTCGACGTTGGCGCGCAAGCTGCGCTGCGGCGCGGTCGGTCCCGGGCCGTGCTGGCGCGATCCCCTCACGCTCGCCTACGGCCGCGCCGTCGCCGGCGCCGTTCGCGCCTTG
>DAIRGH010000011.1:0-46460 GCA_036794585.1 Solirubrobacterales bacterium | reverse complement strand
GCGCGCGACAGGGGCGCTCAGCCGCCGCAGCGGGCGGGGCGGCGGCACCACCCTTCCCGGCCGGCTGCTGCTGCGGCTCGCCCCCGACGCGGTCTCGCGGCTCGGTGGCGAGCTGACTGACGGCGCGACGATCGTCAGCGCCACCAACGGCAAGACGACCACGGCCGGGATGATCGCCTCGGCTCTGCGAGCGGCCGGTCGCCGACCCGTGCACAACCGCGCCGGCTCGAACATGAGCTGGGGAGTGGCCACGGCGCTGCTCGAGCAGCGCGGTAGCGAGGGCCTGTTCGAGGTCGACGAGGCGTGGTTGCCGCCAATGGCCGCCGAGCTCGACCCGAAGCTGATCGTGCTCGGAAACCTGTTTCGCGACCAGCTCGACCGCTACGGAGAGCTGGAGCGCCTCGCCGACGACTGGGCGGCGATGGTCGTCGCCCGCGCCGGCCGCACCGGGTTCGTGCTCAACGCCGACGACCCGCTGGTCGCCGACCTCGGCCGCGATCGCGAACTGAACCGGCGCGAGGGGGTCACGTACTTCGGGATCGAGGACTCCTCGCAGGCGCTGCCCGAGCTCCAGCACGCTCACGACGCCAAGCACTGCCGCCGCTGCGGCGCCCTGTACGCCTACGAGCGCGCGTTCGTCGGCCATCTCGGCCACTACTCGTGTCCCAACTGCGACGCCGACCGCCCCCTGCCCGACATCGCCGCGACCGAGATCGAGCTGCGCGGCATGGAGGGGTCGCGCTCGCGGGTTCGCTTCCCCGGGGGCGAGCTCGAGCTCGAGCTGCCGCTGCCGGGCCTGTACAACGTCTACAACGCGCTCGCGGCGCTGGCCACCACGCTGCGGCTCGGGGTGACGCCCGAGGTCGCGGCGGCCGGCCTCGCCTCGGTCGAGGCGGCCTTCGGCCGGGTGGAGACGATCGAGGTCGGCGGCGTGTCCGTCTCGATCCTGCTGATCAAGAACCCGGCCGGCGCCAACGAGGTGCTGCGAACGCTGCGCCTGGAGGCTGCGCGTGACGACAACGGAGCCGACCCACCGGCCGGAGTCGACCTCTGGATCGCGCTCAACGACAAGATCGCCGACGGCCGCGACGTCTCCTGGATCTGGGATGCCGACTTCGAGCTGCTCGCGGGCTCGGTGCGGCGGGTCTGGTGCGCCGGTACGCGGGCACCGGAGATGGCCGTGCGGCTCAAGTACGCCGGGATCCCGCAGGAGCTGATCGAGGTCGAGATCCGGATCGAGCACTCGCTGGATCGCGCGGTCGCCGACGCACCCGGTCGGCTGTATGCGCTGCCCACCTACACCGCGCTGCTCGAGCTGCGCACGCTCCTCGCCTCGCGCGGGCTCGCCGAGGACTATTGGCGATGATCGCCGCACCGGCCGCAGCGGCGATCTGGCACGACCTCGAGTGCGGCGCCTACAACGCCGACCTGCCGCTTTGGACTCAGCTCGCGCGCGAGAGCGCCGCGCCCGTGCTCGAGCTCGGTTGCGGGACCGGGCGCGTCGCCCTTCATCTCGCCGCCGCCGACGCCGAGGTCACGGCGCTCGACCGCGACCGGGCTCTGCTCGCAGCGCTTACCGAGCGCGCGACGGCCGGCGACTTTTCGATCACGACCGTGAACGCGGACGCGCGCGAGTTCACCCTCCAGCAGCGCTTCGGGTTGATCTGCGCGCCGATGCAGCTCGCACACCTCCTCGGTCCCGGCGAGCGACGATCGATGTTGCGCTCGGTCGCCGGTCACCTCCGAAGCGGTGGGAGGGCAGCGTTCGCGCTCCTGGCCGACCTCGCGCCCAGCGACACAGAGCCCCCTCCCCCGCTCCCCGATGTCGCCGAGCGCGACGGGTGGGTCTACTCCAGCCAGCCGCTCGACGTTGCGGCCGTGCCCGGCGGCTTCGAGGTGCCGCGGCTGCGCCAGCTCGTCTCTCCCGCGGGAGAGCTCGAGTCCGAGCTCCACGTCGTACACCTCGCCGAGCTCACGCCGGAGGCACTGGCCGCGGAGGCCGCGGAGGTCGGCTTGGTCGAGGCCGAGCGGCTCGAGGTCCCGCCGACGCCCGATCACGTCGGCTCGGTCGTCACCGTCCTGGAGGCGGGATGATGGAGCTGCGGCTGCTGGCGCTCTACCCCGAGCAGATGAACATCTACGCCGACCGCGGCAACATCCTGTTTGTCGCCCGGCGCTGCGAGTGGCGCGGAATCGGCTTTCAACACCACACGGCCGGCCCCGGCGAGCGCTTCGATCCCACCGCCCACGACCTGATCTACGTCGGCGGCGGCCAGGACCGCGACCAGCGCCTGGTCGCCGCCGACATGTTGGCCAGCAAGCGCGAGGGCCTGGCCGAGGCGGTTGACGATGGCGCCGTGGTGCTCGCCGTCTGCGGCGGCTACCAGCTCCTCGGCCACAGCTACCAGCTCGGCGGCGAGCGGATCGAGGGCCTCGGCCTGGTCGACCTAGAGACCGTGCGCGAGGAGGGCCCCAGGCTGATCGGCAACGTCGCGATCGAGGCCGACCTCGGCGAAGGCCCGCGGGTGATCGCCGGCTTCGAGAACCACGGCGGGCGCACCTACCTCGGCGAAGGCGAGCAGCCGCTTGGACGGGTGCTCAAGGGCCACGGCAACAACGACCGCGACGGCTTCGAGGGCGTCAGGCGCGCAAACCTGATCGGCACCTACCTCCACGGCCCCCTCCTCCCCAAGAACGCCTGGCTCGCTGACCGGCTGATCCAGCTCGCCCTCGCTCGCGGCTCAGGCACCGAGCCCGAGCTCGAGCCGCTCGACGACGCGCTCGAGGCCGACGCTCACGAGAGCGCCCGCGCCGCGGCGATGCGCGGTTAGGCCGGCTCCTCAAAGGAAACGGGAGCGGCCGCGGCGCGCCTCCAAGCCGCCCTGTGAACGCGCATCAGGGCGGCGAGCGCGAGCAGAGCTGCGGCTCCTCCTGTCACAAGGGCGGGCGCGAGATCGTGGTCGAACGCGACCGCGACAGCCAACCCGATGGTGGAGCCGAAGAGTACGCACGTGATCACGCAGACCATCCCGGCGACCGTGCGAAAGCCCTGCCATCTTCCGCCGCCCAGGCCCTGT
Organism: Solirubrobacterales bacterium; assembly: GCA_036794585.1. GTDB lineage: Bacteria > Actinomycetota > Thermoleophilia > Solirubrobacterales > 70-9 > WHSW01. The sequence continues at coordinate 43,383 of DAIRGH010000011.1, read as the reverse complement.
ACGTGGACCCGTTCTGCTTCCGGGACGGTGAGCAGGTACGGGGTCACCTCGGGAGCGTGTTCGAAGTAGAACCCCCGCAGGAGGGCGATGCGCTTCGCATACCCGTAGTCCTCCACTCCCGACTGGAGCGCACGCTCGAAGGTAACGAGACCGACGAACGACAGCGTCGGGAGCACGATCAGGGCGAACGCGTAGAAGGCCGAGTCGATACCACTCGCGGTGGCCACCAGGCCCAAGGCGACGAGTCCCCCCGAGACCGCGGTGAGAAACATGCTCGCTCGGCCCGTCGACTCCGAAACCGTCCAGGCGCGCGAGCCTTGAAGCACGAAGTGCTCGGTGGTGACGAACGAGACCGCCGCCGGGCGCGGGTCGTTTGCGGAGCCCTCGCTCATTCGCCGAGCCTAAGAACCCGCTCGGATGAACTGCCGGAGAGCGTGACGTGCCTAGGACCGCTGCGCCGCCTCGAGCGCCTCGGCGGGGCTGGGATAGAGCTCGGCGCGAACGATCTTGTCGTCGCGAAGCGTGTACAGGTATCCCGTCTGCCCGTGGATCTCGACTCCGCTGGCTCGACCGTGCCCGTGGTGCGTCGCATGAAGAAAGACGACGTCGCCCAGATCCCGGGCTTCCTCGATCTCCAGGCGATAGCCGGGCTCGAAGGTCGCAAACCAGTCGCCGAAGTACTTCCCCACCGCCTCGCGACCGCTGAACGTCCCGCTCTGGAGAAAGGCGCCGGGGTGCACGAAGAGCTCGACATCCTCCGCGTAGTGGCTCATCGCGCGCGGGAAGTCGCGTTCGTTCACGGCGGCGAACTGGTCGCGGATGACGTCGATGTCTCCCTGCGACATCAGCGCTCGACGCCCGGCCCGGTGATCCGGACGATCCCACCCGGAGTGTTCACGAACACCTGCCAGCTGTGAAAGGCGAGGTACGCATCGCGATCGTGGCGGATCCGCCGCGTGTAGGCGAGCACCGCGTCGACGTAGTGGTCGGAGGGGTTGTACGCGTACAGGGCGCGCCGGTAGCTCTCCGGCGCCCCTGAGGCGCTCAGGTAGTTGGCGGCGCCCATGATCGCGTCGCGCGGCTCGTGGATGTCGCCGCCCATCCCGTACGCGTCCCAGGTGGAGGGGATGAACTGCATCGGTCCCTGCGCCCCCGCGGTGCTGCTGTTGCGCAGCTTGTTGAACGACGTCTCGACGAAGTTCACGGCGGCCAGCACCTTCCACGAGACGTCGGAGCGCTCCTCGGCCCTGCGATAGAAGCGCAGGAGCTTGGCCGGCGGCAGCGACCGTCCGGTTTCGAAGCGCCGCCGCGGCTGTGGCGGGGCCGACAGCGAGCTGAGCTCGCGCCTTGCGGCGAGGATGTCGCGAGCCTCCTCCTCCAGCGGTCCGCGAACACGGCTGAGCACCGCGTCCGAGAGCCTCGCGCGCGTGGTCAGCAGCCGGTAGATGCGCTGCTCGTAGAGCGCGTAGAGGAGGACCTCACTCGGGGTCTCGCCGCCCACGCCACCGTCGTTGCGCCAGCCCTCGATCGCGTCGTCAAGCTCCGCATCGGTCTTGCGCAGCCGATCGGCCAGCAGATTCGGGTCCTGCGGAATCCCCTCGTCCGGGCGCGGCGGTCCGGCCTTCGCCGCCGCCGGTTGCGAGGAGGCGACGGGCGCGGCGTCCTTCTCGGAGCCACAGCCGGGGAGCGCCAGGAGGGCGCACGCGAGGACGATGGCTGCAGACACTGACACCCGCGCGACGGTAGCGCGGCAGCCACGAGCACGTAGCAACTGCGGGTTTACCGGGGCGTAAGACAGCTGCAGGCGGCGCCTTTCGGGTCCATAAGACCCAAAAGGCGCCAAAGGGCTACTTCCGCGCCGACCGATCTATGACCAGAACTCGTCCCAGGCGTAGAGGTCGTGAAAGTGCTCCCGACCGTCGGTAATCCGGCCGTCGTTGAGCTCGAAGACGATGCAGTTGCCAGCATCCAGGCGCTTGCCGTCGCGCTCCCCGGTGCTGCGCTGGATGCCGACCACGCGGTCATCACCAGCTGAATACAACTCCTGCAGTTCGGCCCGGAAGGTGCCGCCGGTCTGCTCGGCGAGCTGGCCGAAGTACGTCAAGATCGCCTCGCGGCCCTGGTAGTCGTCGGCGTACGAGCTCCGCCCTGGCAAGTGCCACGCAGCGTCGTCGTCGAAGAGCTCGTTGAGCGTCTCGACGTCGCCCGTGTTGAAGGCCTCGTAAGCGCGGCGCATCACCGCCACGTTTTCATCTGCTCCCATCGTTTACCTCCTATTCGCTGCTCTGATGCCTACAGGCCGACACTCTCACGCCCTGGCGGCAATAGCAACACCGACTAGCTGCCCGAGGAGCCGAACCCGCCCGCGCCGCGCTCGCTGGCCGAGAGCTCGGCCTCGAACGGCTCGGTCTCGACGAACGGCACGACCAGGAGCTGCGCGATCCGGTCGCCGATCTCGACCTCGAACGGGTCGCTTGGGTCGGTGTTGAGCAGCAGCACGCGGATCTCGCCCCGGTAGCCGGAGTCGATCAGTCCAGGGGCGTTTGCCAGGGCCAGCCCGTGCTTGGCGGCAAGCCCGGAGCGCGGCAGCACGAGTCCCGCGTGGCCTGGCGGTATCTCCACCGCCAGCCCGCTGCCGACGCTCGCCCGCCCGCCCGCCGGCGCGATCGTCGCCGCCTCCGCCGCGTGCAGGTCGAGCCCGGCGTCTCCGGGATGGGCCACCTCGGGCAGCCGCGCGGCCTCGACGAGCCGCTTGAAGCGAAGCTCCAACTAGCCGTCCGCGGGACGCGCGCCGTTCAGTTGCAGATCGGAGAAGCGGTGGGCGAGCCCGGCCGGAATCCTCGCTCGCACGAGCACGCCATCGTCGCGCTCCTCCCGCTCCAGGTCCCCCGCGAGCTCGTAGAGCTCTGACAGGCGCGACCCGTCGGCGTAGGGCACCAGCAGCTCGACCTCGCGCAGCGTCTCCTCGAAGTTGGTCTCGATCCGGTCGCGCAGCTTCTCCAGGCCCTCGCCGGTGACCGCCGAGACGCCGATCGCCCCCGGAATCCCCACGAGGAGGTCGCGGCGCTCCTCTTCGTCGAGCAGGTCGAGCTTGTTGAAGACGATCAGCCGCGGGCGGTCGCCGGCGCCGATCTCGTCCAGCGCCGAGTCGACGGCGCTGATCGCCTCCGCCCGCGCGGGCGCAGGCTCGGAGCCGTCGACGACGTGGACGATCAGGTCGGCGAGCCTGGTCTCCTCCAAGGTCGCCTTGAACGCCTCGACGAGCTGGTGGGGAAGCTTGCGGATGAAGCCGACGGTGTCGGTGACCAGATAGCTCCGCCCGCTGTGCTCGTAGGAGCGGGTGGTCGGGTCGAGCGTGTGGAAGAGGCGCTCCCCCACCCCGACGCCGGCGCCGGTGAGGGCGTTGAGCAGTGTCGACTTGCCGGCGTTGGTGTAGCCGGCCAGCGCCAGCGACGGCACGGGAGAGGCCTCGCGACGGGCCCTCATCACACCGCGGTTTCGCTCGACGCGGCCGAGGCGGCGGCGCAGGGTCGTGATCCGGTCGCGCGCCAGGCGCCGGTCGGTCTCGATCTGCGACTCGCCCGGGCCCCTGGTGCCGATGCCGCCGTCGATGCGGCCGGCGCCGAGGCGCTCGAGGTGGGTCCACAGGCCCCGCATGCGGGCGAGGTTGTACTCGAGCTGGGCGAGCTCGACCTGCAGCTTGCCCTCGGCCGAGTGCGCATGGTCGGCGAAGATGTCGAGGATGATCGCGGTGCGGTCGATCACCGGCACGTCGAGCGCCGCCTCCAGGTTTCGCTCCTGGCGGGGGACGAGCTCGTCGTCGCAGGCGACCAGGTTGGCGCCGCTGCGCTTGATCTCGGCCTTCAGCTCGGCCAGCTTTCCGCGACCTAAGTAGCGGTCGGGGTCGGGCCGGTCGCGCACCTGCACCAGCTCGCCCGCGGTGGCCACCCCTGCGGTACGCAGCAGCTCCTTGAGCTCGGCGAGCTGATCCGTGTCGCCGTCGGCGCTCTGGGCGACTCCGATCGCCAGCGCCCGCTGGGCCGCTCTACGGTTGTTTACGCCTGCGCCGTTCTCCACTCCACGAAGTGTAGGCCGAGCTATGGGCAGGTCAGCGGCGGGTCGGGCAGCCTGCGCGCGCTCAACCCGATGTCGCCCACGTACGGCAGCGCACCCGCATCGCAGGCGTTCTCGACCGCCTCCCGCACGGCGTCCTCGTCGCCGGCCGCCGTGTAGTCGGTCGAGGTGACGATCAATCCGCGCCCGGCGAGATCGCGCAGCTCAGCCAGCGCCGCGCGCCGCTCGCGCGCCGGGTTGGGCACGTACCGGCGCCGGTCGAAGTCATAGGTCCAGGTCACGTCCTCGCGGTTCCAGCCGTCGAGCGCGTCGAGCAGGTCGAGCTTGCGCAACCCCCAAAGGCCGTTCTGGGCGAACAAGAGCCGACCATCGGAGCGCGCCAAATCGGAGAGCGAGAGCACCAGCTCGCGCATCCCGGCTCGCTGCGGGCGGTGGTTGCGGGTCTCGATCATGTCGACGTTGTCCAGGAACAGCCCGTCGAAGCCCTTGGCGAGGATCTTCGGGGCGATCCGCTCGCCGAGCTCGCGCCGGAGGCCGGCGCGGGAGACGTCGGCGTACCACTCGTCCTTCCAGTCGGCGTTGGCGCCGAGGCGGAAGCGCTTGACCCGCGGATACCAGGAGCGCCACTTCTCGATCGTGCCGACGCTCAGGTAGCCCATCACGAGCGTGCCCCGGGCGCGGACGGCGGCGACCTCGGCGCGGCTCGCCTCCTCGCCGTCGACGACCACCAGCCCGAACTTGCCCAGCCGTGCGGCGACCCGGTCGGCGTCCCCGGCGAGGTTGCCGTCGCCGATTGCGAAGGCGAAGCTCTGCGGGCCGCCCTGGCCGGCGCTCACGATCGCCGGACCGGAAGCGGTCGCCAGCGCATAGCCAGCCGTCGCAAGCAGCGCGATCGCCAATAGTCTGCGCACCCGGATGAGGGTATTCGTCACCGGCGGCACCGGTTTCATCGGCGGTCACGTCGTTCGCAAGCTGCGCGCCCGCGGCGACGAGGTGCGCGCGCTCGTCCGCGATCCCGAGAAGGGCCGCACGCTGGCCGACCTCGGCTGCGAGCTCGAGCAGGGCGATCTCTCCGACGAGGCGGTGATCCGGGCCGGCCTGGATGGCTGCGACGCGCTGATCCACGGCGCCGCCGTCTACAAGGTCGGGATCCCCGAGGGCGAGCACCGCGCGATGTACGAGGCCAACGTGCTCGGCACCGAGCGCGTCCTGCGCGCGGCGCTCGCCGCCAAGACGCCGAAGGTGGTCTACGTCTCGACCGTCGCGGCCTTCGGCAACACCCGCGGCGAGGTGGTCGACGAGAGCTACCAGCATCCGGGCCGTGACTTCACGTCCTACTACGAGCAGACCAAGTTCGAGGCGCACCAGATCGCCAAGCGCCTGATCGCCGAGGAAGGACTGCCGTGCGTGATCGTGCAGCCGGGGGGCGTCTACGGCCCCGACGACCACTCGGCGGTGGGCCAGCAGATCAAGCAGTTCCTGGCCGGCAAGATGCCGATGATCGCCTTCCCCGATCTCGGCATGAACATGGTCCATGTCGAGGACGTCGCCGACGGCGTGCTGCTGGCCCTCGACGGCGGCAAGGCCGGCGAGGCCTACGTCCTCGGCGGCGAGATCACCACCATGCGAGGGGTCATCGACGCCACCGGCAGGGTGGCGGGCAAGAAGCCGCCGAAGCGCGCGGTGCCGACCCCGATGCTGAAGGCGCTCACCCCCGTCGGCGGGCTGGTCGGCAGGATGATGGGCCAGCCGCCGAACCTGCGCGAGCTGATCTCATCGGCCGACGACGTCACCTTCTGGGCCAAGCACGACAAGGCGATCGCCGAGCTCGGCTACTCGCCGCGCGGGCTCGAGCAGGGCCTGCGCGAGACGCTCGCCGCCGAGGGCAAGCTGCCGGCGAACGCCTAGGCGGTCGCGGGCTCCGGGCGCTCGAGCTTCGGGCCCGGCATCAGCACCGCGGCGGCGATCACGGCGCCGAAGGCGACGCCGCGGGCGAGGCCCTCGACCAGGCCCGAGCCGATCGGGTCGCCGAACACGACCACTCCGCCGAGAATCGCGGCGCAGTTGGAGGCGACGGAGGCGGTGGCGATCACCGGGATCGCCTCGCCGAGCTGCATCCCCCGCGCGAGCGCAAAAAAGGCCCCGAGGCCACCGACCACGGCAACCAGGGTCCAGGGGCTGAGCAGGCCGATCAGGCCCTCCCCCATGCCCTCGGTGAGCGCCTTGATCGCGACGTTGGAGACGCCGATCAGAAGACCCGAGGAGAGCCCGAGGACGACGCCGTGACACAGCGATCCGCGCCGCAAGGCGCCGGAGGCGAAGAGAGCGAAGCCGGCGCCGACCGTGACCGACTCGAAGCTGATGAGGGTCGCGATCGAGTAGCCCTGGTTCTCCTGGGCGTGCGGCACCGTGACCGCGAGGAAGGCGAGGCCGGCTCCCGCGAGTGCGAGGCCGAGCCACTCGCGGCGTGTGAGCTTATGCCCGAAGTAGCGGGTGGCCGGATATGCGATCAAGACCAGGCCGCCGGCGATCACGGCCTGCACGAGCGACAGCGGCGCGATCGCGATCGCCGCCACGTGCAGGACCCAGGCGACGGCGGCGACGGCAAAGCCGATCGTCCACCACCGCGACTGAAACAGCGCCACGGCGCTGCGCATCGGGCTGCGGAGATTGATCTCCGGTGCCTCGCAGGCGCCTCGGTGCTTGCAGAGCATGCCCACGTTGGCCGCGGCGGCGCAGGCGAGGGCAAGGCCAATTCCCAAAGTGGTCATCGAAGTCTGAATCGGTAAGTGCGTGGACGGGCTTGAATCTCCCCCACCGCCCCTCGGTGAAAGGCCCATCCGCCGTATTAGGCATTGCTAACAGATCCAGCCCCGCGATGTCGCAGTTACGTGCGTGCGGATTGCTACGCGACGACGGCCTCGGCCTCGATCTCGACCTTCCAGCGTGGATCGAGGAGGGCCGCGACGACGACCATCGTCGCCGCGGGGCCCGCGTCTCCGAACGCCTCGCGGTGCGCGTCGCCGACCGCGTCGGCGTAAGTGGCATTCGTGACGAACATCCGCGTCCGCACGACGTCGCCGGCGGCCGCCCCGAGCTCGGCCAGCGCCGCGACGATGATTTCGCAGCAGCGACGTGCCTGGGCGCCGGGGTCGGGATCGCACGACCCGTCGGGCCACACCGGCGCTGTGCCCGAGACGAGCAGCCGCGAGCCGACTCGCACCGCCCGGCTGTAGCCGTAGCGCTCCTCGTGGGGAGCGCCGGAGCGGATCGAGCGCCGGTCGGACACCCGCCTAGCCGCCCAGGTGCTCGCGCAGGCGCTCGAGCGCCTCGGCCAGGCGGTCGTCGGGCGCCGTCAGCGAGATCCTGAAGAAGCCCTCGCCACTCGGCCCGTACATCGAGCCCGGCGAGATCACCACCGCCGCCTCCTCGAGCACGAGCTCGGCGAACGAGGTCGAGGTCTGGCCCTCCGGCACGGGCGCCCAGACGTAGATCGTCCCCTTTGGAGGCGCCACCTCGACGCCGATCTCGGCGAGCGCGCCGATGACCATGTCGCGACGGCGCCGGTAGATCTCGTTCATCTCCTCAAGGGGCTCGCGCGGGCCGCTGAGCGCCGCGGCGCCCGCGAGCTGGACCGCCTCGAACAGGCCCGAGTCGATGTTCGTCTTCAGGCGCCAGTAGGCGGCGACCGCGTCGGCGTTCCCGAGGATCGCCGCGCACCGCCAACCGGTCATGTTGAAGCCCTTCGAGAGCGAGAAGACCTCCACCCCCACCTCCTTGGCGCCCGGGGTGGTGAGGAAGCTGGGCGCGACGTAGCCGTCGTAGGTCGTCTCGGAGTAGGCGTTGTCGTGGACGACGAGGATCTCGTGCTTGCGCGCGAGGTCGACCACGCGCTCGAAGAACCCGTCGGGCACCACGGCGCCGGTCGGGTTGTTGGGGTAGTTGACGAACAGCAGCCGCGCGCGCCGGAGGTCGTCAGCCGAGATCGCCTCCAGGTCGGGGACGAAGCCGAGCTCGGGCACGAGCGGCATCAGCGGCGCGTCCGCGCCGGCGAGCAGCGGGCCGCCGGTGTAGACGGGATAGCCGGGGTCGGCGGCGAGCGCCGCGTCGCCGGGGTCGAGGAAGGCGAAGCAGAGGTTGTAGATGCACTCCTTGGCCCCGATCGCCGGGATCACCTCGGTCTCGGGGTCGATCTCGACGCCGAAACGGCGCTCATAAAAGCCGGCCAACGCCTGGCGGAACTCCTCGCGGCCGCGGTTCGACGGATATTGGTGCGTGCTCGGGTCGTCGACCGCCGCCTTCATCGCCTCCACGATGTGCGGGTAGGTCGGCCTGTCGGGATCGCCGATCCCGAGGCTGATCACGTCGATGCCGCTCTTGCGCTTCTCGGCGATCTTGCGCTCGAGCTCGGCGAACATGTACGGCGGGATCGCCTCCAGCCGGTTGGATGGGTCGGTCAGCGCCATCGGGCGCGGGAGGCTACCGGCCGAGCTCGCGCGCGAGCCCTTCTGAGAGCTCTCCGGCGTAGACCGGCGACGCGGTCCCCGTCAGCCGCACGTCGAGCTCGCCGGAGACCTCGACGGTGAGCTCACCGCCGTCCAGCCGCACCTTGATCGGGCTCTCGGCCCCGCCCAGGTGGGCGGCGACCGCGGCGCCGCTGGCGCCGGTGCCCGAGGCGAGCGTCTCCCCCACCCCGCGCTCGAAGATCCGGGCCCGGACCTCACTTCCGTCGATCGCGATGAACGAGACGTTGGTGCGGTTGGGAAACAGCTCGTGGCGCTCGATCTCGGCGCCGAGGGCCGCCATCTCGAGCTCTTCCAGCCCTTCGCCGACCTCGATCACGCACTGAGGATTGCCGACGTTCACGTGCTGAAATCCCCACTTACGGCCTCCCGCGGTCAGGGTCCCGGTGCCGTCGTCGGGTCCTGTCGGGTAGTCGCCGGAGCGCAGCGACGCGCGGCCGATGTCCATCACCACCGTGTCCTCGCCGATGATCGTAGGGGTCACCTCGCCCGCCTTGGTCAGGATCGTGAACGTGTCGGCGTCGGTCCAGCCCGCGCGCCGCAGGTAGAGCACCGCCTGACGGGCGCCGTTGCCGGACAGCTCGGCCTCGGAGCCGTCGGGATTGAAGATCTGAAGCTCGGCGACGTGGCCCTCCTCGGCCGCCGGCGACAGCACCAGGATCCCGTCGGAGCCGATCCCGAAGTGCGGCTCGCACAGGCGTCTCACGCGCTCCGCGGTCAGCTCCCATGGGAGCTCGTCGCGTTCGACGATCACGTAGTCGTTGCCGAGCGCCTGCCACTTCTCGAAGCGCATCGGCGCAGGCTATTCGGTGTCGGCGAGCGCCTCCTCGCGACTGACGTAGACGTGGATCTCAGTGGCCTGCCCCTCGCGGACGACCCAGCGCTGGACCTGAGCGAGCTCCAACTCGTAGCGCTCGAAGATCGAGTTCAGGTTGCGCACGGTCTCGATCGCGCTCACGCCTGTACTCCCAGCAGCGAGACGATCTCGGCGGCTACCTCCTCGTCGCCGCGGCCGCTGCGGTCGATCGTCGTCACGCCGGACATCTTGCGCATCCACGTGAGCTGGCGTCGCGCGAAGCGCCGCTGGGCCGTCTTCATCGCCTCGACGTCGCCCGCCAGGAGCTCCTCGAAGCCGATCGCGGCCCGCACGGTGCGCGAGGCGCGGGCCTCGACGGCGGCGCGCACCTCCTCCCTCGCTCCCGCGGCCACCATCGTCTCCACTCTGGCGTCGATGCGGGTGTCGAGCTTGTCGCGGTCGAGGGTGAGGCCGAACACGGAGGTCTGATGGCGCAGGCGGTTGGTCCATAGGTTCTCGCTCGAGCGCGGCGGGTCGATGCCGGCGCGGGTGAGCTCGGTCAGCCTGGCGACTCGCTTGCGGTCGTTGGCGTGGACCGTGGCGGCGAGGTCCGGTGGAAGCTCGGCGTGAAGCGCCTCGGCGCCCCGCTCGGCGATCTCGGCCTCGACCTCGGCTCGCAGCGCCGCGGGCACCGGCGGTCGCAGGTCGAGGTCCGAGAGCGCCGCGATCAGATACAGCCCGGTGCCGCCGACCACGAGCGGGCGGCGGCCCTCGGCGATCAGCTGGTCGATCTCGGCGTGCGCCAGGGTCGCGTAGCGGCCCGCCGAGAACTCCCCGTCGACCGGGACGAAGCCGAGCAGCCGGTGCTCCAGGCGCGCCCTCTCATCCTCGGTGGCGGCGCCGCTGAGAACCTCGAGGCCCGCGTAGACCTGGATCGAGTCGCAGTTGACGGCGACCGGCTCCTCGCCCCGCTCGCGCAGCAGCTCGGCGACTGCGATCGCGACGCCGGTCTTGCCGGCCGCGGTCGGCCCGAAGATCGCGAGGACCTGGGAGGCGGAGCGAAGCGAAGCCGACCCGCGCCGCTGTTGAGGCGCCTGATTCAGAGGACGCGGCTCGCGAGCCGCTCGTGCCCGGTGAGCGTCTGCGAGCTGGCGCCGGTCACCTCGACCTCGACGAGGTCGCCGGCGTCCGCGGTGCCCTCGAAGTTGACCGCCTTGTTGTGACGGCTTCGCCCGCGAAGCCGACTCGGGTCGGTCCGGCTCGGTCCCTCGACCAGGACGTCGAGGGTGCGGCCGACGAAGCGCTGCGAGCGCTCCTTCGCCCGCCGCTGGACCGCCTCGACGAGACGCTGCATGCGCTCGCGCTTGGTCGCGTGCGGCACCTGTCCGTCCATCGTCGCCGCCTCCGTCTCGCGCCGGGGCGAGAAGACGAAGGTAAAGGCCCCGTCGTAGCCGACTTCCTCGACGACTTCCATCGTCGCCTCGAAGTCCTCGTCGGTCTCGCCGGGAAAGCCGACGATGATGTCGGTGGTGAGGGCGCAGTCGGGGACGTGCTCGCGGATCAGCGCGACGCGGTCGAGGTAGCGCTGGCGGTCATACGTCCGCCGCATCGCCTTCAGGATCTTGCTCGAGCCCGACTGCAGCGGCAGGTGGATGTGCTCGCACAGCGCCGGCAGCTCGGCGTGCGCACGGATCACGTCCTCGCGCATGTCTTTGGGATGCGGGCTCGTGTAGCGGATCCGCTGGATCCCCTCGATGGCGTCGACCGCGGCGAGCAGCTCGGCGAAGCTGGTCCGCGCCTCGCGGGGCAGGTCACGCCCGTAGCTGTTGACGTTCTGGCCCAACAGCGTCACCTCGCACACGCCGTCTGCGGCAAGGCCCGTGATCTCTGAGACCAGCTCGGCCGGATCGCGGCTCTGCTCGCGGCCGCGGGTGGAGGGGACGATGCAGTACGCGCAGCGGCAGTTGCACCCCTGCGAGATCTGCACCCAGGCCTGGAACTCGCGCTCGCGCTTCATCGGCAGGTGGCCGGAGAAGTCCTCGAACTCGAAGTAGCCCTGGGCGGTGATCGAGTCGGAGGAAAGGAACTCGGCCAGCCGCGCGATCTGCCCGGGGCCGAAGGCGACGTCGACGAACGGAAAGCGCTCAAAAACCTCGTCCTTGACCGACTGCGCCCAGCAGCCCCCAACTCCGACGACCCGCTCGGGATCCTCGGACTTGAGCCGCTTCGCCTCGCCCAGGTGGGAGATGAAGCGGTTGTCGGCCGCCTCGCGGATCGAGCAGGTGTTGAAGAGGATCAGGTCGGCCTCGGCGCGCTCGTCGGCCTGCTCGTAGCCGAGCGACTCGAGCATGCCCTTCATCCGCTCGGAGTCGTGCTCGTTCATCTGGCACCCGAAGGTGGTGACGTGATAGCGCTTGCGGTCCACGCCGCCATGTTAGGAGCCCAGATGCACTACGAGAACATCAAGTACGAGCTCGACGACCACGTCGCCGTGCTCACCTACGACCGCCCCGAGCAGCGAAACGCCGTCTCACGGGCGATGAACGCCGAGCTTCACCACGCCTGGAAGCGGTTTCGCGACGATCCCGAGGCGTTCGTGCTCGTGATCACGGGCACGGGCGACGCATTCTGCGCCGGCTGGGACCTGCGGGATGCGGCGGATTGGCCCCGGCCCGATTGGGACGAGCACCGTACGCACATCTACGCGTCCGAGGGCGACTGCGGCTACACCCGTCGCGCCGACGTGTTCAAGCCGGTGATCGCCGCCGTCAACGGCTGGGCGGTGGCGGCCGGCCTGGAGAACGCGCTGCTCGCCGACATCCGGATCGTCGCCGAGAGCGCCGTCTTCGGAGCCCTGGAGCGGCGCTGGAACATCGTCGCCGGCGACGGTATGACGGTGCGCCTGCCGCTCGTCGTCGGCTGGGCGAAGGCGATGGAGTTGATCATCACCGGCCGACCGGTGAAATCAGACGAGGCGCTGGCGATCGGGCTCGCGAACGAGGTCGTCCCCGACGGTCGGGCACTACCCCGCGCGCTGGAGCTGGCGCGCGAGATCGCCGCCCTGCCGCAGGGCGCGATCCGCACCGACAAGGAGACGATGATCCGCAACGTCGGCCGAACGTTCGAGGAGCGCCTCCGTCACGAGGTCGAGGTCGCGATCTCGATGTTCTGGCGCCGCGACTCGCATGCGATCGGGGCCAGCGCCTTCAAAGAGGGCCGCACGCCGGAGTGGCCGCACCACGGGCTGTGAGTTGCGTCAGCCCTTCGCGCCGGTCGACTCGGCGAGGAACTGGACCAGGGCGTCGAGCTGCTCGGGGCTCAACTGCTGCTCGTAGTCGTCGGGCATCGTGTCCGGCGGAAAGCCCTCCTCGACCTCGGCATTGGGGTCGACGATCGACGTCCGGATGAACTCCTCCGATTCCCCCTGCAGGCTCGAGTCGAGCACGGGACCCACGGTCCCGGTGGTCCCCGCCGCCTCGAGCGTATGGCAGCCGCCACACTGAAAGTCGGCGAAGACCTGGGCGCCGTCGGTCTCTTCCGGCGTGGTCGGTTCTACCGTCGTCGCGCCCTCCTCCTGGGCCTCGGCGGTGTCGCCCTCCTCGATGTTCTCCTGCTCCTCGGCGGCAAGCTCGGCCTGGCGATGCTCCTGCTCATCCTCGGCGTTGAGCCAGGCGAAGGTGGCGGTGGCGAGGACGAGCGCGGCGAACAGACCGGTGATCCCGACCATCACGCCGCGGGCGGGCGGGAACCTCTCCGACCGCACGCCGAGCAGGGAGACGACGAGCGCGGCGACGACCAGCCCGATGCCCAATACGTAGAACACGGTCTCGTTCATCGGGGCGTGATCCTATAGATCGCTAGCCGGCGTACGAGGTGGCTCTGCTCTCCCGGATCACGGTCACCTTGATCCGCCCGGGGTACTCCATCTCCTTCTCGATCGTGGTCGCGATCTCGTGCGAGATCAGGGCGGCGCGCTCGTCGTCGACCTCGCCTGGGTCGACGATGACGCGGATCTCGCGGCCCGCGCGCATCGCGAACACCCTCTCGACGCCCTGGTGGCGCTGGGCGATCTCCTCCAGGTCGCGCAGCCGGCCGACGTACTGCTCGAGCGCGTCGCCTCGGGCTCCAGGGCGGGCGCCGGAGACCGCGTCGGCGGACTGCACGATCACCGCCTCGACCGTCTTCGGCTCGACCTCGCCGTGGTGGGCCTCCATGGCGTGCGCGACCGCCTCCGACTCGCCTTGGCGGCGGGCGATCCGGCCGCCGACAAGCGCGTGCGGCCCCTCGACCTCGTGCGTGACCGCCTTGCCGATGTCGTGCAGAAGGGCTGCGCGGCGCGCAGTCTCGACCGAGGCGCCGAGCTCCTCGGCCATCAGCGCAGCCAGATGCGAGCACTCGACGAGGTGCTCGAGCACGTTCTGTCCGTAGCTGGTTCGAAAGCGCAGCTCGCCGAGCAGGCGCAGGAGCTCCGGGCTGAGGCCGTTGACTCGCGCCTCCAGCGCCGCGCGCTCACCCTCCTCGCCGATCCGCGATTCGACCTCCTCGCGCGCGTGCTCGTAGGTCTCTTCGATCACCGCCGGGTGGATGCGCCCGTCGGCGATCAACCGCTCGAGCGTGAGCCGCGCCACCTCGCGGCGAACGCCGTCGAAGCTCGAAAGCACGACCGCCGAAGGCGTCTCGTCGATGATCAGGTCGACGCCGGTGAGCTTTTCGAGGGCGCGGATGTTGCGTCCGTCGCGGCCGATGATCCGGCCCTTCATCTCGTCGTTGGGGAGCTCGACGAGGCGGGTGGTGCTCTCGCTCGAATGCTTGGCGGCGAGTCGTGAGATCGCCACCGAGAGGATGTTGCGCGCCCGTCGCTCTTCCTCGATCCGGGTCTGCTCCTCGACCTCCTGCAGCCGCAGTCCCGCCTGCTGCCTTGCCTCCTGCTCGACCTCGGCGAGCAGCATCTGCTTCGCCTGGGCGACGCTCAAGCCGGAGAGGCGCTCCAGCTCGCGCCGCTGCACCCGCTTAGCCTGCTTGAGCTCCTCGTTTGCCTTCGCCAGGTTGCGTTCACGATCCTCGAGCGCCTGCGTCCGTCGCTCCAGATCGGCCCGCTGGACCGCCAGCGACTCGGTCTCGAGCAGCGCCCGCTCCTCCATGCGCGCGATCTCCTCGCGGCGGGCGCGAAGCTCGTCGGTCGACCCCGACGGCACCTGCGGCACGGCCACCGTCGCCTCGGCCACCGGTTCGCGGTCGCGTCGCCACGGCAACCACAACGCCCGTTGACTCATCGCTTCCCTCTCCCCGACCATCGTGGTCGGTGTCGCGGACCGCCGTTCGGCGGATCGTTCGTGACCGAGGCCGCGAAGCGCTACTGGCTTGGCTGAGATGTGCGCGCCCGCGCGCGCCGCATCGTTTCCGGCCTACCCGCGCCGGATCTGAGGCGCCTCCTCGTTGGTGCCTGGGGTGAGCAAGATCTTTTCGATTCAGCTTTACCGGTTGCGTCTTCGGGCGGCCGTCGGCCGCAGGCCGATCGTAGTCCCGGCACGGCTTGATGGCAAGGGGGCCGCTCGGCGACCGGTTTATGTGACCGCCCTGTACTTGACGTGGGTGACGCCGGGTGCCTCGACGGCCCGGACCTGCTCGAGCTGCACCTCCGCGTCCCCGAGGTTGTCGAAGGGACGAGCACCGTCGCCGAGCACCACCGGGACGACGTGGAGCTCAAGTTCGTCCAGCAGTCCCGCTGCCAGGTACTGCCCAACGACGTCGGCACCGCCCCAAAGCTTGACGTCTTTGCCGCCGGCGGCCTCCCTTGCCTGTTCGAGCGCGGACTCGATTCCGTCGGTGACGAAGTGGAACGTGGTCCCTCCCTCCATCTCAACGGGATCACGCGGGTGATGGGTGAGGATGAAAACGGGGTGGTGGTAGGGAGGGTCGTCGCCCCACCAGCCCGTCCACTGCTCGTCGCCCCAGGCACCACCGCCGATCGGCCCGAACATGTTTCGGCCCATCACGCTGGCCCCGACGTTCTGGGCCGATTCCTCGAATATCCGCGTGCTCTCGTTCACCTCGCCGCCCTGCTTGTCGTGGGCTTGGCGCCAGGCGGCCAGCGGAACCACCCAGTCGTGGAGCCGCTCGCCGCCCTCGCCGAGCGGGTTCTCCTCGCTCTGGTTCGGGCCGGCGACGCAACCGTCCACGGAGATCGAGATATGACACCTAAGCTTGCTCATCGCGCCTCCTCAGTAGTCGGCCGCTGCGGCCGCGGGCTCTCAATGCCTATGACCGGTCCGCGCCGGGAAGCTAATCGCGGCTGCGCTGCCAGCGCCTGTCGAGCGCTCGATCCTGCCGGGATACGAGCTCAGGCGGCGGTGCGGCGCTCGAACCCGCGGACCGCGTCGTAGGCGGCCTCGGAGTCATAGCCGCGCCGCGCCAGGTAAGCAAGCGCGCGGGCGCGCGAGGTCTCGTCGGCGGCGGGCTCGCCGCGGCGCTCGAGCAGCTCGATCGCGCGCTCGAGCTGCTCCTCGGGATCGTCAGCGGCGAGCGCCGCGTCGATCAGGCCCTGATCGACCCCCCGTCCGGCGAGCGCCTCGCGGATCCGGTCCGGGCCCCAGCCGCGCAGCTCGCGCTTGTCCTCGGCGTAGCGGCGGGCGAAGCGCTCGTCGTCGAGCGCGCCATCCTCGATCAGGCGCTCGATCGCGGCGGCGATCCGCTCGGCCGCAAACCCGCGCTCGGCCAGCCAGCCCTCGAGCTCGGCGACCGTGCGCTCCTTGCTCGCCAGCGCCGTGAGCGCACGCTCGAGGACCTCGTCGCCCACGTTCCGGCTCAGGCGGCGATCAGGCCGCCTTGCGCTCGGGCTCGTCCGCGTCGGCGGTCGCTTCGACCGGCTCGGCGTCGGCCACGGCGCGTGGCGGCGCCGGGCTCCGCTCGACATCGAGCTCGGCGAGCAGCTTGCCCTCGATCTCGGTCGCCAGATCCGGGTTCTCGGCGAGGTACTGCTTGGTGTTGTTGCGCCCCTGGCCGAGCCGCAGCTCGCCGTAGGAGAAGAACGAGCCGGACTTCTGCACCAGGTCGTGCTCGATCGCCAGGTCGAGCAGGTTGCCCTCGCGCGAGATCCCGGCGCCGTACTCGATGTCGAACTCGGCCTGGCGGAACGGCGCCGCGACCTTGTTCTTGACCACCTTCACCCGGACCCGGTTGCCGATCGCCTCGGTGCCTTCCTTGAGCGTCTCGATCCGGCGCATGTCGAGCCGTTGCGAGCAATAGAACTTCAGCGCGCGGCCGCCGGGCTGGGTCTCGGGCGAGCCGAACATGACGCCGATCTTCTCCCGGATCTGGTTGGTGAACAGGCAGACCGTCTTTGCCCGGTTGAGGTTGCCGGCGAGCTTGCGCAGCGCCTGTGACATCAGTCGTGCCTGCAGCCCGACCGTCTGCTCGCCCATCTGGCCCTCGAGCTCGACCCGCGGCGTGAGCGCGGCGACCGAGTCGACCGCGACCACGTCGACCGCGCCCGAGCGCACCAGCACGTCGACGATCTCCAGCGCCTGTTCGCCGTAATCGGGCTGGGAGACGAGCAGCTCGTCGATGTCGACGCCGATCTTCTTCGCGTAGATCGGGTCGATCGCGTGCTCGGCGTCGACGAAGGCGCAGACGCCCCCTCGCGCCTGGGCCTCGGCGATGATGTGGTAGACGAGCGTCGTCTTACCCGACGACTCGGGGCCGAAGATCTCGACGATCCGCCCCCGTGGCACCCCTCCCACTCCGAGTGCTAGGTCCAGCGACAGCGCCCCGGTGGAGATCGCATCGACGGCGACGATGTTGTCGGAGCCGAGCCTCATCACCGAGCCCGCCCCGAACTGCTTCTCGATCTGCGAGACGGCGGCGGTCAGCGCCGCGTCCTTGGCCTTGGCCTCCTTGTCGGCCGCCTTCAGCTCGGCCTTCTTCGCATCTGCCAATTCATTCACCTCTTCTGGGTCCCTCAGGGGACGGCAAGTCAACGCCGTGGATGCGGACGTACTCCGCTCCTTGCGGCTTCAGATTCGAACGGTAAAGAGCGAGTCGGATGGCTCCGAAGGGCTCTGTGAGCGCCTTCGGCAGCGGTGACGGGGGCTTCTCCACCCGCCGCGGCCGCCCCTTCCCGCGCCGCTGCCCGGGCGCCGGCGGCAGCCGCTCGGAGCGCACCCGGGCGACGGTCACATGGGGCCAGAAGGAGCGCTTCTCCGGCTCATACAGGCGCGCCTGCTCGAGCGCGTCCGAGAGCTCCCGCTGAAGCGCGCCCGCCGACTCGCTGCGCCCGCCGACGGCGTACAGGCGCGGGCGTCCCTTGGGGATCGGCGAGGGCTGGGGCTCGAAGCGCAGCTCCACCGGCCGCGGCCCGACCCCGTCCACGATCTCGGCGATCCGCGGGATCGCCTTCTCCGGGTGATAGGCGAGAAACACCAGTGTCACGTGCAGCGCTTCCGCCCGCATCGGCCGCAGCGCCGGGTCGGACAGCGCCCGTCCCTGCCATCGCGCCAGTCCCTCACGCACCTCCTCGGGCAGGTCCAGCGCGACGAACAACCGCGCGCGCGGCGACTTCAGGCGCTCCTTGGCCACTCGCCGGACGCTACGCCGTCAACCGGCGCGAGACGCGCGCGAGCCGTGTCGGGACACTCGCTACGGGTGGTAATGGACGTGCTCGAAGCCCCACGTTTGCGCGAGCCAGCGCGGGATGACCTCGTCGAGGTCACGCTCGAGGTCGCTCCCCACCTGCTCGTCGACCACCCACCACGAGACCGTCGCGTCAGCTCCGGCGGGGGCCGCGGCGTCCGGAGGATCGATGTATACGCAGCCGCGCAACGCGGTCTCCGACTCGTCGAAGACCCCGTAGAGGAACGTCTCCCTCGCCTTGATCTCGGCTTCGTGGTGGGCGAGGTCCTCCTTGTCGGCCTCATAGGTCATGTGCGCGGGAGGCCAGCCCCAGGCCTCGCCGTACTTCTCCCAGAGGCGCTCCCGAGATCCCATCACCGCCGGGTAATCGAGGTCGACGTCGGCCTCGCCCATCGGGCGTAGATGATGGCCGGTATCCAGATCGAGCTTCCGGGGAACGGCGAAGTTCGGGTCCAGCCAGGGCACCGCGAGCACCCTAGAGCGCTACATGCCGCAGCCGCACGCGACCGTCGCGAATCGTTGCGATCCCCATCGTGTGACTCGGGGCGCGGCGGCGGTCGGTCGGGCTGCCGGGGTTGAAGATCTGAAAGCCGCGCTCGCGCTCGTGCAGGGGCAGGTGAGAGTGGCCGAAGAGGACCGCGGCGGCGTCGGGGAACGCGTCTCTCATACGCGCAAGGCGCCCAGTCTTGGGACCTGCGTCGTGGATCAGGCCGAGCGCTACCCCACCCAGCTTGATCGTGGTTCGCTCCGGTAGGCGCTTGCGCAGTGCCGGCTCGTCGACGTTGCCGTGCACGGCGACGAGTTCCGGGCCCAGCGCGGCGAACTCGTCGTACGCCTCGACCGTCGAGAAGTCACCGAGGTGGATCAGCAGGTCGGCGGCGACGATCCGTCTCACGCAGGCCTCCGGCAGCCGGCGCGAGCCGCGCGGCAGGTGCGTATCCGCGAGCACCGCGACCGTGGTCGCGGTGCTCAAAGAGCGAAGTCCTCGCCGCGTAGGAGCCGGCGGACGAGGTGGAGCGCGAGGGTGCATGAGCGGTCGCGGATCTCGCCGCGATCGCCGGGGATCACGGGGTCGCGGGCGAGCATGGGTCCGTCCGGGGCCCTGACGCAGACACAGACGTAACCGACCGGCTTCTCCTTGGTGCCTCCGGTCGGCCCCGCGATCCCGGTGATCCCCACTCCGATGTTGGCGTCGAAGCGGGCGATTGCGCCATCGGCCATCGCTTCGGCGACCTCGGGCGAGACCGCGCCATGGCGCTCGATCAGCTCCTGCGGAACCCGCAGCAGCTCGATCTTCGCCTCGTTGGAGTAGGCGACGATCCCGCCGGCCAGGTACTCCGAGGCGCCCGGCGGACCGGCGAGCCGCGCCGCAAGCAGCCCGGCCGTGCACGACTCCCCGAGGCCGATACGGCGCCGGTCGCGCAGCAGGCCGGCGACCTGCTCGTCGATCGTCGAGCCGTCGACGCTGAAGAGGAACTGCCCGTGGCGCTCGACGATCCCCTCGACGAGGCGCTCGGCGACCGTCTCGCTCCCCGGACGGTGGCGGACGTCGACCTCGATCTCGCCGCGGCGCAGGCAGGTCGTGATCTCAAGCGACGCGAGGTCGACCTCGGACTCGATCTCGCGCAGCGACTTGGCGATCTCCGACTCGGGAATGCCGAAGAGGCGCACCGTCCGTGTCAGGTATGGCTCCGCGCGAGCCGTAACCGCGCGCACGGCCTCGGTCTGGAGCGCGGGCGCCCACATCTCCTGCAGCTCGCGCGGCGGGCCAGGCAGGACGATCACGGCTGGCCCGTCTTCGGCGGCCACCACGAGCCCCGGCGCGGTGCCCACCGGGTCGATCGTCTCGGCGCCGCGCGGGATCATCGCCTGCTTTCGATTCGCCTCGCGGATGGCCTCGGGGTCGAAGCGCAGCCGCCGGGCGAAGCCGGCGATGATCCGGGCGATCTTCTCCTCCATGCCCTCGTCGAGCTCCATCTCGACTCCGGCAAAGCGGGCGACGATCTCGGCGGTCAGATCGTCGGCGGTCGGTCCGAGCCCGCCGCTGGTCACGATCAGCTCACATCCCTCTTCGGCCATGAACCGCAGCCCGGCCTCGAGGTCGTCCGGGCGATCGCCGACGACCAGGATGTGGGCCACCTCAAGCCCGAGCTCGGCGAGCCGCTCTGAGATCCACGGCCCGTTGCGGTCAGTGATCCGAGCCGTGATCACCTCGGTGCCGGTGACCAAGATCCCCGCCCGCACGCTCATGGACACTCCCGACCCGGGGGTTCGGTGACGACCACGCGCTGCGGAGCGATGATCTCGTAGGCGACCGGCCCGTCGGCGCGCGGCAGCCGCCGCGGCTCGCCCGCGATCTCGAGCTCGAACTGGTCTCCGTCGAAGCCGCTCGGAAAGCGCAGCTCGAAGCGCTCGCGCTCATAGCTCTCCTCGTCGCCGGGGTTGAGCACCTGACCGTCGATCAGCGCCTGTCCCCCACCCCCGACCAGGCAGATCTGAACCGGCTCACGGATCAGGAGGTCGAGCGTGACCGTGCCCCTGGGCGCCTGCTTGTCGCGCTCGCGGGACTGGCTCTTGTCCTGGCCCGCGCCGCGCCCGCGATCGCCGCCACCATCGTCATCGTCGTCTCCCAGGATCCCGATCGCCAGCAGCACGGCGGCGACCACCACGCCGATCGCGATCACGACGAGCAGCCAGCGCGGCCCCTGCGACTCGGCCGACAGCCGGCGCCTCTGCTCGAGCACCTGATCGCCGAGGAAGGTCGGATCGGTGCGACCGCGCTCGACCTGGCGCCGATAGGCGTCGACCATCGCCTCGCCGTCGAGGCCGAGCACCTGCGCGTACGTGCGCAGAAAGCCCTTGGCGTAGGCCGAGTTGGGCAGCGCCTCCCACTCCTCGTCCTCCAGCGCCCGCAGGTACTTGACCCGGATCTTGGTCTGCTCCTCGACGGCGCGAATGTCGAGACCGGCCCGGGCGCGGGCCTGCTTGAGGACCTCGCCGATCCGCATCTCGCCTTGACCCTGGCCGGTCATCACGCGGCCATTGTCTCGATTAGCGCTCTACGGGTTCGAGCTCGGTTTCAGTGCCGGCTTCGTCGTCGCCATCGTGCTCGATCATGCCGGTGGCGATCCGGTCGAGCATCCGCGGCAGCTCGGACTGCGAGACGAGCACCTGGCGCGGCTTAGAGCCCTCGTAGCCGGAGATGATCCCGCGGCGCTCGAGCATGTCGATCAGGCGCCCGGCCCGCGTGTAGCCGACGCGCAGGCGGCGCTGGATCATCGACACCGACGCGGTCTCGGACTCGACCACGATTCGCGCCGCGTCGGCGAGCAGGTCGTCCTGGTCGGGGGAGAACTCGCCGTCGCGAGACTCGTCGATCTCGGGCTCGCGCGCCTCGAGCAGCTCCTCGTCGAACTCGGGCTCGCCCTGCTTGGCCCAGTGCCCGCAGATCTTCGCGATCTCCTCCTCGGTGACGAAGGCGCCCTGGATCCGGCTCAGCTTCGAGGTCCCGACCGGGCGAAACAGCATGTCGCCCTGGCCCAGCAGCGTCTCGGCGCCGCCCTGGTCGAGGATCACCCGCGAGTCGACCTGCGAGGCGACCGCGAATGCGATCCGCGACGGGATGTTGACCTTGATCGTGCCCGTGATCACGTCGGTGGATGGCCGCTGGGTGGCGAGCACGAGGTGGATCCCGATCGCCCGTGCCTTCTGAGCGAGGCGGATGACCGAGTCCTCGACCTCGGCCGGGGCGACCATCATCAGGTCGGCCAGCTCGTCGATCACGCAGAGGATGTGGGGCAGTGGCGCCTCGCCGGCGCGCTTGCGGGCGCGGTTGAGCTCGACGAGGTTGCGCGCCCTGGCCTCGCTCATGACCGCGTAGCGGCTCTCCATCTCGCCGATCAGGTTGGCGAGCACGGTCGCCGCCAGCCGCGGGTTGATGACGACCGGCGTCAGCAGGTGCGGCAGCCTCTCGTAGTGGTTGAGCTCGACCCGCTTGGGGTCGACGAGCACCACTCGGACCTCGTTCGGCGAGGCGTGCATCAGGATCGAGGTGAGGATTGCGTTGATGCAGCCCGACTTCCCCGAGCCGGTGGTGCCGGCGATCAGCACATGCGGCATCGTCGCGAGGTCGGCGCTCACCGACTGCCCCGAGACGTCCTTGCCGAGCCAGGCGAGTAGCGGTGACGAGCCCTTCGGCGGGTCGGAGTAGATGTCGCCGAGCCGCACCAGCCGCCGGCGCGAGTTCGGCACCTCGACCCCGACCGCCTTCTTGCCGGGGATCGGCGCCAGGATGCGGATGTCGGTCGAGGCGAGCGCGTAGGCCAGGTCGTCTCTGAGCTGGGCGACCTTGGCGACCTTCGTGCCGGGAGCGAGCTGGAGCTCGTAGCGGCTCACGTGCGGGCCGCTGACGACGCCCAGCAGGCGCGCCTCGATCCCGAAGTGACGCAGCGACTCGAGCAGCGCCTTGGACGTGCTCTCGCGATCGCGGGTGTCGGGGCCGGGATCGGACTTTGCCTTCTCCAGCGCCTTCGCCGGGGGCGCGGTGTAGGCGATCTCCTCCGAAGCGGTGACGCCGTGCTTTTCGCGGCGATTTCCCGCCGGCGTGACACCGAGATCCTCGGCAACCGCCTCAGCCTCAGGCTCGGGGATCGAGGGGTCCGCGTACGCAAAGTCGTCGGCCTCCTCGGCCCAGCTCTCGGTCTCCGCCTCGTCCTCCTCGATCTCGGCTTCGACCTGGCGCGCGATCGGCTCGGTCTCGTTGGCACGGGTGACCGCGATCGAGGCACCGTCCGGGTCACCCCACGGGTCGTCGGTCCGGAAGCGCTGGGTGCGCACCGTGCGCGCGACCTCGCGCGTCTGGGTGCCCGCGCGCCGCACGGCGCTGCCGGTCGCGCCGACGAAACCGGCGATCGTGGTCCCGGTGACGAGGAAGGCCCCCGAGACGAACATCAAGACCGCGAACATGTGCGCGCCGAGCCGCTGGAACAGACTGGTCGAAGCCCAGTAGAGCGCCTCACCTACGGCGCCGCCGTGCTCGACCATGAACCGCTCGTCGAAGTACTCGTGGCGGTTGGGCCGCTCGGGGCCCAGCCCGGCCGTCTCGGCGGCGAAGCCGAGCAGCAGCGCGGCGAGGAGCAGGATCCCGCCGGCGTTGAGCGCCGACGGCGCACGCAGCATCGGCCGCGCGATGAGCGCCGTGCCCCAGCCGATCAGGGCCAGCGGAACGACGTATGAGACTCGCCCTGCGGCGTGCTCCAGCGCCGTCGCCATCCAGCTGCCGACGCGGCCCCCGTCCCAGTCGAGATAGAGCACGAAGGCCAGGTAGATGCCGGCGGCGATCAGCGCCAGGCCGAAGACGTCGAAGTGGCGCTGCTCGAGGCCCTCGACGTAATCGCGCGGGTGACGGCGCTCGCGCGGATAGCGCCGCTCGCGGTCGCGCTCATATCGACGCTCGCGTGCAGGCGCCCGGCGGCGCGATCTCCGCTTCGGCTTTGACCAGGGCAGCTTCATGCTCAGGCGAAAACGCGCGGGACGCCCGCTTTCGTGCCTGGGACTTCGACGCCCAGGCACGGTCCCCTGCGCGCGCGCCGCACGCCTGCAGCCGCGTAAAGGCCCAGTAAATATCCGTCGTTCTGCGCCCAGGCGGGGCTACCCTCTCTAGGCGATGCTTGCGAGCGAGGTTCAGGCCGGACGCGTGCTGGTCGTCGAAGACGACGACGCGATCACCGACGTGCTCAGGCGCACTCTGCGTCAGGAGGGCCACGAGGTGCGCTCGTCGGGCGACGGCATCGACGCGCTGCGCGCGGCCGAGGAGTTCGTGCCCGACCTCGTCATCCTCGACCTCGGCCTGCCCGGGCTCGACGGGGTCGAGGTCTGCCGCAGGCTGCGCGCCGAGTCCGACGTGCCGATCCTGATCCTCACCGCCCGCGCCGACCTGGACGATCGCGTCGAGGGCCTGGACTCCGGCGCCGACGACTACCTGGTGAAGCCGTTCGAGCGCGATGAGCTGCTGGCGCGGCTGCGGGCGCTGATGCGCCGCCGCCCGCCCCGCGGCAGCGCCGCCCTGGTGGTCGGCGACTTGGTCCTCAACCCCGACACTCGCGAGGTCACCCGCGGCGAGCGGGTGATCGAGCTCACCAACCGCGAGTTCGAGCTGCTCGAGTACCTGATGCGAAACGAGCGCCTGGTCGTCTCGCGCGAGCGCCTGCTCGAAGAGGTCTGGGGATATGACCCGCTGGCGATGACCAACACCATCGACGTGTTCATCTCCAACCTGCGGCGCAAGCTCGAGCAGGACGACGAGCCCCGCCTGTTGCACACCAAGCGCGGCGCCGGTTACGTGCTGCGCGCGCCGCGCGAGAATGGCTGACAGGATCTTCCGGCGCTTCGCCCCGCGCCACTGGCCGGTGCGCTGGCGTCTGGCGGCTGTCTCCGCCGGGCTGACGCTGGTGATCCTCGTCTGCTTCGCGATGGTCGTCGGCCGGCTCGTGCAGACCCGGCTCGAGGCCGATCATCGCCGAGATATCGTCTCGACCGCCAACCGCGCCGCCGCCGTCTTCAACCTCAACGATCCCCGCGACGAGGTCCAGCGCATGGTCACGAGCGGCGAGCTCAACATTGTCGACTCGCTGGGCAACTCGGTGCTGGGCATCCCGGCGCAGCCGCACTTCGGGCCCCCGTTGACCGAGGAGGTCACGCGGGTGGGCGGATACGACGTCGCCTCCCAGCAGGTGCTGACGAACTCCCCCCTGCGGGGGCCGGTCTTCGTCCAGTACGGCGAGACGCGCAGCTCGCTCGACGCCTCGATCGACCGCGTCTGGCTCCTGCTTGCCGCAGGCGTCCTGGGCGGCACGGTGTTCGCGGCCCTTGCGGGGATCGCCGTCGCCGGCCGGGCGATGCGCCCGATCTCCTCGCTGACCGCGGCCGCCCGCGAGATCGCCACCACCCGCGACCCGTCGCTGCGGCTGCCGATGCCCGAGACCGAGGACGAGGTGGGCGAGCTGGCCCAGACCCTCGACCAGATGCTGCGCGAGCTGGACGCCGCCCGCGGCGAGACTCAGCAGATGATCCAGGCGCAGCGCGAGTTCGTCGCCGACGCCTCGCACGAGCTGCGCACGCCGTTGACCAGCATCCTTGCCAACCTCGAGCTGCTGCAGGCGCGACTCGAGCAGCGCGGCGAGTCGGGCGAGGAGGCCGAGATCGTCGACGGCGCACTCGGGTCGTCGCGCCGGATGCGCCGGCTGGTCGCCGACCTCCTGCTGCTTGCGCGCGCCGACGCCGGACGCTCCGGGCCGCGCCGCAGCTGTGACCTGGCCGAGATCGCCGCCGGCGCCCTCGCCGAGGTGGCGCCGGTCGCCGGCGAGCACGAGCTGCAGCTCGACAGCAACGGGCCGGTGCCCGTCGACTGCAACCCCGACGACCTTCACCGGCTCGCGCTCAACCTGCTCGAAAACGCGGTTCGCCATACGCCGCCGGGCACGAAGGTCGACGCGGCCGTCTATACGCGCAACGGCGACGGCGTCCTCGAGGTCTCAGACGACGGACCCGGCCTGCCGGCCGATGCGGGCGAGCAGCTGTTCGAGCGCTTCGTTCGCGGCGGCGGCCCGGCCGACTTGTCGGTCGACGCGGGGACCGGCCTCGGCCTGGCGATCGTCAAGGCCGTGGCGAGCTCGCACGGTGGCGAGGTCGAGGTCGGGAGCTCCGACTCCGGAGGCGCCCGGTTCACGGTCCGCCTGCCGCTCGCGCCCGCGGCTGCCCAGCGCGAAACGACGGACCCCGCACCCGAGCCACCCCGGATCCGTCAGCTGAAAGCCTAGCGCCGGCGCCAAGCCGGCGAACCTTTAGCGTCTCTTTACATCCCTGATTAGTCTGGGTCACCGGACGAGACACCGCCCGCCGAGGCCACCCCCGACGACAAGCCTCGATGGGCGCAAGGTCGGCCGGCATGAAGCCGAGTCGATCAGGCCCGCCGAGCCCTCCCCCCTCCCTGAGGCTCGGCGGGCCAACTTCTTGGGGTCAGACCCCGTGGTGCGATCCCGCGACGCGGCGCGCTTACAACGAGGGGTCTGACCCCAGGGCGCGGCGCTCAGCAGCCGCCGGCCGGGCAGAGCTTGCGCTGAACCATCTCGGCCTCGATCGAGGCGGCGTGCGCGCTGGCATAGAGCACCTGGTCGGCGCCGAGCAGCGCCCGGGCGGCGTCGCGGAAGCTGATCCGTGGCGCGAGCATGAAGTTCGACTCCAGCACCACCCGGTCCATCACCGACTGACCGTTGGCGTCGTTTCCGAGCAGCACCCGAAGCTCGTACAGGGCGCTCGACCAGACCTCGCCCATGCAGTGGATCTCGAACGCGCATTTGACCTTGGCCTTCTTGATGTCGAGGCTCTTGTCGGCGCGCCGCCCGCAGCCATCCCGCGTATAGGAGATCCCGTCCCAGTCGAAGATGCACACGCTCGACTCCTGATCGCCGCCGGTCGTCAGCGCCGACATCATCGCCGCGACGTAGTCGCCGAAGCCCTCGCCGATCGTCCCCCCGGCGAGCGAGCGACCGAAGCCGTGCACGGCCTGGTCCTGAAGCGAATGCCCGTATTCGTGCACGGTCACGTCGGCGTCCTCGCCGTCGTCCACCCCGCCGGAGCCGATCGTCATCGACCGGGTCATCGAGGAGAAGTAGGAATTGTCGTCCGGGATCGCGTTCGAGCGCACCCGCTGGGGCTTCTGGCCGAGGGCCTCTGAGAGCCCGAGGCTGTCGACGTAGGCACGGGTGCGGTCGACGTGGAAGTACGACATCACGACTTCGAATTGCGGGTCGCCGCGGGTCAGGTTGGTGAAGTCAAGGCTCGTCCTGCACACCGACTTCGCCTGCCGGCCGAGCCGCGAATCGACGTACGTGCCCGCCAGGCAGCCCTTGGCGCTCGTGATCCGTTCGAGGCTGACCGCCTGCCGCAGGCTGGTGAGCAGCGCGGAGTTCCTGTCCTTGTTGTCGCGCAGCCCCGAATAGCTGTTGCCCTGGGTGACCACCGGGTTCGGGTTGAAGATCATCGCGCTGCCGGTGGCGCGCCAGAGCAGGTCGCGAGTTCGCAGCTCGGCGCCGCTGTGTGCGTCGACGGTCACCAGGTAGTCGCCGAGCGGCCGTGCCGACGGCAGCGAGACCTCCCAGACGGCGGCCCCGCTCCCGGGGTCGATGCCCAACCGCGCCCGCGCGCCGGCGCGCAGCCTCGTGGTGGCGATGGCCGTGCGCGCGGCGCTGACCGCGCGGCGCTTGGAGATCGCCCCCGCGGCCGAACGCGGCTCGATTCGGCCGACGGTCGAGTCGGTGACCAGCATCGGCGGAGCGTCCGGCGAGTCGACGACCACCGTGTGGGCGCCGAGCACCGGCAACCCGCCAGCGCGCTGGGCGTAGAGATGGATGAGCCCGCCGCCCGGAACCTCGATCCGGCCGGCGGCCGCGAGCTGGGCGCGGGGCGCTTCTGCCTGCGCGAGGCGGGCGCTCACGCGCTCGGATGCGGCCTCGGCGGGAGCTGCGCCGAGGACGAAGCACGCCGTCAGGCCCGCAGCAACGGTGCGGGCGCGGTGACCTGGTCCCCTGCTCATACCTCGACCACGACCGGCAGGATCATAGGACGTCGTCGCAGGCGGTCATAGACGAAGGCCGCGATGTCGTCGTGCAGGTCCTGCTGGAGCAGAACCGGCTCGGTGACGCCCTCCTCGGCGAGCTGGGCGAGCGAGCCCTCGACCACATCTCGCAGCTCTTCGAGCAGCCCCTCGTCGGCGTCCTCCATGAACGGGACGCCGCGGAAGATCAGCTCGGGCGGCGCGACCGAGCTGCCGTCCTCGCCGTCGACCGTCGCGACCACGATGAAGATGCCGTCGGCCGAGAGCATCCGCCGGTCGCGCAGCGCGACGTCGTCGGGATCGCCGATGTCGACCCCGTCGACGAAGATCATCCCCGAGCCGACCGACTCGCCGAACCGCGCCCCGTTGGCGTCGATCTCCAGCGGCAGGCCGTTCTTCCCCTTGTGGATCCGCTCGGGTTCGATCCCGATCGATTCGGCCAGCTCGGCGTGAAGCTGGATCCGCTTGTGGTCGCCGTGGAAGGGAAAGACGTGCTTTGGGCGAGTCAGGTTGAGCATCAACTTCAGCTCCTCGCGAGAGCCGTGGCCGGAGACGTGGATGGGGGCGTCGGCGGCGGTGACCACGCGGGCGCCGATCTCGTAGATGCGGTCGATCGTCTCGTTGACCGAGCGCTCATTGCCGGGGATCGGAGTCGCCGAGAAGATCACCGTATCGCCCGAGTGAAGCTCGACGTCGCGGTGGTCGTTGAAGGCCATCCGCCGCAGCGCCGACAGCGGCTCGCCCTGGCTGCCGGTGGAGATCGCGACCACCTTGTGGTCAGGGAAGTCCTCGATCTCCTTCGGGGGGATCAGCAGGCCGTCGGGGGCATGTGCGATGCCCAGGTTGGAGGCGATGTTGAAGTTCTTGCGCATCGAACGCCCGACCAGCGCCACCCGCCGGTCGAGCGCCACCGCGGTGTCGATCACCTGCTGGACGCGATGCACGTTGGAGGCGAAGCAGGTGACGATGATCCGCCCCTCACAGCGCGAGAACACCTCGAGCAGCGCCGGGCCGACCGTCGCCTCCGAAGGCACGACGCCGGGGCGGTCGGCATTGGTCGAGTCGCCGCACAAGCACAGCACGCCCTCCGAGCCGAGCTCGGCGAGCCGCGCGATGTCGGCGGGCCGGCCGTCGACGGGGGTCTGGTCGAAGCGGTAGTCGCCGGTGACGAGGATCGCGCCGAGGTCGGTGTGCAGGGCCACCGCGCGCGCGTCGGGGATCGAGTGGGACATGTGGATCATCTCGATCTCGAACGGTCCGGCCATGCGGCGCTCGCCCGCCTCGAGCACCTCCAGCGGCGCGTCGCGCAGCTTGTGCTCTTCGAGCTTCGAGCGCACCAGGCCGATCGTCAACGGCCCGCTGTAGATCGCTGGCGGCATGCCGATCTCTCGCAGGACGAACGGCAGCGCGCCGACGTGGTCCTCGTGGGCGTGGGTGAGCACGATCGCCTCGATCTGATCGGCGCGGTCGCGCAGGTAGTCGAAGTCGGGGAGCACCAGGTCGATGCCGAGCATCTCCGCGGTCGGAAACATCAGACCCGTGTCGACGACGACGATGCGCCCGCCGCGCTCGATCACGGCCATGTTCTTGCCGATCTCCCCCAGCCCCCCGAGCGGGAGGATGCGTACGGATTCGCTCAAGCCCGCCCCTTGTCTACGCCGTTCCGCCTGCGACCAGGAGGCCGTGGCGCTCTAGCGCGGCCTTCACGGTCGCCCGCTCGTCCTCTGAGGCCGGCACCATCGGCAGGCGCAGGTGGGCTTCGATCACGCCGAGCAGCTCGAGCGCGGTCTTGACCGGGATCGGGTTCGCGGTCACGGTCATGGCCTCGTAGATCGGCTTCAGCTCGGCGTCGATCTCGGCGGCGCGATCGTGATCGCCCGAGGTCGCCGCTTCGTAGATCTCGCGCATCTGCGGCCCGATCACGTGGGAGGCGACCAGGATGCCGCCGGCACCGCCGAAGGCGAGCGTGCGCGCGAACACCTCGTCGTTTCCGGCGAGGATCTCGAGGCCCTCGACCGGCCCGAGGTCGTCGTTGTTGGCCTGCTTGACGGCGACGATGTTGGCGTTCTCGGCGGCGAGCTCGGCGAGCAAGTCGGGCGCCACGTTGATCACCGTGCGCGAGGGGATGTTGTAGACGATCACCGGGGTCTCCCCCGCCGCCGCGGCGACGGCTCCGAAGTGCGCCCGCAGCCCCGCCGGGTTGGGCTTGTTGTAGTACGGGGTCACCACCAGCACCGCATGGGCGCCGGCGCGCGTCGCCTTCGCCGTCAGCTCGGTCGAGTGATGGGTGTCGTTGGAGCCCGTGCCGGCCACCACCAACGCCTCGTCGCCCACCTCGTCGAGCACGACCTCGATCAAGCGCAGCTTCTCGGTGTCCGAGAGCGTCGGCGACTCGCCGGTCGTGCCCGCGATGACGAGCCCGTGCGAGCCGTTCTCGACGAGATG
Source organism: Solirubrobacterales bacterium (assembly GCA_036794585.1). GTDB lineage: Bacteria > Actinomycetota > Thermoleophilia > Solirubrobacterales > 70-9 > WHSW01. The sequence continues at coordinate 13,304 of DAIRGH010000011.1, read as the reverse complement.
CCGCGCCAGCCGGCGAGCAGCCTCGAGGTCGAGCGCGCCGTCGGCGCCGAACGGCGTCGCCATCGCCGTGATCACTCCGCGAATCTCAGGCATCGAACGCAGCGTACCGCTCGCTCGGGGCGTCAGAATCGTGGGCTATGGCAGGCCGGACGATCGATGTCGACGGGCGTTCGGTGACGCGGATGGGCCTCGGCACGAACCTTCTGCGCAACACGCCCGAGAACCATTCGTTCCTGACCGCGGCCGTCGACGCCGGGATCGGGCTGATCGACACCGCCCACCTCTACACCGACGGCGAGAGCGAGGCCGCGATCGGCGCCGCCCTGGCGCCGTTTCCGGACAGCCTCGTAGTCGAGACGAAGGGCGGCTATCACCCGGGCGAGGGCCACCCCGACCGACTACGCGCGCAGCTCGAGCTGAGCTTCGAGCGCCTGCGGACCGATCGGATCGGCGTCTACTACCTGCACCGCCCGGACCCTGAGACCCCGCTCGAGGACAGCCTCGGGCTCCTGAGGGAGTACGTGGACGCCGGAAGGATCGGTGGGATCGGCGTCTCGCAATTCTCGCTCGAGCAGGTAGAGCAGGCTCGCGCCCTCGCGCCGATCACCGCCGTGCAGGATGAGTACAACCTGAGCGAGCGCCAGTCAGACCCCGTGGTCGACTTCTGCGCGTCGGAGGGAATCGTCTTCGTCCCCTTCTATCCCCTGCACGGCGCCGAGGCGGCGCGTGAGGTCGCGGCTCGCTACGACGCGACCCCACAGCAGATCGCGCTCGCGTGGCTGCTCAAGCGCTCGCCGACGATGCTGCCGATCCCCGGCTCGCTCTCGATCGATCACGTCCGCGAGAACCTGGCGGCGCTGGAGCTCGAGCTGTCGGACGAGGACTACGCGGCGTTGACAGCGTCCTAGGCGACAGCTTCGCGGGCTTCCGTCTCGGTCTGGAACATCCGAGATCGAATCAGCTGATCCTCGCGGTACTCGAGGAGCTGAAAGAACACTGGCGACTCGACCTCAACCCCGCTCCCCGCTCCCTCCCCACGAACTCGGAGGGCGGCAATGACGTGGTTGTCGCCCACGGCCTCGCAGCTCTCCAGTTCGAGGCGAAAGCCGCGGAAGCTCTCGCGCCAAGTCTCGAAGAACTCCCGAACCTCGTCGGTGCCGCGATAGGTCGTGGCGTCGGGGAACAAATCGAGCGTGTGCCACACGAGCTCGGGATGCGCCTCGCCGAGCGCCTCCTGGAAGTCGCCACGGTTGAGCGCGTCCACGGCCCTCCGCGCCCGCTGCACGTTCTGCTCCGACATTGCCCCGCGTTCAGGCGTCAAGAGCTGCTCGAAGAGCCGGAAGGTCATCCGCCCCGAAGACGACCCGATTTCGCGTCGCGACATAGACGAGATCGAGGTTGACGCCGGCCCGAGCGATCTTGCGCGTGAGGTCCGCGAGCACGCCGGGACGGTCCTCGACCTCGACCACGACGACTTCGCGCTCTCGCGTTACTGCGACATGAGAGATCGCCAAAGAGTGTCTTGCGGCCTCGGCATGCGGAACCAGAACGTGCAGCTCGGCCCTCTCGCCTCCTGCGACGCAGGTGGCGGCCGCGATGTTCACGCCGGCATCGCTGATCGCGGCCGCGACGCCCGCCAGCGCTCCGGGGGTGTTCTCGATGTCGATGACCAGGTCGGTCGCCATAGCCCCGTGCGGCGTCAGCCTACTCGGGCATACCGCGCAGGTAGGGTCCCGTCGTCGCAGGCGTTACGAAGATCCGCGTCTCCCTGGTCGGGCTCGGAACGGTCGGGCGCTGGGTCTTGGCGGCGATCGCGAGTCATCGTGAGCGGGTGCGGACCGAGCTATCCATCGACGTCGCCGTCGTCGCGGTGGCGAATCGCCGCGACGGCTTCGTCTACCGCGAGCGGGGGCTCGACGTCGAGCAGGTGCTCGCCCGACTCGAGGCCGGCTCCTCGATCACGGACCTGAGCGGTACCGACCGTTGGCCCACGGGCGCAGCTGGGCTCGAGGCGACGACGACCGACATCCTCCTCGAGGTCACCCAGAGCCCAATGGCCGACGGCGAGCCGGGTCTCACCCACATGCGTCGCGCGCTGGAACAGGGAGTCTCGGTCGCCACGTCCAACAAGTGGCCCGTCGCCCTCGCAGGCGTGGAGCTCGCGCGCCTCGCGCGTGAGCGACGGCTCGGCTTTCGCGCCGAGTCATCGGTGATGTCGGGAACGCCGCTGCTGGTCGCACTCACCGAGGGCATCGGCGGGGCTACTCCGGTTCGCTTGCGGGGCGTGCTCAACACGACGGTGAACTACATCTGCTCTCGCCTCGCGGAGGGCGTCGGCTACGAGGAAGCGCTCGGCGTGGCGCAGGCAGCCGGTCTCGCCGAGCCCGATCCGAGCGCCGACGTAGACGGCCTGGATTCCGTCGCCAAGCTGATGATCCTCTCGGCGCTCGTCTTCGGCGAACAGCTCGCGGTCGATGACGTCTCGCTCAGGGGGATCTCAGCCGTGACCCGACGGGAGATCGAGACCGCCATCGCGGACGGACTGAGGGTGCGGGAGGTCGCGACACTCGACCCGACGGCCGCCCGCCGTGCGGTCGATGTGACTGCCGTCCCCGTTTCGGATCCACTCTTCCCGGTGCAGGGCACCCAGAACGTGGTCATCGCAGAGGTGGACCCGATCGGCGAAGTCTCGGTCCAGGGCCCCGGAGCCGGTCCCGGGCTGGCGGGGCAGGGCGTCTTCAGTGACCTGATCGCCCTAGCGCGCGAGCGGGCGCTTACGCGGGACTAGCCCCGGCGGCTTCGAGGGCCTCATCCCAACCGGCGAAGTACTCCATTCGCACGATCCTTCCGTCGCGGAAGGTCGCGACCTGGTGGTACAGCTCCTCGTCGATCTCCAGCCCGCTTCCCTTGCCGCGCCCGTGGTGGCGAAGCCGGGTCGCCACGCGGGTCGCCGGCGTCGATGAACTCCTGCGGCTCCAGCCTCAGCTCCTCCATCGTCTCGTCGATCCCCCTAAAGAAGCGTATGGCGGCCTCCGGGCCCCGGCCGGAGTCCGACCGCTGGCGCGCGGGCAGCACCCATTCGATCTCGGGATCGAAGTTCTCGACGGCGGTGTCGAAATCACGCCGGTTGTATGCGGCGATGAACTCCCGGGCCTTGTCGACGTTCTCCTTCGACACGCCGCGCAGTATCTCGCAGCGGGCGGGCTAGAGCAGCGTTTCGAGGCCGACCGTGAGCGGGTCGGGCAGGTCGCCGACGCGGCGGACGGCGAGCAGGACCCCGGGCATGAACGAGCGGCGGTCGATCGAGTCGTGGCGGATGGAGAGGGTCTGGCCTTCGCCGCCGAGCAGGACCTCCTGGTGGGCGACCAGGCCGGGCAGGCGGACGGAGTGGATCGGCTCGTGGACGTGGCCGCCGGCCTCGGCGACGAGCGTCGCCGTGCGCTTGGCGGTGCCGGAGGGAGCGTCGAGCTTGCCGTCGTGGTGAAGCTCGACGATCTCGACCTCGGGCATGTGCTTGGCGGCCTGCGCGGCGAAGCGCATCATCAGCACGGCGCCGATCGCGAAGTTGGGCGCGAGGAACACGTTCGCGCCGCCGCCACCGGCGCGCGACTTCTCGACCGCGGTGCGCAGCTCATCCAGATCGAACCCCGTGGTCCCGACGACCGCGTGCACCCCCGCGTCGAGGCAGGCGCGGACGTTGTCGAGCGCCGCCTCCGGGGTGGTGAAATCGACCGCGACGTCGGCGCCCTCCAGCGCCAGCGCCAGCGGAGCGTCGAGGGCGGGGTCGGCGCGGCCGGCGAGCTCCATGTCGTCGGCCTCCTCGATGGCCTCGCAGACCGCCTCCCCCATTCGCCCCGCCGCGCCCGAAACGACGACCCGGAGCATCAGGCGACGAGGGCTTCGCTCACCGACCCGGCGGCGGCGCGGAAGAGCTCTTCGTCGCGGCCGACGCAGGCCGCCGCGAAGGCCTCGGGGTCATAGAGCTCGGCCGCCAGCGCGTCGACTTCCTCGGCGGTCACGGCGTCGACCCGCTCGAGCATCTCGTCGAGCGAGAGCAGCGGCACGTCGAACAGGACGCCACGGGCCAGCCGCCCCATCCGCGCCCCGGTCGACTCCAGGCCGAGCACCATGCGGCCCTTGACGTGCTCCTTGGCGCGGTCCAGCTCGTCTGGCGTGATGCCGCCGTCGTGCAGCTTGGCAAGCTCGCGGCCGATGATCCCGGCCGCCTCGGCGACGTTGTCGGGGCGCGTGCCGACGTACATCGCGACGAATCCGCGGTCGACGAACTCGTGCGTGTAGGAGCCGACCGAGTAGGCAAGGCCGCGCTTCTCGCGCACCTCGCGGAAGAGGCGCGATGAGACCGAGCCGCCGAAGATCGTGTCGATCACGGCCAGCGTGAACCGTCGCTCGTCGGCGCGCGAGATCCCCGGGGCACCGAAGCAGACATGAAACTGCTCGGTCTCCTTGGGATAGAAGCGCAACCTGGCCTCGACCGCGGGGTCGTCGTAGTCGCCTGGGCCGGCGCCGTTTCCCGCCGGCGGCGAGAGCAGCCGCGAGGCCAGCTCGGCGATCCGCCCATGCTCGATGTGCCCGGCCGCGGCGACGACGATGTTGCCCGCGGTGTAGCGAGCCCCGTGGTATCCGGCGATCTCGGGCACGGGAATCGAGCCGATCACCTCGGGCTGGCCCAGCACCCTGCGGCCAAGCGGATGCTCGCCGTAGATCGCCTCGGCGAGCACGTCGTGGACGCGGTCCTGCGGCTCGTCCTCGTACATCGCGATCTCCTCGAGCACGACCTCGCGCTCGGAGTCGATCTCGTCGGGCGGCAGCGCCGGGGCGAGCAGCATCTCGGCCATCAGCTCGAACGCGTCGGCGGTGTGCTCGTCGAGGAAGCGCGCGTGAAGGTGGGTGGTCTCCTTGCTCGTCGCCGCGTTGGAGGCGGCGCCCATGCCGTCGAAGAGCTCGGAGATCTCGATCGCAGAGTGGCGCTCGGTGCCCTTGAACAGGAGGTGCTCGAGGAAATGCGAAACGCCGGCCTGGGCCGGCGCCTCGTCACGCGACCCCGTCCTCACCCAGAGCCCGAGGGCGACCGAGCGCACCGAGGGGACTTCCTCGGTGACGACCCGGAGCCCGCCCTCCAGCTCCGTGAGTTGGACGCCCTCCGGGAGGGCGGTCACCGGCGGTCGCGACCTCCGCGACGCTCGCGGTCGCGTCCGCCACCACCGTCGAGTCGCTCACGGTCGCGTCCACCGCGGCCACCCCGTCCGCCGTCACGGCCACCGCGTCCACCGCGTCCGCCACCGCCCATCGTCGGGTCGCCGGTGCCAACCGCGGCGAGCTCCTCGGGGCTCTTGTCGGCAACCGCCGGGTCGTCGGCGAGGCGCAGGCCGATGCGACCTCGCTCCTTGTCGACCTCGGCGACGATGACGTCGATCTCGTCACCCGAGGAGAGCACGTCGTCGACCGTGTCGACGCGCTCACCGGGCTTGACGTTGGAGATGTGCAGCAGGCCGTCGGTGCCCTTGACCAGCTCGACGAAGGCTCCGAACGTGGTCGTCTTGACGACCTTTGCGTTCGGGAACCGGTCGCCGACCTCGGCCTCGCGGGTCATCGACTCGATTCGCTTGATCGCCGCCTCGACGAGGGCTCCACTCGGCGCGTAGACGCGCACCGTGCCGTCGTCGTCGATGTCGATCTCGGCCTCGAACTCCTCCTGCATGCCGCGGATCGTCTCGCCGCCCTTGCCGATCACGGCGCCGATCTTCTCGGGATCGATCTTGATCGACTCGATCGCGGGCGCGTACGCCGAGAGCTTCTCGCGCGGACCGTCGATCGCCTCGGCCATCTTGTCGAGGATGAACAGGCGACCCTTGCGCGCCTGCTCCAGGGCGTCGGTGAGGATCTCGAAGGTGACGCCCGTGATCTTGATGTCCATCTGCAGGGCGGTAATCCCGTCCTCAGAGCCGGCGACCTTGAAGTCCATGTCGCCGAGGTGGTCCTCGACGCCGGCGATGTCGGTGAGCACGACGTAGTCGTCGCCCTCCTTGATCAGCCCCATCGCGACGCCGGCGACCGGATGCTTGACCGGCACGCCCGCTGCTTGCAGCGCCATCGAGGACGCGCACACGGAGCCCATCGACGAGGACCCGTTCGACTCCAGGGTGTCGGAGACGACCCGGATCACGTACGGGAACTCCTCCTCGTCCGGAAGCGTCGGCAGGAGCGCCCGCTCGGCGAGCGCGCCGTGGCCGATGTCGCGGCGCTTGGGGCCGCGCATGAAGCCGGCCTCCCCGACCGAGAAGGGCGGGAAGTTGTAGTGGTGCCAGAAGCGCTTGGTCTCCTGCAGGCCGAGGTTGTCGACCTTCATGTCCATCCGGGTAGTGCCGAGGGCGACCGAGGAGAGGATCTGCGTCTCGCCGCGGGTGAACAGGGCCGAGCCGTGCACGCGGGGCAGCAGGTCGACCTCGGTCTCGATCGGACGGATCTCGTCCTGGGCGCGGCCGTCGGGCCGCTTCTTGTCGACCGCGATCCGGCGCCGGATGATGTCCTTCTCCAGCTTCGCGAAGGCACGGGTGACGTCGGGCGCCTTCTCGGGATCGACCTCGACCTCGCCGTCACCGGCTGCGAGCTCGGCCAGCGCCTCCTGCTCAACCGCGTCGATCGCGTCCTGGCGAGCGAGCTTCTCGGGGATCTGCGTCGCCTCGTCGAGCTTGCTGCCGTACTTGGAGCTAATCGTCTCCAAAACCTGCTCGTCGACCCCGGGTGCGTCGACCTCGATCTTCTCCTTGCCGGCCTTCTGGCGCAGCTCCTCCATCGCGCCGACGAGCGTCTTGATCTCGCCGTGGGCGATGTCGAGCGCGTCGAGGACCTCGGCCTCGGTGACGCCGCTGGCGCCGCACTCGACCATCAGGATCGCTTCGTCGGAGCCGGAGACGATCAGGTCCATCTCGAGCCCCTCGAGCGACTCCTCCTCGGGGTTGACGACGAAGTCGCCGTCGAGCTTTCCGATCCGCACCGCGGCCACGTACTTCTCCACCGGCACCGGGGAGATCGCCAGCGCCGCCGAGGCGCCGTTCATCGCCAGGATGTCGTAGGGGTGCACGTGGTCGACCGACATCGGCTGGGCGACAACCTGGGTCTCGAAGTGCCAGCCCTTGGGAAACAGCGGCCGGATCGGCCGGTCGATCATCCGCGCGGTCAGGGTCGCCTTCTCGCCGGCGCGCGCCTCGCGGCGAAAGAACGAACCGGGGATCTTGCCCGCGGCGTAGTGCTTTTCCTCGACGTCGACCGTCAGCGGCAGAAAGTCGACATCGCGCAGGTTGCCCACCGTCGCGGTGCAGAGCACCATCGTCTCGCCGGCGGTCACGACCACCGCACCGCCGGCCTGGCGGGCCAGCTTGCCGGTCTCGAACGAAATCTCGCCGCCGCCGATCTGGGCCGAGACGCGGCTCACTTCAAACATACTCATCTATTTGCTTCCTCCGACCGCCCGGGTGGCGGCCAATATCTCCAGAACTCTCGTTCTCTAACGCGGGCGATGTTACAAGGCGTCGAGAATCAGGTCGGTGCCCGGGATCTCGAGCGGGGTCGGCGATTCGTGCACCCAGCGCACGATCCCCTCCTCGTCGATCAGCACCAGCGAGCGGTTCGGCGTCCCCCAGTCCTCGAGGTAGGCGCCGTAGGCGCGCGAGACCTCGCCCTTGGGGTGAAAGTCGGAGAGCAGCGTCATCTCGAGCCCAAGGTGCTTGCGAAACGCGTTGTGGGCCCAGCTTCCGTCGGTGGAGATCCCGACCAGCTCGACCCCCGCCTCGCGCACCTGCGGCAGGACCTCCTGATAGGTCGACATCTGATCGGAGCAGACCGGGCTGAAGTCGTTGGGGTAGAAGCAGAGCACGACCTTGCGCCCACGGAAGTCGGCGAGGCTGACGTCCTCGCCGCGATGATTGGGGAGGGTGAAGCCGGGCGCCTCGGTCCCTGGCTCGATCAACGGCTAGCGGCGCAGGCCGAGATCTGCGACCAACGCCCGGTACCGCTCGAGGTCCGAGCGCTCGAGGTAGCGCAGCAGGCGCCGCCGCTTGCCGACCAGCATCAGCAGCCCGCGGCGGGAGTGATGGTCCTTGCTGTGGCCGCGCAGGTGCTCGGTGAGCTCGTTGATGCGGGCGGTCAGCAGTGCGACCTGAACCTCGGCCGAGCCGGTGTCGCCCTCGGCGCGACCGTACTTGCCGATCAGCTCCTGCTTCTTTTCCTTCGTCAGGCTCATGCGCGAGGTCGACAGGTTAGCGGGGCGGTGAGAAGGTCGAGCACAGCTCGCGTGCCTGGTCGACGTCGCGTTTCATCTGCGAGATCAGCTCCTCGACGCTCGCAAACCGCTTCTCGCCGCGCAGCCTGGCGATGAACGCAACCCGCAGCGGCTTGCCGTAGAGGTCGATGTCCTCGTCGATCACGTAGGTCTCGATCAGCACCCCGCGTCCGGTCTCGAACGTCGGCCGCACGCCGACATTGACAGCGGCCGGCATGCCGTTGGCAAACGCCGCGTAGACGCCGTGACCGGGATAGGCGTACTCCTCGTCGGGCACCAGGTTGGCGGTTGGAAAGCCGAGCGTGCGCCCGCGACGATCGCCGGAGACGACCTCGCCCTCGAGCAGAAAGGGCGCCCCCAGGCAGCGCATCGCGCCCTCGACGTCGCCCGCCGCGATCTGGGCGCGGATCCGGGTCGACGACACGGTCTCGCCGTCGACCTCGACCAGCGGCACGACGCGGGTCTCGAACTCGTCGTGGGAGCGCAGCATCGCGGGGTCGCCCTTGGCCTTCGCGCCGAAGCGGAAGTTCTCTCCGACCGAGACGCGCTCAGCGCCGAGCTGCTCGATCAGGATCCTCGAGCAGAACTCCTCGGCCTCGATCGTCGAGAAGTCGCGATCGAACGGGATCACGACCAGCTCGTCGACGCCGAGGCCGTCGATCACGTCGCGCTTGATCTCAAAAGGCATGATCAGCTTCGGCGCCGCCTCGGGGTGGATCACGCTGAGCGGGTGCGGCTCGAAGGTGAGCACGGTGTCGGCGCCCTCGATCACCTGCCGGTGACCGACGTGAACGCCGTCGAAGGTGCCGATCGCGACCTTGCGCGGGCGGTGAGAGACCTCTGCGAGCGGCGTGACCTGGATCGCCATGAGCGGGGACTCTGGCAGCTAGCCGATTCGGGCGAGGGCATCGGCGAGCGGGATCGGCGAGTCCTCGTCGGCCTCCTCGACGCTGAACGGTCCGATCCGGGTCCGCCGCAGGGTCTCGCAGTAGGCATCGCCGAGATCGGCGATCAGGCTGCGCACGTAGGTTCCCGAGGAGCACTCGATCTCGAACTCGGCGGTCTCGGCCTCGCGCGAGAGCAGCTCGAAGCGATACACGGTCACGTCGCGCTCGGGCATCTCGAGCTGCTCGCCGCGCCGGGCGCGCTTGTAGGCGCGCTCGCCGCCGAGCTTGATCGCCGAGTAGGCGGGCGGGCGCTGGCGGGTCTCGCCGGTCGGCAGCTCGAGCTCGTCCGGCACCACGCCCGTCTCGGTGATCTCGCCGTCGCGATCGCCGGTGGTCGAGACCGCACCGAAGCGCGCTTGGGTGCGATAGGTCTTCGGCAGCTCCATGAAGCGGCGCTGCTCGCGGGTCGCGGACCGGCCGAGTAGCACGATCAGTAGGCCGGTCGCGAACGGGTCGAGCGTGCCGGCGTGGCCGCCCTTGGCGTCGTAGCGCCGACGCAAACGTGCGACGACATCGTGCGAGGTGACGCCGGCGGACTTGTCGACCAGCAGCACCGCCCCCGCGGCTCCGATGTCAGTCGAGCTGGGCGTTGACCTCGGCACGCAGGAAGTCGACCAGCTCGCCGTAGGTCAGGTCGCTGCCGAAGCCCGCGGCGCGGCGATGTCCGCCGCCGCCGTGGACGCGGGCGATCGCCGAGACGTCGACGGCGCCGTCGTTGGAGCGCACGCTGACCTTGCGCGTGAACTTGCCGCCGTCGGTTTTGTCGCGAACCACTGCTGCGACCCGGGTACCCTCGAGCCCGCGGACGAAGTCGATGATCCCCTCGGTCAGCACCTCGCCGGCACCGGTCGCCGCATAGTCCTCGACCCCGAGGTAGGTGACCGCGAGGCGGCCGCCGTCGAAGCGCTCGATCTTCTCGATCGCGCGCGCGATCAGCCGCAGCTTCTCGATCGGCACGCGCTCGTAGAGGCGGCGGTAGGTGTCGTTGACGTCCACCCCGGCGTCGATCAGCTCGGCGGCCATCCGGTGCGCCCCAGGCCCCGTGTTCTCGTACATGAACTTGCCGGTGTCGGTGACCAGCCCGACGTAGAGCGCCATCGCCATCTCAGGGGTGACCTCGGCGCCAAGGCGCCTGATCACTTCGAGCACGATCTCGGCAGTGCAAGAGGCGGCCGTGTCGACGACGTTGACGGTGCCGAAGCGGGTGTTGTCGTGGTGGTGGTCGATGTTCAAGAGGCGCGCACCGTCGCGGCGCAGGAACTCGGTTGGCATCCGGTCGATGTTGCCGCAGTCCAGGAAGACGAGCGTGCGGTCGACGACGTCGGCCGGCGGCTCGTGAAAGACCTCCTCGAGCGGCAGGAAGCGGTACTCGACCGGAAGCGGGAACTCTTTCGCCTCCAAGAACATCACCGAGTCCTTGCCGAGCTGGCCGAGCGCGCTGTGCAGGGCGAGCAGCGAGCCGAGCGCGTCGCCATCGGGGCCCTCGTGGGTCGTGAGCAGGAAGCGCTCACCAGTGCGCAGTGCCTCGACCGCGCGGTCGAGATCGGAGACCGCGGTCGTCGGGCCCGTCATTCGGAGTCGAGCAGGCGGCCGAGGCGCGTCGCGCGCTCGGGCCCCTCGTCGTAGTGAAACCTGAGCTTCGGCGTGTACTTCATCCGCGCGCCGCGCGCGATCGCGGCCTGCAGGATCCCGTGGGAGGAGCGCAGCGCCGCCATCGTCGCCTCGCGCTCCTGCTCGTCGCCGAGCACGCTCACGTAGACGCGCGCTGAGCGCAGGTCAGGGCTTGTCTCGACTGCTGTCACGGTCACGAATCCGATCCTCGGGTCCTCAAGCTCGCTGCCGATCGCCGAGCCGATGGCCTCACGCAGGACCTCGTCGATGCGGCGCATCCGATCGCCGGCCATGACCCGACGTTAACAGGGGTTTTCAGCCGCGGATGTCGGCCAGCGTGAGGAGGTCGCGATCTACCCGACAGCCGTCCGGAGCCCGCGCCTCGACGAAGCGCTCGAGCTCATAGGCGCGCTCGCGCACCTCCGCCCCGCCGACCAGCGCGACGACCAGCGTCGCCCGCCGGCGATCGTCGTGATCGGCTGTCTCGGCGACCGCGGCGACGAAGCGCTGGCGAAGCTGCGCCTTCAGCGAGCTCACGACCTTGCGCTTCTCCTTCAGCGAGTCGCAGTGGCGAAGGTCGAGGGCGATCTCGATCACGCAGACGTAGGTGGCCACGCGCCGAGGCCCCGCCGCCTACTCCAGCGTCTTCTCGATCTTCTTGGTCTCGAAGACCTCGAGGATGTCTTCGACCTTGACGTCCTGGAAGCCCTCGAGCACGATGCCGCACTCCTGGCCCTCGGGAACCTCGGAGACGTCGTCCTTGAAGCGGCGCAGCGAACCGATTCGGCCGGTCCAGGCGACGGTGCCGTCGCGGATCAGGCGCACCTCGGCGCCGCGGACGACGCGGCCGTCGGTGACCCGGCAGCCGGCGATCGTGCCGACGCGGGAGGCCTTGAACAGCTCGAGCACCTCGGCCTGGCCGAGCGTCTCCTCGACCTCCTCGGGCTCGAGCATGCCCTCCATCGCCGCCCGCAGCTCCTCGGTGACCTTGTAGATCACCGAGTAGGTGCGGATCTCGACGCCCTCCTGGTCGGCCGCACGGCGCGCGTCGGCGAGCGGGCGGACGTTGAAGCCGATGATCACCGCGTCGGAGGCGGCGGCGAGCATCACGTCGGATTCGTTGATCCCCCCGGCGGCGCTGCGGATCACGTTGACCGCGATCTCGTCCTGCGGCAGCTTCGCGATCTCGTCCTGGAGCGCTTCCAGCGAGCCTGAGACGTCGGCCTTGAGCAGGATGTTGAGCTCGTTGATCTCGCCCTCGCGCGCCTTCGTGAACACCTCGTCGAGGGTGAGCCGGCGCGCCTGCGTGCGCGCGAGCTGCTCGGTCTTGAGGCGATGGGCTCGCTCCTCAGCCATCTGGCGCGCGCGGCGGTCGTTCTCGACCACCTCGACCCGCTCGCCGGCCTCACAGACGCCCTCGAACCCGAGCACCTCGACCGGGTCGCCGGGCTTTGCCTCCTCGAGACGAGCGCCGGTGTGGTCCTGCATCGCGCGCACCTTGCCCCATGTCGGTCCGGCGACGACCGAGTCGCCGACATTCAGCGTCCCGCGCTGGACCAGCACCGTCGCCACCGGCCCGCGGCCCGGATCGAGATGCGACTCGACCACCGAGCCCGAGGCGGGGGCGTCCGGATTTGCCTGAAGCTCCTCGACCTCGGCCAGCGCCGCGATGTTCGCGAGCAGCTCGTCGAGGTTCTCCTTCGTCTTCGCCGAGACGTTGACGAAGATCGTGTCGCCACCCCAGTCCTCCGGGTTGAGTCCAAGCGCGGCGAGCTCGCCCTTGACCTTGTCGGCGTTGGAGTTGGGCAGGTCGATCTTGTTGACCGCGACGATGATCGGCACGTCGGCGGCCTTCGCGTGGTCGATCGCCTCGACGGTCTGCGGCATCACCCCATCGTCGGCGGCAACCACCAGCACGACGATGTCGGTGACGTCGGCGCCGCGGGCCCGCATCGCGGTGAACGCGGCGTGGCCCGGGGTGTCGATGAAGCTGATCGTCTTGCCGTTCTGATGCACCTGGTAGGCGCCGATGTGCTGGGTGATCCCCCCTGCCTCGCCCGCGACCACCTCGGTCTCGCGAATCGCGTCGAGCAGCGAGGTCTTGCCGTGGTCGACGTGGCCCATGATCGTCACGACCGGCGGGCGCTCGACCAGGTCCTTCTCGCTGTCCTCATAGACCGGAGCCTCCGAGACCTCCTCGGCGGCGCTGACGACCTCGACCTTGCGATCGAGCGCCTCGGCCAGGACCTCGATCGTCTCGTCGGAGAGCGTCTGGGTCAGGGTCGCCATCTCACCCAGGGTCATCAGCTGCTTGATCACGTCGGCGCTGCCGACGCCGAAGATCTCGCCGACCTCGCGCACCGTCGCCCCCGAGGGGACCGTGAGCGTCGGCTCCTCTTCCTCGACGACCGGCGCGACGGGCGGCTCTTCGAGCAGCGGCCGGCGCC
>DAIRGH010000065.1:0-16819 GCA_036794585.1 Solirubrobacterales bacterium | reverse complement strand
GCCGGCGCCGAGCGCCGCCCGGCGCAGCGCCTCGCGGCGGCTCTGGGTGGCGGCCGTCATCCGCCCTCCGTCGTGGTGGTGGTCGTCGTGCCCGTGGGCGCGTCGTCGGGAAAGTTCAGGGGCGGCTCGGTAAGCCCGGTGACAAATGGGTAGGGCACCGGGTCCTCGCCCTCGAGCTCGAGGACGGCTGCGAGCTCGGCAGCGACCTGTGCCAGAAACCGGGTGCCCGCTGTGCGCAGCTCCTCGGTCGAGGCCAGCCGGGCGATCTGGCGGTAGGCGGCGATCGCCTCTTCCGCTCCCGTCACGACGTCATCGCTTCCCGAGCCGGCGGTCACCTGGCTTGAGCCGAGCGACGACAGCTCTTTCACGCGCCCCCGCGACTGCTCCACGATCAGGTCCGAGACCCCCTGCTGGTCGGCGGATGCGCCTGCGGCCAGGCCGTAAACGCCCTCGGCCTCGATCGCGGCGTCGAGCAGCTCGGGATCGTCGCCCTCGGCGCGCGGGTCCTCCTCGGCGCCGCAGCCGGCCAGCGCGACCCCGGCGGCGCCGGTGCCGCCGAGGATCAGAAAGCCGCGGCGCGAGAGGGTTGACATGGTGCGGCACCCTACCGAGGCGATGGCGACCACAAGCGACCAGCTGCAGGCGCTCGAGCGGCGGATCACCCGCTGTCGCAAGTGTCCGCGGCTGGTCGAGTGGCGCGAGCAGGTGGCTACCGACCCGCCGCGCCGCTACCGCCGCCAGCGCTACTGGCAGCGGCCGGTGCCCGGCTTCGGCGACCCGGACGCGAGGGTGATCGTGGTCGGGCTCGCCCCGGCGGCGCACGGCGGCAACCGCACGGGGCGGGTGTTCACCGGCGATCGCTCCGGCGACTGGCTGTACGGCTCGCTTCACCGCATCGGCTTCGCCAACCAGGCGACCTCGGTCGCTCCCGGCGACGGCCTGGCGCTCGACCGCTGCTTCATCAGCGCCGTCGTCCGCTGCGCGCCGCCCGCCAACCGCCCGACGATCGACGAGCGCGATACGTGCCTTCCGTACCTGGTCTCCGAGCTCGAGCTGCTGCCGCGCGCCCGGGTGCTGGTCGCGCTCGGTGCCTTCGCTTGGGACGGCGCGCTGCGGGCGCTGGCCGCGCTCGGCCATCCAACGCCTCGTCCCAAGCCCCGCTTCGGCCACGGCGCCGAGGCCGAGATCGGCCCTTACGCACTGCTCGGCTCCTACCACGTCTCCCAGCAGAACACCTTCACCGGCAGGCTCACCGAGCCGATGCTCGACGCCGTCTTCACCCGCGCCCGGGAGCTGGCGGACGAATTCCCGCCCGCGCCAACCGGCATGCGCTGAACCTATCCTCTGGGGCCGTGTTCACGCTGAACGTCCCGAACGCGCTCACGGTGCTGCGGATCCTGGCGGTCCCGGTGCTGGTGGTCGCACTGCTGGGGGAGACGCCCAACGGCGACGTGATCGCCGCGATCGTGTTTGCGCTCGCGGCGCTGACCGACGGGCTCGACGGCTACATCGCGCGTCGCCGGCGCGAGGAGACGACCTTCGGCAAGCTCATGGACCCGCTCGCCGACAAGCTCCTGGTGATCGCGGCGCTGGTCTCGCTGGTCTCGCTCGACCGGCTCGCGGCCTGGGTCGCGATGGTGATCATCGCCCGCGAGCTCGCGGTCACCGGCCTGCGCAGCCTCGCCGCCGAGCGCGGGGTTGTGATCGCGGCGAGCTGGCTAGGCAAGGCGAAGACGGCGCTTCAGATCCTCGCGATCCTCGCCCTGATCGCCTTCGACCCCTCGCCCCTCTGGGTCGACCTGCTGCTCTACGCCGCGGTCGCGATGACCGTGATCTCGGGCGCCGACTACTTCTTCGGCATCAGGCGCCACATCCGCAACGCCTCACGTACCTCGGCCGCCGGGCTGCCCGTCAAGTCGCGCTAGCGCAGGGCGCCTCGAGCCACTCGCGCATGCCGGTGTGGCGCGTCGAGTGCTCGCCGGTCTCGAGCTCGGTGAGGATCTCGGCGAGCAGGCCGGAGCGCTCGGCGACCACCGAGTGACGGTGGATCGTCTCCAGGTTCTCCTGGCGCGCATGGACGAAGCCGCCCTCGCGCAGCTCGGGGTAGCGTTCGGCGACCCGGCGGACCATCTCGCGGACGACATCCTCGACAAAGCGAGGGTTGCGGTGGGCGTGCTCGACCACGCTGACCTCGTCGGAGCGCTTCATCAGCTCGTAGATCCCCGAGCTCATCGAGGCCTCGACGATGTGCAGCAGGTCGCGGGCGTCGACGTCGGCGGCGACGCCCTCCGGGCTTCCGATGTGAAGCGTGCCGATCCCGCGCTGGTTGTGGGTAGCGACCGGCACCGCGTCGAAGACGCGGTCGATCTCGTCGTCGGTGAAGCCGTCGGCGGCGAGCCGCTCGCGGGCCCGCCCGGAGACCAGCTCCTGCGCGCAGGGGCAGGCGGTCATGCCGTGCGCCTGGACGCCTGTCAGGGTGCGGGTCCCGCGCTCGGACGCCACCGCGGTACCGAACAGCGTGTAGATCTCCTGCGTGTCGATCCCCGACGCGGGTGTCTTGACCGTCTCGGGGTAGCGGGCGGCGATCTGGACCTCGGCGCGCATGCCCTGCTGACGCTCGCGCACCTGCTCGGCGATCTGCCCGGCCAAGCCCTCGGCGCGCAGCGCGTCGGAGGCGACGACCTGGTCGATCGCTTCGTTGACGATCTCCTCGAAGCGCGACATGTGCACGCCCGCCTGGCGCGGGTTGAGGTCGACGAAGCACTCGAGCTCGGCGAAGTAGTGGTCGCCGGCGACCTGGATCACCTTCTCGACGCCACGAACGCCAACGCGCGTGAGGCTGACCTCGGTCGCCGGACGGCTCGCCTGGACGTCAGTAGTGGTGCCCGCCAGTCGTTGGGTATCTGTTGTCGTCATTTCGCCCTAAGGGTAGGGATTCGCACATCGGTGCCTATAATCCCGCCCGCGCGGAGGAAGGATGGTCCGGCGTTGGGAGAGGACGCCGAAGCACTGCTAGTTCAAGATCGGGGGACTGAGGCGGACGCCGGCGACGGCTCGCTGCCCGATTCCGAGGATCTGCGCGCGCTCGTCGCCCAGGGCCAGGAGCGCGGCTACATCACCTTCGAGGAGATCTCGGCGACGCTCGAGGAAGTCGAGGTCACCAAGGAGCAGGTGGGCGCGCTTCACAGCCACCTGATCGAGCACGGGGTCGACGTCATCGCCCAGGACGGCCTGACCGCCTACAAGGAGGGCAAGGGCGACGATCAACCGGGCCGGACGAAGAAGCCCGAGCTCGACCTGACCGTCGAGCCGAGCCTCGACTCGCTGCGCCTCTACCTGCGCTCGATCGGCCGCGTCGACCTGCTCACCGCCGTTCAGGAGATCGAGCTGGCGAAGCGGATCGAGAAGGGCGACATGGACGCCAAGCGCCACATGGTCGAGGCCAACCTGCGCCTGGTCGTCTCGATCGCCAAGGGCTATCTCGGACGCGGGCTGTCGTTCCTGGACCTGATCCAGGAAGGCTCGCTGGGGCTGATCAGGGCGGTGGAGAAGTTCGACTTCCGGCGCGGCTACAAGTTCTCCACGTACGCGACCTGGTGGATCCGCCAGGCGGTGACCCGGGCGATCGCCGACAAGGCGCGCACGATCCGGATTCCGGTCCACATGGTCGAGAAGCTCAACCGGGTCGGGCACGTCGAGCGCCAGCTCGTCCAGCGGCTTGGTCGCGAGCCCGAGCCACACGAGATCGCCGACGAGCTCAAGGTCACCGTGCGTGAGGTGCGCGACATCATGCGCGTCGCGCAGATGCCGATCTCGCTGGAGAAGCCGGTGGGCGACGAGGACGAGTCGGAGCTGGGCGACTTCGTCGCCGACGAGGCGACCGAGGAGCCGTTCGAGGCGGCGACCGAGAACCTGCAGCGCGAGGACATCCAGAAGGCGCTCGATGCGCTGCCCGAGCGCGAGCGCCAGGTGATCGAGCTGCGCTACGGGCTGCGGGGCCACGAGCCGCTGACCCTGGAGGAGGTGGGGCGCGCCTTCGGCGTCACCCGCGAGCGCATCCGCCAGATCGAGAACAACACGCTGAAGAAGCTGAAGGCGCTGCCCGAGGCGCAGCGCCTGCGCGAGCTGGCCTAGCCGCAGCTCGGACCGGCGCAGTTGCGCAGCGCCTCGAGCCGGGCGGCGAGCCCGGACTGCTCGGGGCCGAGCGGCTTGCGGCCGGGGTAGCGGGCCTCGTTGTGGAGCTGGAAGGGGTCGCGCTTTAAGTCGTAGAGCTCGTACTCGGGGCCGATGCAGAGGCCGGTCTGCTCGTCGGCGCGGTTGAGCTCCACGTAGAGGTGGCGCTTGGTGCGGATCGCGTCGTAGAAGTTGTTGAGCCCGCGCTCGGCCGGCACGCTGCCGTCGCAGGCGCGCTTGCCTCCGAGCGACACGAGCAGGCCGCGCGAGTGCGACCAGCCCGGGCGCTCGCCGCGCAGCAGGGGCACGAGCGAGCGGCCGTCGAGCCCGCGACAGTGGCCGTCGGCGGTGCAGGGGATCGCGCCGGCGAGCTCGACGATGGTGGCGGTCAGGTCGAGGTTGTTGACGAGCGCGTCGATCTGCGATGGCGAGCGGGCGCCGTTGGCGACGCCGAGCAGGTGGTCGGGGACCTTGGCGAGCAGGGGGACGCGGATCGCCTCCTCGTAGGGATAGACCTTGTTGAGCGTGATCCGGTGCTCGCCGAAGAAGTAGCCGTTGTCGGAGGTGAAGAAGATCGCGGTGTTGGCGAGCTCGCCCTGGTCGTCGAGCTGGTTGATCAGGGCGCGGACGCCGCGGTCGACGGTGCTCAGGGTGGCGAGCGCGCAGCGGTAGGCGAGGCGCAGGCCGCGGACCTTGCTCGGGCTGAGCGGCGGGCGGGTCTCGACCCAGTGGGGCTTGTCGCGGAGCTTCTCTTCGCCGAACGAGGGCGGCTCGAGCAGCGGTTCGTGCTTCCAGGGGCCGAACTCGCCGGGCTCGGGCATCGGCAGGCCGCCGGCGCCGCACGGGCCGGCACCGAGGACGTTGGCCGAGTGGGGGGCGAGCGGGGCGACGGTGAGGAAGAAGGGGCGCGAGTCGGTGGCGGCGTCGGCGAGGAAATCGAGGGCCTCGCGGTTGATCACCCGGGTGGTGTAGTCGGCGCGGCCATGGCCGAACTGGACCGGCGCGCCGTTGTCGGAGAAGGTCGCCTCGTAGTACTCGACGGCCGAGCCGACGTAGCCGAACCAGTCCTCGATGCCGGGCGGGGGCGCGAAGCCGCCGTTGGTGGAGTAGTCGGCGCCGGGCGGGGGCTCGCGGTCGTAGTTGAGCAGCCAGCGGCCGACGTGGCCGGTGCGGTAGCCGGCTGCCTGCATCCAGCCGTAGACGGTCGAGGTCTTGTCGATCAGGCTGGGGTAGCCGGGCTCGTTGTCGTAGATGCCGGTGTTGTGGGGGTACTGGCCGGTGATGAAGCCGGCGCGCGAGGGGCAGCAGAGCGGGCTGGAGACGAAGCTGTTGGTGAACGCGGCGCCGGGTGCGGCGAGCTTGCGCATGGTGGCGGGCATGGTGCGCTCGTCGAGCTCGCCCACGGTTTGGTCGTCGGTCATGACGACGAGCACGTTGGGGCGCGCCGCGGGGGCCGGCCCCGCGTGGGAGCGTGGCGAGGCGGTGGCGGCGACGATCGCGATCAGGGCGAGCGTGGCGGCGAGCGCGATGGCGGTGCGCAGGCGTGCGGGCACGGCAGCCACGTTAGATGAGCCCGTCGGCGGGGCGGAAGTTTCGGCGCCCCTGTTGGGGGGCAATGGGCGCGGTGAACACGAACGAAAGGAAGCGCGGATGCCTGAGAATCTCGACGACGCCAAGGGCCGGGTCAAGGAGGCCGCCGGCGACCTGACCGACGACGAATCGCTTCAGCGCGAGGGCAAGGTCGATCAGGCGGCGGGCAGCGTCAAGGACAAGGTCGGCGACGCCGCCGACAAGGTCAAGGACGTCGTCAACCCGAAGGACTAGTCCTCGCGCGCGTACGGGTTGTAGCTCGGATCGGCCTCGGCGATCGCCGCCGCGTCGGCGGGGTCGCTCGGGCCGCCGCCGGGCCGCTCGCGACCAGCGTCTTCGCGACGATCCCGCGCGTCTGGCGCAGGTCAGCCGAAGAGGGTGGCGTCGCCGCCGGCTCGCTCGGGCTCGGACCCGTCATCGCCGGCGAGCGTATTCGAGGCCGCCTCGATCCGCTCGAGCACGATCCGGCCGGGGCCGTCGGAGCGAAAGCGAATGCGGTCGCCAGCCTCGAGGCCGGCTTCGACATACGGCTTGGCAGGGATCGTCATCTGGCGCTTGCCGCGGACGATTGCCTGACCGGCGCGACCGAGGGCACGCTCCCCTTTGGCGGCCGATGGAGAGGAATGGGGGAGGTGGGATTCGAACCCACTCAGGCTTAGGCCACTGAATTTACAGTCCAGCCCGGCTCTCCCACTCCGGCGCTCCCCCACCGATGGGCCGTCAAGTCTAGAGGCGTCAGCCCGCAACCCATAGACGGCTTCGACGATCGACCCGCCCGGCTCGACCTCGTACTCGGAGTACTTGCGGCCTCCGAGGCTGATGCTGACCGAGCCTTCTACGTCGACCGCCGGGATCAGCCAGCGTCGGCCGTCGCCGACGAGTACGAAGAGGTAGTCGACCGTCGACGGGTCGAACTTCTTGGAGACGCCGCTCCAGCTCTGATTACCGCCCAGGGTGGCGAGCTGGACTGCCCAGCGCTGGTTTCCATCCGGCGTCCTAATCCGTCCGGTGCAAGTCTTCACCTGGACCCGCAGCAGACGGCCGTCGAGCTCGGCGATCAGGTCGACGTCGGGGCTGTGGCCGAGGGGGAAGAAGACCAGGGCGCCCTTGGAGGTCAGCCACTCGATCGCAGATGCCTCGCCGAGGTCGCCTTGGCGGCGGCGGTTGATCAGGCGCTCACGCATAGGGAGGGAACATACGTTCCCATGTGTGACACGTGGTGCGCGGAGTGCTACTTGTCCGGCTTCACGCGCGCGTTGCGCTTGGCGGTCAGCCGCTTGCCGTCGATGCCGAACACCCGCAGCTTTACCTTGTAGCGGCCCGTGTCCTTGTAGCGGTGCTTGACCTTGAACTTGCCCTTGGCGTTGATCTTCACCCGCTGCGCGCCGGCGGAGCCGCCACGAAGCTTGATCGGCTTCGACTTGCCGTCGCCGAACTTCAACAGGATCCGGTCGATCGACTCCTCGCCGCGCACCCGTCCGCGGATCTTCGACTTCTTGCCGAGCTCGACCTTCTTGATCTTCTTCAGCTTCGCCGACGGCGCCTCGGCGGCCGGCGCCAGCTTGAGCTGATACGCGCCACGCCCGTGCGTCGCCGCGTACAGCAGCCCCGCATCCTCGCTGATCTCGAGCGCGTAAACCGCCACGTTCGGCATCCCCCTGCCGGCCTCGACCCACTGCGTCGAGCCCGCCGGCAGCTCCATGACGCCGAAGTCGGTGCCCGCAAACAGATTCCCGTTCGCGCCGTAGACCCGCAGCGCCGTGATCGGCTGATCGCCGATGTTGTAGGAGATGTTGGTGAACGACGCCGTGCCCGTCTGCGGGTCGTAGTCG
Source organism: Solirubrobacterales bacterium (assembly GCA_036794585.1). GTDB lineage: Bacteria > Actinomycetota > Thermoleophilia > Solirubrobacterales > 70-9 > WHSW01. The sequence goes on along the minus strand of DAIRGH010000065.1, from coordinate 9,224 downwards.
ACCTCGAACACGTGCCCCGGCGTCTCCGGCGTGTACTCGTTGTAGCCCGTGTAGGAAACCCAGGCGTGGTTGGGATCGTCCGGGTCGATCGCGATCCCCGTGACGAACCTGCCCGGCGTCGTCGTCTCCGAGTCGATCCGGTGGAACGACACCGACCCCGCCTGCGGTTCGTTGGCGTTCGAGGTCACGAACAGCCGCCCGATTCGCGTCGCCGCCCACAGCGTGCCGTCGTCAGACGGCGCCCGCTCGACCGCGACCACGAAGTCGCCGGTCCGATCGAGCCCGAACGCCGGACTCGTCAGGTCGCCGCCCATCTCCGTCCAGTTGCCGCACACCGGGTCGCGCAGCGGGTTGAAGTCGGTTGACGAGCAGTCGTTTGCCTGCAGCTCGGCCTCGGTGCCACCGTTGTCCTCTGCCCGCCACACGTGCTGCATCCCCGTGAACAGCCGCCCCGGCACGGTCGGATCGACCTCGAACGGCGTATAGAACGAGCGCGCCTCGGACGAGAGCTGCAACGGGTCGTAGGTGTCGTACCACGTAGCCGGGTCGTCGCCGTGGTAGTTGACCCCGGGTGTTGCGTCGAAGTAGTTGTGGTAGCGAACCTGCCCGCCGGTCTGGTCGAAGCCCGACTGTCCGCCGTCGCCGCCGATCGTCTCGAACCACCGATCCTGCTCGGGGCGCTGTGAGTAGTACGACCAGGTGCCGTTGTCCTGGGTGCCGCCGAAGACCTGGTTCTCGGCGTCGGTGGGATGCACCGACAGCGACTGGAACTGGATCGTGCGCAGGCCGTCGTTGATCGGCTGGATCGCGTTCGGCACCGCGGTGAGCAGCATCTGGCAAAGCGCCAGGTCGTCGGGCTCGAGCGGGTCGTCGTCGGCGCCGTCGCCGTCGTAGTCCCACAGCCGCTGCGCGCACGAGGCCGACTGGTTGCGGGTCGAGGAGAGGTCGATGCGCACCACACCGCCGTCGCCGCCGATGAAGGCGGTGGTGCCGTTGTTGGCGAACACCGCGACGCGGAGGTCGGGGTGGATGCCGTCCTGCACGTCCCAGTCGTCGTTCGGATCGGCCAGGACCGCGGTCATGTCGCGCCAGTTCGCGTTCACCGCCGGGTTGGCGACGTCGGCGTTGGTCGAGCGGATCACGCCCCGCCCGTTCGAGCGCGGCGGCACCCCGAGCCCGTAGCGGTTGTAGACCTTGAGCTCGTCGTAGTTCATCGAGCCCGCGAACCAGACCTCGCCCGGCCCGGAGCCCGGCGGGTGCGTCACGAGGCTGTCGTAGCTGCACTGCCCGTTCTGGCACCAGTTGTAGACGCCGAAGCCGTTGTCGGCCGGGTCCGAGCTCGACATTTCCACCCATCCCTGGGCGGTGTTGAACGTGTCGCCCATCGGGTCGGTCGGCGGTAGCACGCCGTCGGGGTCACCCGTGATCGCGGCCGCGTTGTTGTTGCGCCATGCCCGCGGCGCCGGGGTCAGGTCGTCGCCGTCGATCGCCCAGTCATCGGAAGCATCGCCCACGAAGATCCGCGTGTTGGCGCCGAGATCGACGAAGTCGAAGTCGACCTCGGTGCCGGTCGAGTCGCCCAGCACGAACTGCCCGGCGACGAACAGGTTCTGGTTCATCGTGTGGAAGACCTGCGACCACGTCGGGTTGGCGCCCGACTGATCTGCCCGCCAGAGCCCGTAGCCGAACACCGCCGCGTAAAGCATGTTCGGGTTGTTCGGGTCGACCTTCATCTCCGAGATCCCGCCGGCGAAGAAGTCCAGGCCGGTGGCCGGGTCGGTCGGGTCGGCGGTCGCCTTGTCCGCCAGGTCCTGCTGCAACGTGAACGTCTGCCCGCCGTCGGTCGAGCGGTAGACGCCGAGCGGCGGCGTCCCTGGCGGCGTGCGCCGCCCGCCGTTGACCGCCGAGGAGCCGTGGCGGGCGAGCGCGGTGCCGATGTAGATCGTGTTCGCATCCGTGGGCGAGACCGCGATCGAAGAGATCGCGCGGTTGATCGCCACGTCGTCGCTGCCGGGGACCAGGGACCAGCTGGCGCCGAAGTCGGTCGACTTGAACAGGCCGAGCCCGGCCTCGGAATCGCTGGAGCCGTTGGGCTCGCCCGACCCCGCGTACAGGATGTTGCGCGGCGCGTCGAAGTACAGCGAGCCGAACGCGGTCGTCGGCAGGTTGTCGGGGGGCGCGATCCACACGACGTTGGCGGCAAGCGCGTCGTTGGTGCGCCAGATCCCGCCGCCGGCGGCGGCCGCCCACATCCTGCAGTTTCCGGGCGCACACGCCGGGTCGATCACAAGGTCGGTCAGCCGCCCGGTCTCCTGCGCCGTCGGCCCGGTCAGCGTGTCGGGGTCGAAGAACTGCGACGGCTCGGCGGGGACGTTCGGATGAAACGGCCCGAGCTCGACCCAGTCTGCATCGGTGGCGACGGCCTGCCGGTAGGCGACGCGACCGCGGAACGACTCGCGCTCCGGCTCTGCAGGAAGCCGGTTGAACGACTTGCGGGTCTGGATCGCGAGCCTGTCGTCCACGTAGGTGCGCGGATAGGCGCGGTCGGCCACCGCCTGCGCCGCCGGGCTGTTCGGGCCCTCGCCGCGCTCGGCCTCACCGCTCTCGGCCTCGCCCTCGTGGATGAAGGCCGCCTCGCGCTTCTCCAGGCCCTCCTTGGCGATCTCGCGCAGCGCGTTCTCGCGCAGCTCACCGGCCTCGTTGTCCTCGAACGAAGCGGCTCCCCCGGCGATCGCGATGGCGCCGGCGATCACGACCAGTGCGGCGATGAGCGCGATCCCAGATCGCGAGACCAGCCCCCCTTTGCTGGACCTCTCTCTCCTCACTGGTGACGCACGCTACTACCCCTGTCAATCGCCGGGATGGACACCCCGTTCACGCGATGTTAGCCACACTGCCATTCGGGGAACATAGGGTGCAGGGAGGCAGGGGTCTCGGAGGTTTGGAGGGGTACCAGTGTCAGCCAGGGAGACGGTCGAACGACTGATCAGCGCTGAAGTCGAGCAGGACTTCGCCACCGTGCTCGAGCTGCTCGCCGAGCACTCGTTCTCGCAGCGCGACTCCGGGCGCATCTACATCGGCCATCGGGGCGTCAGCGACTGGATCCGCGACTTCGCCCGCCACTACACGAGCTCCGACTTCGTCGTCCACTCGATCCGCGAGCTCGACGACTCCCACTACGTCCTCGTCACCGGCCTGCAGCACCGCACCACCGTGCGCGGCGAGGCCGAGGCCGTCCCCGGCGCCTGGCTCTATCACGTCGCCGACGGCCGCGTCACCGCCGTCGTCTACTTCCGCACCGAGGCCGACGCTCTCCGCTCGCTCAGCGGCCCCGGACGCGGCGAGCGCCCCTACGAGGTCGTCCAGTTCATCCTCGACGCCTACAACCGCCGCGATCTCGCCAGCATCCTCGCGCTCATCCACCCCGACATCCGCTTTACCCAGCACCTCACGGGCGAAATGCATTCCCTCGAGGGCATCGACGCCCTCGCCCGCCACCTGGCCAGCATCGACGACCACTACCCGGGCGTCCTCTTCGAGACCTACCACCTCACCGAGATCGGTCACGACTTCGTCCTCGTCGAGACCCTCCTGCGCGTCGACGCCGACGCCGAGCGCTTCTCAGCCGTCTTCCTCGCCCGCGTCGAACGCGGAAAGCTCTCCGAGTTCGTCCTCCACGAGGACGTCGAGGCGGCGCGCTTCGCCGCCACCGTTCGGATCTGACCGCCGCCGCAGGCGTCAGTCGCCGTGATGGACCAGACGCGAGAGCACGACCTGCGAGCGGGTGCGCGCGACCAGCCCGTTTCGCTGCAGGTCGATGATCAGCCGCTCGAGGTCGGCGTTGTCTTCGGTCCGCACCCGCGCGATCGCGTCGGCCTCGCCGGTGACGCTCCACGCCTCGACCACCTCGGGATGGTCGCGCAGCGTCCGCGTCACTTCGTCCAGCGTCGTCCCCGGCCGGTAGAAGAGCTCGACCAACGCCTCGGTGCCCCAGCCGAGCGCCGAGTGGTCGACGATCGCGGTGAAGCCGCGCAGCGCGCCGGCTGCGCGCAGCCGGTCGACCCTCCGCTTCACCGACGGCGCCGAGAGCTTCACCCGGCGGCCGATGTCGTCGTAGGTGCGCCGGCCGTCCTCCATCAGCAGCGAAAGAATCCTGCGGTCAGTGGCGTCCACACGCAAGATTATTGCGGACAGACTCGTAGAAATCGTCATTGACGCTATCTGCGGCCCGCTCTACCTTTGAGCGCATGCCGGCGCCGCCGAAGTCAGCCCGCGTTCTGTTCGACGAGTCGCACTCCGAGGCGTGGACGATCCGGGCCGACATCGCCGCCGCGATCCAGCCGTCGCATCCCGCCGACTCCTCGCTCGCCCGCGCCGCCGCGACGCTCGCCGCACGCGAGTTCGAGGTCGCCGCTCACACCGAGGGTCCGCTGACCGCCGACGTCCTTTCGCAGGCATCCGTGCTCGTAATCGCCCATCCCTCCGAGCCGAAGTGGGAGGCGACCGTCGACGGCGGCTCGCCGCTGCTCTCCGAGCCCGAGCTCGATGCGATCGAGTCCTTCGTCCGCGATGGCGGCGGCCTGGTCGTGCTCGGCGAGACCGAGCAGGAGAAGTACGGCAACAACCTCAACGACCTGATCGGACGCTTCGGAATCGAGATCGAGAACGCCACCGTCCAGGACTACGAGCACCATCACGGCAACGCGCCCTCGTGGGTGCTGGCGCAGCTCGACGCTGAGGCCGACGACGTGCTCGCCCGGGTGCGCGCCGCCTGCTTCTACCGCGCCGGGGCGCTGCGCGCCGACAACGGTGCCCGCGTGATCGCCCGCGCCCAGGCGACTGCTTCGGTGCCCAACGCCGCGCTGGCGGCGATCGCCTCGCACGGCGCCGGCCGGGTGGTCGTGCTCGCCGACTCCGACCTGTTCGGCGACGACTGCATCGGCGAGCTGGATCACGAGGCGCTGTGGCTCAACCTCGTCTACTGGGCCTCACAGCCCGCCTTCGCCGGCGCCGGCGACCGTGCTCCCTCCGAGGCCGCCGCCGACCCGGCGTGGCTGCGGCTCAAGGCGGCCGTCTCCGAGCTTCGCCTCTCCCAGGCGCCCGACGGCTCGGTGGACACGGCCGTCCACGACCCCGAGAAGCTGCGCAACCTCGTCGCCGCGGCGGCCGAGTCGGCGCAGGCGCTCAAGCCCCGCTTCACACACCAGCACGATTACATCGACGCGCTCTCGGCCGAGCTGCTCGCCTGGGCCGACGCCGGCTTTGGAAAGCCCGACTTCGGCCGCTCGCTCGAGGCCTTCCGCCCCGAGAGCGAGCGCCGCGACGGCATCGAGCATCTCTGCGTGTTTCCGATGTACAAGCAGAACGCCTCGACAGACACCTGCTTCGAGGCGCTGATCGTCCGCGTTCCCTGGCCCGAGTGGCTGGCCGATCTCGAGCGCACCCGCTACGACAACGCCAAGTACCTGCCGGTCACCTTCGTCGACTACACCGAGGGATACGACTCCGAGTGCGCGGTGCTCTTCCCCGAGACCTTCTCCACCGCCGAGCCGCCGCAGGAGTTTCACTTCGGCGCGATCTTCTGCGACCGCGAGGCCGAGCGCCTGCGCCGAGTCGCCGGGGCCGCCGCCGAGACGCTGCACCTCAACCTGCCCCCCGACGCCGCCTGCATGCTCGCTTCGGCCGAGCTCTCGGAGAGCGCCTACATGCTCTGGGACCTCGTCCACGACCGCACCCACATGCGCGGCGACCTGCCCTTCGACCCGTTCATGATCCGCCAGCGCAGTCCGTACTGGATGTACGCGCTCGAGGAACTGCGCTGTGACCTGACCGCGTTCGGCGAGGCGGTCAAGCTCGAGGCCGAGGGCTTCGCCTTCGCCCGCCACGTGCAGTACGCGATCCTCTTCGACCGCCTGTTCCGCTTCCCGATCACCGGCTCGCGGGTGCGCAACTACGACGGACTCGGCGGCCAGCTCCTGTTCGCCTTCCTGCACCGCGAGGGCTACCTGCACTGGACCGACAGCCGGTTGACGATCGACTGGAACACGGTCGCCGCCGGGGTCGAGCGCCTACGCGAGCGCGTCGCCGAGCTCTATCACTCTGGCATCGACCGCTCTAAGCTCTCCCAGTGGATCGCCGCCCACGACCTGGTCGCCGGGTACGTGCCGCCGGCCGAGGGGTCGGTGTGGGCGAAGGACCGCCGCGAGCTGCCCGACGTCTCAGAGCCGAAGGAGCTCGTCGACCTGGTCAAGGACGACGAGTTCCCGCTCAGCCTCTTCTACTCCCAGCTCAAGCCGAAGCTCGAGCACACGTTGACCCGCTGACCCCGGGCCCTACGCTTTCGGTATGGACGTAAACCGGCTGCGCATCGACCTGTTCGCCTTCGCCCTCGGGGCGCTGGCGCTGCTCTCTGCAGCGTTCTTCGGTGCCCGCAACGGCGCCGCGCTGATCATGTGCGGGCTCGTCTTCTGCGGCCTGCTCGCGGCGCGGGTCGCGGGCTTCTCCAATCGCGCCCTGGTCCCGCTGGCGCTCGGGCTGGTGGTGATCCTGTGGATGGTCTGGATCGACCCGCCGGCGAGCTCGCGCAAGACCTCCGCCCTCGCCCATTGCGCCGGCGGCGCGCTGGTGGGATGGGCGCTGGCCGAGTATCTCCGCACGCGCATCGCGTGGCCGCTGTGGGCGGCGGCCGCGCTCGCCACCGTCTTCGGGCTGACGATCCTCTGGGAGATCGGCGAGTACCTGGGCGACCGGGTGCTGACGACGGCGCTGGATCCGTACTGGCGGGATTCGGCGGCAGACATTTTCTTCGGCACCCTCGGCGGCTGCGGCGCCGTGTTCCTCGCGTGGCTGCTGGTCCCCGCGCGCGAACGCCCGCGGCTATAGCCTCGCGGCGATGAGCTCCCTCGAAGGACGCGTGATCGCGGTCGCCGGCGCCGCCGGCGGGCTCGGGCCTGTGGTCTGCGCCCGGCTCGCCGAGGCGGGCGCCAGCCTGGCGCTCACCGATGTGGTCCAGGAGCGCCTCGACGCCCTCGTCGCCGACCTCGGGCTGCCTGAGGACCGCATCGATGCCCAGGTCGTAGACCTGCTCGACGAAGCCGCCGCGATCGGCTGGCCGAAGGCGATCGCCGAGAGCCTCGCGCCGGTCGATTGCCTGCTTCACCTGGTCGGCGGCTGGCGCGGGGGAGAGCCGCTGACCACGGCGCCGCTTGCCGACTACGAGTGGCTGCACGATCTGCTCGTCCGCACCGTGATCCACTCGACTCGGGGCTTCGCCGACGCGCTGGCTGCCTCCGAGCATGGGCGCTTCGTGCTCGTCTCCTCCTCGCAGGCGCAGGCACCCGGCGCCACCAACGCCGCCTACGGCGCGGCCAAGGCCGCCGCCGAGGCCTGGACCCTCGCGCTCGCCGATCATTTCCGCGAGGCCGGATCGGCGGCCACCGCCAACATCGTCGTCGTCAACGCCATCCTCACTCCCCAGATGCGCGAGGAGAGCCCCGGCAAGCCCTTCAAGACCTTCACCTCGGCCGAGGAGATCGCCGAGGCGATCGCGTTCGTCTGCTCCGACGCGGCGCGCAAGATGAACGGCAAGCGGCTGCCCCTATATCCGTGAGCGACCCCGCGCCGGCGGGCGACTTCGCCTCCGACAACCACGCCGGCGTTCACCCGGCGGTGCTGGAGGCGATCGCCGCCGCCAACTCCGGCCACGCCGGCTCCTACGGCTACGACGACCACACGGGCCGCCTGGACGAGCTCTGGCGCCGCCACTTCGGCGCCGGCGCCCGCGGCTTCTGCGTCTTCAACGGCACCGGCGCCAACCTGGCCGCGATCGACACCCTCACGGGCCCCCAGGAGGCGGTGATCTGCACCGAGACCGCGCACATGCACACCGACGAGTGCGGCGCCCCTGAGCGGCTGATCGGCACCAAGCTGCTCACCGTCGCCACCGAGCACGGCAAGCTCACCCCGGACGACGTCCGGCGCTGGGAAGCCGATCGCGGCGACGAGCACCGGGTCCAGCCGCGGCTGGTCTCGATCACACAGGCAACCGAGCTGGGCACCGTCTACACGGCGGAGGAGACCCGGGCGATCGCCGATGCCGCCCACGAGCTGGGCATGTACCTGCACGTCGACGGCGCCCGGCTCGCCAACGCCGCCGCCGCGCTCGATGCCTCGCTGGCCGCGCTCACCACCGACGTTGGCGTCGACGCGGTTTCCTTCGGCGGCACCAAGAACGGCCTCGCGGTGGGCGACGCGGTCGTCTTTTGTCGCGGCGAGCTCGCCGAGGGCTTCGCCCTAACCCGCAAGCAGCTCGGCCAACTCGCCTCGAAGATGCGCTTCGTCTCGGCGCAGTTCCACGCCCTGCTCGAGGGCGAGCTGTGGCTCGACAACGCCCGCCACGCGAACGCGATGGCGGCGCGGCTGGCGCTCGCGGTCGAGGCGATCGACGGGGTCGAGATCACCCACCCCGTCGAGGCGAACGCCGTGTTCGCGCGGCTCGCGCGCCCGGCGATCGACCGTCTGCTCGACGAGCTTCCCGGCGAGCATCCGTTCTACGTCTGGGACGCCGCCGCCGACGAGGTCCGCTGGATGTGCGCCTGGGACACCGAGCCCGGCGAGGTCGACGAGTTCGCCGCCAAGATCGCCCGGGCCGTCGAGCGAGGTTGATGGCGGAGCTTCGAGAGCGGCTCGAAAAGGGGATCGTCTGGACGGTGCCGAAGCTGCCGGCGCCCGTGCTGCGCGTGCTCGGAGGGCGTCCGGCGCGCATCGACGGCCAGGAGATCCATCCCCAGGTCCAGCTCGCGGTCCGGCTCGAGAGACTGCTCGGAGGTTCCGAGCTGATGCCGGTGGCCGAGAAGCGCGCGCAGCGCCGGCGCGACGCGCGCGTCTTCTCCGGGCCGCTGATCGAGGTCGAGCGCACCGAGGAGGTCGAGATCCCGACCGCCGACGGCCTGCTGCGCGCCCGCCTCTACGTTCCGTTCGGGATCGCCGAGCCGGCGCCGCTGATCGTCTTTCTCCACGGCGGCGGTCACGTGATCGGCGACCTCGACACCCACGACCAGCCGTGCCGGTTCTTCGCCCGCAAGGTTCCGGCGCTGGTGCTGGCGATCGACTACCGGCTCGGACCCGAGCACAGGTTTCCCGCCGCCGTCGACGACGCCATGGCCGGCTTTCGCTGGGCCTGCACCGAGGCGGCGCGGCGCGGCGCCGACCCCGAGCGGATCGCC